>NZ_JASHIN010000031.1:0-45504 GCF_030733705.1 Roseovarius sp. MMSF_3298
GGGCTTCAGGTCCCGCTGGTCGTGCGCCTCGAGGGCACCAATGTCGAGAAGGGCAAGGAGATCATCAACAACTCCGACGTTGACGTGATCGCCGCCGACGACCTCAAGGACGGCGCCCAGAAGATCGTGAAAGCCGTCAAGGGCTGACGATGGCGCGTTCGAAAAACCTTGGCCTGCTGGCCGCCACGCTTCTGCTTGCCGCTTGCGGAACAGGCGGCGACGGCATCTCGCGCTCCGGCACCGACCCGGTCAGCCTCGACCGGGCCATTGTCCTGAACGACAGCATCTGCGGCCCGACCCGCCCCGATTTTGCCGGGGCCAAGGCGCGCATGGTGGCCGAGGGCCTGACGGTCGAGGAGGGCGGACGCAATTTCTCGCCGACCGAATCTGTCTCGGCCGCCGTCACCCGCACGCCCGAGGGCCGGACGTTCTGCGCCGTCAGCGCGCGCTTTCCGGGCAATGTCTACACGCTGGAACAGGCCATGACCGAACGCTTCGGCGCGCCGCGCATGACCGACCGGATCACCCCGCCCGCGCGCGTCTACAACCTGGGCGCCAAGGGCAACCTGATCCTGGTGATAAGGGGCACCCCGGGCCGCACCCTGACCGCCTATGACCTGGGCTATGCCTCGGGCATCTGAGGCGTTTGAAATACCCGTGCGCGGGGGCTGAGCCCCGCGCGCCAAGACCAACATAACCCCGGTCGCCGGGGAAGAGATCATCAAGGAAGGAGACGCCACAATGGCCGTTCTCGTCGACGAAAACACCAAAGTCATCTGCCAGGGCCTAACCGGCAGCCAGGGCACGTTCCATACCGAGCAGGCCATTGCCTACGGCACGCAGATGGTCGGCGGCGTCACCCCCGGCAAGGGCGGCCAGACGCACCTGGACCTGCCCGTGTTCAACTCGGTCCACGAGGCCATGCACGAGACCGGCGCCAATGCGAGCGTCATCTACGTGCCGCCGCCCTTCGCCGCCGACTCGATCCTGGAAGCGATCGACGCCGAGATCCCGCTGATCGTCTGCATCACCGAGGGCATCCCGGTCCTGGACATGATGCGCGTCAAGCGCGCGCTCGAGGGCAGCAGCTCGACCCTCATCGGCCCCAACTGTCCCGGCATCATCACGCCCGACGCCTGCAAAATCGGCATCATGCCCGGCCACATCCACAAGCGCGGTAGCGTCGGCGTGGTCAGCCGCTCCGGCACGTTGACCTACGAGGCCGTGAAGCAGACGAGCGACGTGGGCCTGGGCCAGTCGACCTGCGTGGGCATCGGCGGCGACCCGATCAAGGGCACCGAGCATATCGACGTGCTGGAATGGTTCCTGGCCGATGACGAGACGGAATCGATCATCATGATCGGCGAGATCGGCGGCAGCGCCGAGGAAGACGCGGCGCAGTTCCTCAAGGACGAGGCCAAGAAAGGCCGCTCCAAGCCCTGCGCCGGGTTCATCGCGGGCCGCACCGCGCCTCCGGGCCGCCGCATGGGCCACGCCGGCGCCATCGTCGCCGGCGGCAAGGGCGGCGCCGACGACAAGATCGAGGCGATGAAATCCGCCGGCATCACCGTCGCCGAGTCCCCCGCAGGATTGGGCGAAGCCGTGCTCGAAGCTATCGGGAAGTGACCGCGCAACAGTGACAGGAGAAAGCTGATGGACTTCCAGACCAGCGTTAAGACCTGCCTCACCGAGAAGTACATGGACTTCTCGGGCCGGGCGTCGCGCTCGGAATTCTGGTGGTTTCTGCTCGCCTATTTCATCGGGGCGCTGGTTGTCTCGCTCTTTCCCCTGTTGCCACTGATCTACGCGTTGGGAATGTTCCTGCCACTTCTGGCGGTGGGCTTCCGCCGGATGCACGATACCGGCCGCCCCGGCTGGTATTTCCTGATCCCGTCGATCTACAACCTGTTCATGCGGGTGGTCGGCTTCGGCGGCCCGGGCATGCATGGCGACCCCGGGATGCCACACCGTATGCCATCGCTGGGCGGCGCGTTCTTCGGCGCTATCTTCGGGATCATCGGCCTGATCATCGCGATCGTTTTCATTTGGTGGCTCACCCGCCCCTCCGAACCGGAACCCAACGAATACGGACCACCTCCCGCCCCCTGACCCCAGCAACGCGCGAAAGTCAGTCCAAGCTAGCCAAGGTACACCCATGACCGACCAATCCCCCAACGACCAGTTCCACGCCTCCAGCTTCATGCAGGGGCACAACGCGGAATATCTCGAACAGCTTTACGCGCGATACGCCAACGACCCCAATGCGGTCGACGAGGCGTGGCAGGCCTTCTTCCGCGAGTTGGGCGATGGCGATACGGACGTCAAGAAAGAAGCCGCCGGGCCAAGCTGGGCGCGGAGCGACTGGCCGCCCCAGCCCGCCGATGACCTGACCAGCGCCCTCACCGGCGAGTACCCGACCGAGGTCGAGGCGCGACAAGCCGGCGACAAGATCAAGTCGAAGGCCGCCGAGAAGGGCGTCGAGGTCTCGGACGATGCCGTGAAACGCGCCGTGCTCGATTCCGTCCGTGCGTTGATGCTGATCCGCGCCTACCGCATCCGCGGCCATCTCGCCGCCGATCTTGATCCGCTGGGCCTGCGCGAGACGCCCGACCGACCCGAGCTTGATCCGAAATCCTACGGATTCACCGAATCCGACATGGACCGGCCCATCTTCATCGACAACGTGCTGGGCCTTCAGGTCGCCTCGATCCGCGAGATCCTCGCGATCGTCAAGCGCACCTATTGCGGCACCTTCGCCCTGCAATACATGCATATCTCCGACCCCGAAGAGAGCGCCTGGCTGAAGGAACGCATCGAGGGCTACGACAAGGAAATCACCTTCACCCGCGAGGGCCGCAAGGCGATCCTGAACAAGCTGGTCGAGGCCGAGGGCTTCGAGAAATACCTGCACGTGAAATACATGGGGACCAAGCGGTTCGGCCTCGATGGCGGCGAGGCGCTGATCCCCGCGATGGAACAGATCATCAAGCGCGGCGGACAGCTGGGTCTGAAGGACATCGTCATCGGGATGCCCCACCGCGGCCGCCTGTCGGTGCTGGCCAACGTGATGGGCAAACCCTATCGCGCCATCTTCAACGAGTTCCAGGGCGGATCGTTCAAGCCCGAGGACGTGGACGGTTCCGGGGACGTGAAATACCACCTCGGCGCCTCGTCGGACCGCGAATTCGATGGCAACACCGTGCACCTTTCACTCACCGCGAACCCCTCGCACCTCGAGGCGGTGAACCCCGTCGTGCTGGGCAAATCCCGCGCCAAGCAGGACCAGCTGGGCGACAAGGAACGCACCGCCGTCATGCCGCTCCTGCTGCATGGCGACGCGGCCTTTGCGGGCCAGGGCGTCGTGGCCGAATGCTTCGGCCTGTCCGGTCTGAAGGGTCACAAGACCGGCGGCACCATGCACCTCGTGGTGAACAACCAGATCGGCTTTACCACCGCGCCGCACTTCTCGCGCTCCTCGCCCTATCCCACGGATATCGCCCTGATGGTCGAGGCGCCGATCTTCCACGTGAACGGCGACGACCCCGAGGCCGTCGTGCACGCCGCCAAGGTCGCCACCGAGTTCCGCCAGAAGTTCCGCAAGGACGTGGTCATCGACATCATCTGCTACCGCCGCTTCGGTCACAACGAAGGCGACGAGCCGATGTTCACCAACCCGATCATGTACAAGAAGATCAAGTCCCAGAAGACCACGCTCTCGCTTTACACCGAGCGGCTGGTCAAGGACGGCCTCATCCCCGAGGGCGAGATCGACGACATGAAGGCCGCGTTCCAGTCCTACCTCGCCGACGAGTTCGAGGCCGGCAAGGAATACCGCCCGAACAAGGCCGACTGGCTCGACGGCAAGTGGTCCCACCTCGACAGCAAGGACGAGGATTACCAGCGCGGCGAAACCGCCATCAAGAAAAAGACCCTGGCCGAGATCGGCCGCGCCCTGACCACCCCGCCCGAGGGCACGCCGCTGCACAAGACCGTGTCACGCCTGCTGGAGACCAAGGCCAAGATGTTCGAAACCGGCGAGGGCTTCGACTGGGCCACCGCCGAGGCAATCGCCTTCGGCTCGCTCCTGACCGAAGGCTACCGCGTGCGGCTCGCCGGGCAGGACAGCACCCGCGGCACGTTCAGCCAGCGGCACTCCGGCCTGATCGACCAGGATTCAGAGGAACGCTACTACCCGCTCAACCACATCCGCGAAGGCCAGGCGCAGTACGAGGTCATCGACTCGATGCTCTCGGAATACGCGGTTCTGGGCTTCGAGTATGGCTACACCCTGTCCGAGCCCAACGCCCTGACCCTGTGGGAGGCGCAGTTCGGCGATTTCGCCAACGGCGCGCAGATCATGTTCGACCAGTTCATCTCTTCGGGTGAATCGAAATGGCTGCGCATGTCCGGCCTCGTCTGCCTGCTGCCCCACGGCTACGAAGGGCAAGGCCCGGAACACTCGTCCGCGCGCCTCGAACGCTTCCTGCAGATGTGCGGACAGGACAACTGGATCGTCGCCAACTGCTCGACCCCGGCGAACTATTTCCACATCCTGCGCCGGCAGCTGCACCGCACCTACCGCAAGCCGCTCATCCTGATGACGCCGAAATCGCTTCTGCGCCACAAGATGTGCATATCCAAGGCCGAGGAATTCACCACCGGCAGCAGCTTCCACCGCGTGCTGTGGGACGATGCCCAGTACGGCAACTCCGACACCAAGCTGAAGTCCGACGACAAGATCAAGCGCGTCGTCATGTGCTCGGGCAAGGTTTATTTCGACCTGCTGGAAGAACGCGACAATCGCGGGCTGGACGATGTCTATATCCTGCGCGTCGAACAGTTCTACCCGTTCCCTGCCATCTCGATGGTCAAGGAACTGGAACGCTTCAAGAAGGCCGAGATGGTCTGGTGCCAGGAAGAGCCCAAGAACCAGGGCGCCTGGAGCTTTATTGAGCCCAACATCGAATGGGTGCTGCAACGCATCAAGGCCAAGCATACCCGTCCGGTCTATGCCGGGCGCTCCGCCTCCGCCTCGCCCGCAACGGGCCTCGCAAGCCAACACAAGGCCCAACAAGAAGCGCTGGTCGACGCCGCGCTGACGATCGAAGGATAAGACGTAATGACCACCGAAGTACGCGTGCCCACGCTGGGCGAATCCGTGACCGAAGCCACCGTCGCCACCTGGTTCAAGAAAGCCGGCGACACGGTCGAGGCCGACGAGATGCTGTGCGAGCTGGAAACCGACAAGGTCACCGTCGAGGTGCCCTCGCCCGCCGCCGGAACCCTGGCCGAGATCGTCGCACAAGAGGGCGAGACCGTGGGCGTCGACGCCCTGCTGGCCACCCTGTCCGAAGGCGACAGCGGCTCCGCCTCCGCGCCGAAGAAGGCCGAGAAGAAAGAAGATAAAAGCACCGAGTCCGAATCCGCCAAGCCGGCCAGCGGCAACAGCGGCGGTACGGACGGCGGCAATATCGACGTGATGGTGCCGACCTTGGGCGAATCCGTGTCCGAGGCGACCGTCTCGACCTGGTTCAAGAAAGCCGGCGACACCGTCAGCCAGGATGAAATGCTCTGCGAGCTTGAAACCGACAAGGTCTCGGTCGAGGTCCCCTCGCCCGCCGCCGGCACGCTGACCGAGATCCTCGCCAACGAGGGCGAGACGGTCCAGGCGGGCGGCAAGCTTGCCGTGCTGTCCGGCAGCGCCGATGGCGCGGTCGAACCCGCCGAACGTCCCGATGGCGACGCGGCCGGGTCGACGGCGGACGAACCGGCCACGGCCAATGGCGGCCAGTACACCACCCCGCCCCCGGGCCGCGACGTCGAGGATGCGCCCTCGGCGAAAAAGGCGATGGCCGAAAAGGGCCTCAGCAGCGACCAGGTGCAAGGCTCTGGCCGCGATGGCCGCGTGATGAAAGAGGACGTGGCCCGCGCCGCAGCCGCCGCCAGCAGCGCCGCACCCGCCGCCGCGTCGGCCCCCGCACAGGCGCCCCGCGCACCGGTGTCGGCCGAGGATGCCAGCCGCGAGGAACGGGTCAAGATGACCCGTCTGCGCCAGACCATCGCGCGCCGCCTCAAGGACAGCCAGAACACCGCCGCCATGCTCACCACCTATAACGAGGTGGACATGACCGAGGTGATGGCCCTTCGGAACGAGTACAAGGACGAGTTCCTCAAGAAGCACGGCGTCAAGCTGGGCTTCATGTCCTTCTTCACCAAGGCCTGCTGCCACGCACTGAAAGAGGTTCCGGAAGTCAACGCCGAGATCGACGGCACCGACATCGTCTACAAGAACTTCGTGCATATGGGCATCGCCACCGGCACGCCCACCGGCCTCGTGGTCCCCGTGATCCGCGACGCCGACGCGCTCGGCTTTGCCGACATCGAGAAAGCCATCGCCGAAAAAGGCGCCCGCGCCCGCGACGGCAAGCTCTCCATGGCGGAAATGCAGGGCGGCACCTTCACCATCTCCAACGGCGGCGTCTACGGCTCGCTGATGTCCTCACCCATCCTCAACCCGCCGCAATCGGGCATCCTGGGGATGCACAAGATCCAGCAGCGCCCGATGGTGGTGAACGGCGAAATCAAGGCCCGCCCCATGATGTACCTCGCCCTCAGCTACGACCACCGCATCGTCGACGGCAAGGGCGCCGTGACCTTCCTCGTCCGCGTGAAGGACGCGCTGGAAGATCCGCGGCGGTTGTTGATGGATCTGTGACGCCCCGCGTGGGTTTTCACCCACCCTACGAGTTTGCGTAGGGTGGGGTTTCACCCCACCTAGCAACGGTGGAGATGGCACCACGATTGGAGCACGCAAAAATGAACACCATGGAAAACTCCAATCTAGTGCTCGCGAAAATCCTCAATCTCGCCATGCAGAATGGTATCAGCCATTGGGACCTGAAGTTCAGCGACCTCGATTTAGGCGAAGAGTACGCTACCCACTTTTACCCTTGTATTGAGTGGCTTGAAGCTGAGGGGTTGATCCGGGTCGGCACATATTCGCGAACGCTCGGCGGGCTTGCCAATGGGACAGTTCAAAACATCGCACTGACTTCGCTCGGTATGGCCGTGCTAGGCCAAGAAGTTTCGATAAACGGTGAAAGCCAAGAATTTTCCACAACTGTAAAAGAAGTCAGCGAAGGCAGAGTGGACTATAATAGGATAGGGGACGCGATCGGTGGGGTAATAGGCGGCATTATGAAATCCTTTGGCGCTTGAAAACTTCACAGAAGACAACCCATTCCAACCAACCGGACCCACCCCATGACCACCCAACTCCTCCTCCGCTACGACAGCTTCGACCAGGACACCCACGACTCCCATGCCGAGGACCGGGCCAATGCCGGTCTCACCCAGCTTCAGATGTGGCGCGAGGGGACGGGCACCCACTGGGTCCTTCACGACGTCAACGACGTGGCCCGCGCCAAGGCATGGGTCGACAAGGAAACCGGCCTCGGGCACGGCCCCGCCGCCTCGCACATGCTGGAGACGGCATGAGCCACGAGCTACCCGCCCCGACCCCCGAGCCGGGGCCTCTCGCCCACACAGAGGTCCCGGGTCAAGCCCGGGACGCGGCCCACTGATGACCCCTTCCGCCGGATACGCCCGCGCCGTCGCCGCACGCCGCGCCTTTCGCCTGCCCGGATACCCGACGCTGGCCGAGGAAGGCTTTGACGGCGAGTATGTCTCGCCCATCCAGATGACCTCCGGCAGCCTCACCGGCCCCATGCTGGTGTCCAAGGACTGGCTCGATGCCCCGTCCGTGCGTCGCCACCGCGCGGAACTCACGCGGCAAGGCTACCTCTCCACCAACCCCTTCAACCGCGTGATCGACAAGGTGCTGGCGCTGCTGAACCTCACCCGCGCCGACATCTACATCACCCCGGTCTTTCACCTGCTGACGCCGCAGCGCTCCTCCACCATCCCCCCGGCCCACGCCCGCGCCAGCTGGGAAACCATCGGCCAGCACGAACGCCTCGGCCGCCGCCCCATCGCGCTCGGCCACGATGCCGCCCGTGTTCTGAAACATTTCAACGTGCCGCACATCCGCGCGCCCCACCCCTCGGCCCGCACCGGCACTTTTGACGCCAAGGCCCAAGCCATAGCAGAGGCGATTCAAGCCGCATGACACCAGAACTCACCGTCCTCACCCTCGCCGCCCTGTTGCAGGTGGTGCAATTCGCCCTCTACGCCGTGCCCGCCAACATGGAGCTCGGGCCCGGCTACACCACCTCGGCCCGCGACCGTGAACCCTCGCGCCAGATGTCCGACCGCACCGCCCGTCTGGGCCGCGCGATGGACAACCATTTCGAGGGGCTGATCCTTTTCACCATCGCCTGCGTCGTGATCGCCGTCTCGGGCCAGTCCACCTGGGTCACCACGACCTGCGCCTGGGCCTACCTCATTGCCCGCATCGCCTATATCCCGGCCTATTACCTCGGCCTGCGTCCGTGGCGATCGCTGATCTGGATGGTGGGCTTCGCCGCCACGGCCCTCATGTACCTGGCCGCGCTGCTGTGATCCGCCCTCTCGCCCTCGCCCTGGCGATCACCGCCACGCCGGCCGCCGCCGAATTCGTGATCGAGGAAAACACGTATTTCGTCATGCACCGCGACTACCACCACAAGACCAACAGTTTCACCGACGGTGCCCCCGAGGGCGAAGGCGACGGCTGTTTCCAGATCACCCGCGTCGACCTGCCGGGCAAATCAATCGATTTCACCCTCGTCAGCGGCACAATCACGCCCTGGTGGTCGGACGGCGAAACCTTCCACCCCGGTTTCCGGAACGCCTTCGTCCCCGCCATCGGCTTCATGGAAAACAACCCCGACGCCGAGTGGACGGACCTTCTGCACCAGATCCTGAAAACCGTGCCGGACTGCGCCACCCCCACATCGTGACACTTCCAAACAAACAGCTTAGGTTCGGGACCAAGACGCCCGACACGCGAAGGAGAATATCTAATGGCTTCCTATGACGTCATCGTAATCGGTTCCGGCCCCGGCGGCTATGTCGCAGCCATCCGCTGCGCCCAGCTTGGCCTGAAAACCGCCTGCGTCGAAGGCCGCGAAACCCTGGGCGGTACCTGCCTGAACGTGGGCTGTATCCCCTCCAAGGCGCTCCTGCACGCCAGCCACATGCTGCACGAGGCGGAGCACAACTTCGCGTCGATGGGCCTCAAGGGCAAAAGCCCCTCGGTCGACTGGAAACAGATGCTGTCCTACAAGGACGACACGATCGGCCAGAACACCAAGGGCATCGAGTTCCTGTTCAAGAAGAACAAGATCGACTGGCTCAAGGGCTGGGGCTCCATCCCCGAGGCGGGCAAGGTCAAGGTCGGCGACGACACGCACGAGGCCAAGAACATCATCATCGCGACGGGGTCCGAGGTCAGCACCCTGCCGGGCGTCGAGATCGACGAGAAAACCGTCGTCTCCTCCACCGGCGCGCTGGAATTGCCCAAGGTGCCCAAGAAACTGGTCGTCATCGGCGCCGGCGTCATCGGGCTGGAACTGGGCTCAGTCTATTCCCGCCTTGGATCCGAGGTGACGGTCGTGGAATATCTCGACCATGTCACCCCCGGCATGGATGGCGAAGTGCAGAAGAACTTCCACAAGCTGCTCAAGAAACAGGGCCTGAACTTCATCATGGGCGCCGCCGTTCAGGGCGTCGAGGCGATGAAGACCAAGGCCAAGGTCACCTACAAGCTGCGCAAGGACGACAGCGAGGAAACGCTGGATGCCGACGTGGTACTCGTCGCCACGGGCCGCAAGCCATTCACAGACGGGCTGGGGCTCGACAGCCTTGGCGTCGAAATGACCGATCGCGGCCAGATCAAGACCGACGATCACTGGCAGACCAACGTCAAGGGCGTCTACGCCATCGGCGACTGCATCTCTGGTCCCATGCTGGCCCACAAGGCCGAGGACGAGGGCATGGCCGCCGCATCCGTCATCGCGGGCCAGCACGGTCACGTGAATTACGGCGTCATCCCCAGCGTGATCTACACCCACCCCGAGGTCGCCGCCGTCGGCAAGACCGAGGAGCAGCTCAAGGAAGAGGGCCGCGCCTACAAGGCCGGCAAGTTCTCCTTCATGGGCAATGGCCGGGCCAAGGCCAACTTCGCCGCCGACGGGTTCGTCAAACTCCTCGTCGACAAGGAAACCGATCGCATCCTTGGCGCGCATATCATCGGGCCCATGGCGGGCGATCTCATCCACGAGATCTGCGTCGCCATGGAATTCGGCGCCGCGGCCGAGGACGTGGCCCTGACCTGCCACGCCCACCCGACCTATTCCGAAGCGGTGCGCGAAGCAGCCCTGGCCTGCGGTGACGGTCCGATCCACTCGTGATGCTCAATGCGGGCGGGGTCCGCCCCGCCCGTCCAATTACAAGCCCGGTCCGGCATCTCGTAGGGTGGGTGAAAATCCACGCGCCGGACCGCGGCACGGCGGTGCAGCACGCTGCACCTTGATTCCGCGCGGGACGTTCGCTTTGCGGGACAATCCGGGCATTCGCTGCGGGACAATGAGCGACCGCTTCTGGCGCGAAACTAGGCGAGGTAAAATGCGATAGATAGTACCCTGGTTTGCTAGTACGAGGTCGACGAGGCAGTTTATCGCGCTTGACGACATCGTGCTTAAGTTGTCGCGCAAACCCAGGAGAATACACCATGCCGACGGTAACCCTAGAGCTTCGTGGCGATCAGATCGGGCGTTATACAAGCTTTTCAGGCTCGGGGAACGGGATAGAGAGGGTTGTAACCGTCAACGGGGTCGAGGCTCTTGGTACGCCGGACCAGTTATTCACGGTCGTCGTTGAACAGGTAAACGCGGGAGTCACCGAGTTTCAGAACGGGCAATTCATAACGATTCTGGATTCGGACGACAACATCGTGATGCCGCGAACCGGTGTGCAACCCGACATTGAGCAGGGCCGCGGCGCGGGCGATGAGCACCTTCTCCTCGCTGGGCAGCCTTTCCTCATAGATCTCGGCGGGGTTCCCGTCGGGCCGTCAACGATCACTTATACCGAGGCCGACGAAATCGGGTCTCCGGATGGCGACGATGATGGGAATCTTGATTTTGACGACTTCCCGTGTTTTGCGCCTGGTACACTGATAGCGACGCCATCTGGCCAGATCGACATTGCGGAACTGCACGTGGGTGATCTGGTCAAAACATTGGATCATGGGAGCGTTCCGATCACCTGGATAGGTCGTCGGGAGTTGGATCTGACTGCGCAAAAGATTGGAAAACCGATCATGATCAAGGACGGGTTCCTTGACCAAATGAGACCGAGTGCTGACCTTGTCGTGTCGCCAGATCATCGGATTCTGGTTTGTGATCCGTTATGTGACTTGTTGTTTGGGTACAAAGAAGTCCTCGCACCAGCGAAGGGTTTGGTCAGATTATCACGCATCCGTGAAATGAGCGGTAAGAAGAGCATCGAGTACATCACACTCTTCACCAGTCGACACGAGATCATCCTCGCAAATGGCCTGGCGGTTGAGACGCTGTATCCTGGCACACAAGCGCTGCGCCGTATCGGATCTTTGGGTCGCGCAGAAATTCTCTCTCTTTGTCCGGCCCTTCGTAACAAGGAGGCATCAATTGCCTACCCAGAGGCACGACGACTTCTGTCGGTTCAAGAAGCAAGAGCGCTCTCCGAGACTATGCGCCTCAGACGGCAGGTCATTGGTGGAGATACAAGTCGTGAAGCGACCAGTAAACTTCGCATCGTTAAGTAGCGCCATCCTCCATAACTGCGAAAGCCGCCATTCTTGCTCCCCGCAGCATCAGTCGATATGGGCTCGACGAAACTGACGTTCGCGGCAGTGTGGCAAATTCTCGGCGGTGGACAGCTCGTGATGTTAAGCTTTCATGCCTCCCGTCATTTCCACCGACGCGATGCTACTGAAATACCGACGCGATACCGACGTGCCAAATCGCGTTAACCATCCCTGCGCCAGCTACCACATCGTCTTCGCCGCCCGGGCGCTCCAGTCGGCGTCATACTCCGCGCCGCCCTCGTCCCCATCCGAGGCTTCAGACAGCAACTCGCCCACCGTCGGCAAGCCGTCACTGTCGTCCCGGCGCCACAACCCGGCCCGGATCGTGGCCCGGGCGCACTGGCTGTAGATCTCGGAAATCGCGATCACGATCACCGTCGCCGGGTGCTTGCCTTTTTGTTCGAACCGGGCGCGCAACCCCTCGTCGGCGGTCAGCTTCGCGGTGCCATTCACCCGAACCACGGTGTTCGACCCCGGCACCATGAACATCAACGACACTCGCCCGTCCGACACGATATTCCTCAGCGAATCCAAACGGTTGTTCCCGCGCCAATCGGGCATCGCCAATGTGCGCTCGTCCAGGTCCATCACCACCGGGCCGTCATCCCCACGCGGGCTGCCATCGGTTCCGTCCGGCCCAACCGTGCTCAGCACGCAATAGCGCGAGGTCATGATCCACTGCCGGTAAAGCGGCGTCAGCCGATGCACCACCTTGCGCGTGCTGGCCGCGCCGGGCGAGCCGTAGAGCGCTTCCAGCGTCTTGATATCGTTAATGAACTCCATCCGGATCGAACCCCGCTTCGCGCATCAGTCGGTTGGAATTGCTCTCGACAGTATCTTCCAGCCGCGCCATGAACTCGTCCTTCGGCAATCCCGCCTCGATCGCCGGCAGGAACTCCACCACCCCGGTCCCGGGATGCCGCATGATCCCCTTGCGCGGCCAGACCAGACCGACATTCGTTGCCACCGGAATGCACTCCTGTGCCATCTCTTCATAGAGGATCGCCGACCCCACCTTGTAGGGCGCCTTGACCCCTGGTGCGATGCGCGTGCCTTGCGGGTAAATGATCAACTGTCCCGGCCGCAACCGCCCTCGGCCCACATCCGCGATCATCTTCTTGATCGCCTGGCTGCGCTTGCCCCGATCCACGGGAACGCAGCCCAGCTTCATCGCGTATTGGCCGATGATCGGCGCGTACATCAACTCGCGTTTCATGATGAACTTGCCTGCCGGGACACTGGCGAAAATCAGGATAATATCGAGGAATGACTGGTGCTTGGCGACGATCAGGCACTCTTGCGTGGGCGGTGTGCCGCGCACTTCGGTCTTCAGCCCCACCATCCAGCGGCCCGTCCAGCGGACCCAGGCGCACCACGCCTTGCACGCCGCGTTCGCGCCCCGGGACGAGACCAGCGCCCAGGGCAGGAACACGATCCCGATGGGCAGCATCATGAAATAGATCTGGCCCACGTAGATCGCCGAACGGACCCATTGAATGGCATATCTCATGGTGTGTCCTTCAACGTCTTGCGGGCCGCCGCCTGGGTCGCGGCAAAGGCGACCGCAGCGGCCAGCGGCGGGATCACCAGCAGCCACAGCCACTGCCAGCCGCGAAAGCCCAAACCTGTCAGGAAACCGCCCTCTTCCTGTGCCGCGGGCAACAGGAACACCGCCACCCCGGCCGCCACCGTGCCCACGGCGCCTCCGGTCAGGGCCCGCAGCGTGAACCGCCGCACGAAGGCCTGCGCGATATAGCTGTCCCGCGCGCCCACAAGGCGCAGCACGCCGATCACCTGCGTGTTCGCCGCCAGCGCGGCATTGGCCGCCAGCGTGATCATCGCCGCCGTCGCCGCCCCGATCAGCAGAATGGATATGTAGCCCAGCATGCGCAGGCGCGTCGCGGCACTCACCAGCGGCCGGCGCCACCGGGTATGGTCATCCAGGATCGCCCCCGGCACCTCGGCCGACAGCCGCAGGCGCAGGCCGCCAGCATCGAACCCTTCGCCTTCCTCCACGACCTCTATCAGCTGTGGGATCGGCAGGGTATCCACCGGCAGGTCGGGGCCGAACCACGGCTCCAGCAAGGCCCGCTGCTCGTCGGGGTCCAGCGCCCGGGCCGAGGCGACGCCCTTGGTCGTCTGAAGGATCTTCAGCGTTGCGGCGGTCTGTGCCGCCATCTGACCCTCGGGCGCGGAAATCCGGATGGTCGAGGATCGGGCCAGTTCCGATCCCCAGCGGTCGGCCAGCCGCCCGGTCGCCATCGACAGGGCCAGCGCGAACACTGCCAGAAACGCCATAGCGCCTGCGCTGAACACCGTAAGCGAGGCCGTGAATCCTGTGGGCGGCACGACCCGGTCGGCCTGCGCATCGCCCATGACGAACTCGGTCACGCGGTTGAAATCCAGCTTCACAGGTCCGCCCCCGCCAGTTGCAGCCGCCGGTTCGAGATCCGCAGCACCCTTGCCTGGACATGGGTTTTAGCGGCCCGGATCAGGGCAAGGTCATGGGTGGCGACCATGATCGTCTTGCCCATCCGGTTCAGCTCGATCAGCAGGCGCAGCAGACGCTGCGACATTTCCCAGTCGACGTTGCCCGTGGGCTCGTCGGCCAGAACCGCGTCCGGCGACATGATGATGGAGCGCGCCAGCGCCGCCCGCTGACGCTCCCCACCCGACAGCTCCGGCGGCAGGGCGTCGGCCCGCGCCTTGAGACCCACCCAGCCGATCAGTTCCTTGAGGTTCGCAGACTCGCCCAGCAGGTCGCGCCCCGACACCATCAGTGGCAACGAGATGTTGTCGGCCACGCTCATATGGTCGAGAAACTGGCAATCCTGATGCACCACCCCGATCCGCCGCCGTGCATAGGCGATGTCGTCCCGCTCCATCGCGCGCACATCCGTGTCGAACAGCCGGACCTCGCCGGCGGTGGGCATCAGGGCCCCGTAACACAGCTTCAGAAGCGTGGTCTTGCCCGCTCCCGACGGGCCGGTCAGGAAATGAAATGACCCGGCCTGAAGCTTGAGCGAGACATCACTCAGCAGTTCCCCCCCGCCATAGCTGTAGGCGACGTTTTCCAGCTCGATCACTTCGACCCCCGATGCGTTTTGCCCTTCATGCCCCACAGGACACACTTGTGCAACGACTACGGTACTTCGGTGATTGCCCCCTTTCCCGGTCCGGTATTTGTGCGTAAGGTACGCCAAACGATAGGCTGGGGTATGCCGGTCAGGCGGAAGGCAGCGGGTGGCAAGATGCGGTTGATATGCCCGAATTGCGGGGCACAATACGAAGTCCCTACGGAAGTCATTCCCACAAGCGGGCGCGACGTGCAATGTTCCGATTGCGGAACCACCTGGTTCCAGCACCATCCCGACCATGTGCCCGAAGAGTCTGCGGCAGCTGCAGATGATCTTGCCAGTCAGGAGCAGTACGAGCCAGAAGACATGTCCTCCGGGCTTGACTCCGAGGCTGACTATGGCGCGGAAGACGACGCCCTCTCGGCCAGCGGCGACGTCAGACCTGACGCGACCCCGCCGGCGGACGCCGATGACAGGTCCAAGGACGAGGATACTCCGGAAGAACTCCACGCACCCGCAACCGACCACAAGCGGCGCGAGATCGACCCCGCCGTGGCCGATGTTCTTCGCGAAGAGGCCGAGCGTGAATCCCGTGCGCGCGAACAAGACAACCGCGGGACCGTCGAGACCCAGCAGGAGCTTGGACTTCAGGACACCGACAACGACGCCCAGCGCCGCTCGGAAGAGGCCCGCGCCCGTATGGCCCGCCTGCGTGGCGAACCCGAAGCGCAAAAAACCGATGCCGAATTGGACGAGATCGATCCCTCGTCGCGCAGCAACCTGCTGCCCGATATCGACGAGATCAACTCGTCGCTTGACTCCGACGGCAAGAAAGAAGAGCCGCGCTCCGTGTCATCGCCCGCCGAGACCACCGGTGCCCACGGGAAAAGCGGCTTCCGCTCCGGGTTCCGGCTGGCGGTCATCGTCGCGGTTCTGGCCTTGCTGCTTTACGTTTTCGCGCCGCAATTGTCCGGTGCGGTCCCGCAGCTGGCCGATCCGCTGGCGGGTTATGTCGAGATGGTGAATTCCTGGCGTGCCGGTCTCAACGACCTCATTCAGGACGTGGCCACCTCGTTGTCCGAAGACGGTGCCGCCGACGGCTGATAAGGTGCCGCGGATGCTGTGCAGCGCGCGCCGGAGTTTCGTCGCAGTTCAGAATCGGTCCAGAAGCCGCCGCAGGTAATCAAGCTCGACCTCGGGTCGCGCCGTATCGCCCGACCGGCGACGGATCTCGTCCAATAGCTCTCCGGCACGGCGATACACGTCTTCCCGTGCGGTGAACTCGCCCTGGTCCCCGGCCAGCCCGCGCTGTGACCGGCCAAGCGGATCCTGCTCGCCGAACTGGCCCGGTGTCTGGCTTTGCGCCTGGCCTTGGCCCGGCTGGGACTGGCTGTTCTCGGCCATTGCCTCGCCCAGGCTGCGCATCCCGTCGCGCAGGGCGTCCATCGCCTCGGCCTGCCGGTCGATCGCCTCGGGAAGGTCGTCGCCTCGCAGCGCCTCCTCTGCACCTTCCATGGCGCGTCCGGCCCGGTCCAGCGCCTCGCGGGCATCTTCCCCGGCTTCACCGCCGACATTGGGCAGACCCTGCCGCTGGCGTTCCAACTCGCGCCGCAGCGCCTCCTGCCGGTCCGACAGGGCGCCGGCGCCGTTGCCCTGCTGCCCTTCGGCGGAC
Source organism: Roseovarius sp. MMSF_3298 (assembly GCF_030733705.1). Lineage (NCBI taxonomy): Bacteria > Pseudomonadati > Pseudomonadota > Alphaproteobacteria > Rhodobacterales > Roseobacteraceae > Roseovarius > Roseovarius sp. MMSF_3298. The sequence continues at coordinate 16,541 of NZ_JASHIN010000031.1, forward strand.
TGGTTGCCTTGGCCCTGACCGGGTTGCTGACCCTGTTGCTGGCCTTGGCCTTGCCCTTGCTGCTGACCCTGACCCTGCTGTTGGCCCTGTCCTTGTTGCGAGTGCTGCTGGCCCTGCCCCTGGCCGCCGTTGCGGCCCTCGTTGCCCTGCGACTCCCCGGCCTGCGCGCCGGGATTGAACTGTTCCTGCAAATCCCGGAACGCCTCGTCCGACAGGCCCTGCTGGTCACGCAGCGTTTCGGCCAGACCTTCCATCGCCTGCTGGCCGGGATTGTCACCGCCCTGCCCCTGCTGACCCTCGGTCACGCGCAAGTTCTCCATCATCTGCTGGAACTCTTCCAGCGCCTGCTGCGCCTCGGCGAACCGGCCCTGCTCCATGAGTTCCTGGATACGGTCCATCATGTCCTGCAGATCCTGGTCGGTCAGGGCCTGCATGTTCTCGGACTGGCCGCGGTCAGGTTCGTCCGTCTGATCGCCCTCGCGCTGTGCCATCTGCGATTTCTGGCGCAGGTAATCTTGCGTCGCGTCGCGCAATTCCTGCATCAGCCGCGCGATCTCTTCTTCGCTGGCGCCGTTGCGCATGGCCTCGCTCAGCCGTTCCTGCGCGGCGCGCATCCGCTCCAGCGCGTCGCCAATATCGCCATCCTCCAGCAGCACGGCCAGATCCCACAGCGCCTGCGCCAGTTCATCCTGCGTCTCGTCGGTCAGGCTGTCATGGTCGATGAACGTCTCCAGCCGTCGCAGGATCACCCGCAGCTTCAGATAGGCCGTCTCGGATTTGAAAAGCCCCTCCTCGGGGTTGTGCGACACCGCCCGCAGCATCTGGCTGACACGTCTGGCGTTGGATTTCGCCCAGAGCAGATCCCGCCGCTGTTCGATCACCGACGCGGCCATCGGATCGAAGAACCGCCGCGCCGGCAGATCCATCACCAGCGGCGCGCTTTGCCCCGTCTGGTCGCGCTCGTCCCGAACATTCAGCGTCAGGCGCACCGGCAGATGCGCCCACGGATGCTCTGACAGGTTCTCTATCAAGGTCTCGGTAAAGTCCGCGCGGTCCCCGGTGATCGGCAGCGGCAGGTCCAGCACGATCGGCTCGCGCGCATCGGGTTCGGCCGTCAGGCCATGGCGCCGGTGGACCTCGTCCAGCGCCAGTTCGAACGTCGCGGTGCCACCGGCCACGCCATGATCGTCGCTGGCCGCGAAAGGCTGGCTCATCTGCCCGTCGAACGTGACCTCCAGCCCTTCCGAGATCGACGCCTCGGGCGGCGCGTCGGGCAGTGCCGTGATCGTCCATTCCTCGCCGCCGGGCCCATCAATCCGCAACGTCCCGTCCTGTGCGATCTCGAAGCTCTGCTCGATGTCCGTGGCCGGCGGAATGTCCTCGGTCCGGCCCGAGACCGTTTCGGTCATGCTCAGCGCACCCACCTCGCCGTAAAAGCGCAGCGTGACCAAGCTGCCTTCGGGGGCGCTGAACGCCCCGTCCTGATCGTTCAGGTAAAGGCTCGGCAACTCGGTATAGGCCGGCGGCTCGATCCAGCCTTCCCAAGTCGGTCCGCTGGCCAGCGCCGCACCACTGCCGGGGGCCATCTGCGACACCGTACCGGCCCGCCAGACGGATCCGAACAAGACCGCCACGACCAGCGCCAACAGGGCGACATAGCGAAGCCCGAACGGGTCCCGGCGCGACAGTCTCAGGTCGGGTTCGACCGCTTTCGCACCGGCGGCGCGGGCTTCCATCCGTGCGATATGCGCCCGCCACAGGGCCTGCGACCCCGTGTCGCCGTTACCGATGGCCTGCCTGTCGGCAAGTGTCGCCAGCGGATGTCCCGGCAACACGCCGTCCATCCGTCGAATCGCCTCTTCGCGCGACGGCCAGTCGAACCGGCGCGCCCCGTGCACCGCGAAGCCCAGCGCGGCCAGCCCAGAAACGATGGCCAGCGTCCAGACGATTTCCACCGGCGCAAGGTCGTGCAGCCCAAGCATCAAGGCGGCGCACACCGCGATAACCACGCTCCAGAGCGGCCAGAAGGCCCGAACCAGACGCTCGGCAATCAGCCCGGCCCAAGTCAGCATCAAGGGCCGCTTCAGCCGCCTGATGACCTTGTTGAACGTGGTGTTGTCAGATTGTGCCATGCATCCCTGCGGTTGGATTGCGAACGCGCCCGTCGCGTCACAACCATGCAGGAATGGTATCGCGATTTATCATCTCGTCAAAGGTCGGCCGGGGCCTGATGACGGCAAATTGATGCTCATGCACCAGAACTTCCGGAACCAGCGGCCTTGTATTGTACTCGCTGCTCATGACCGCGCCATATGCGCCCGCGCTGCGGAACGCCACAAGGTCGCCCTCGCCCACATGCGGCATGACCCGTTCCTTGGCGAAGGTATCGCCCGATTCGCAGACCGGTCCGACGATGTCGTACTTGGCCGGCTCCGCGCCCGGCGCTGGCTCCTTCACCGGGACGATATCGTGGTAGGCGTCGTACATCGCGGGGCGGATCAGGTCGTTCATCGCCCCGTCGAGGATCAGGAAATCACGCCCTTCGCCCGATTTCACGTAAATCACCTTGCTGACAAGGATACCGGCATTGCCCGCCACCAGCCGCCCCGGCTCGATCTCGATCTCGCAGCCAAGGTGCCCGACCGTTTCGCGGATCATAGCCCCGTAATCCGTGGGCAGCGGCGGCGCCGCGTTCGACCGTTCATAGGGGATGCCAAGCCCACCGCCCATATCAAGGCGCGATATCTCGTGACCATCCGCCCGCAACACTTCGGTCAGCTCCGCAACCTTCTGATACGCCAGCCGGAACGGCTCCAGATCGGTCAGTTGGCTGCCGATATGCACGTCGATCCCGATCACCTTGAGCCCCGGCAACCGCGCGGCTTCGGCATAGACTTCCCGCGCGCGGGCAATCGGGATGCCGAACTTGTTCTCGCTCTTGCCGGTCGCGATCTTGGCATGGGTCTTCGCGTCCACGTCCGGGTTCACCCGAACAGTGATCGGCACCTCCACACCCAGCGACACGGCAACCTCCGACAGCGCGGCCATCTCCGGCTCGCTCTCGACATTGAACTGCCGCACGCCGCCTTCCAGCGCGATGCGCATTTCATCGCGGGTCTTGCCAACACCGGAAAACACGATTTTCTCGCCCGGCACACCCGCCGCCTTGGCGCGCAGGTATTCGCCGGCTGAGACCACGTCCATCCCCGCGCCCAGCTGCGCCAGCGTCTTCAGGATCGCCTGGTTGCTCGCCGCCTTCATCGCGTAGCACACCAGATGCGGCATCCCGTCCAGCGCCTCGTCGAACAGCCGGAAATGCCGCGTCAGCGTCGCGGTCGAATAGCAATAGAACGGCGTGCCCACCTCGGCGGCAATCTCGGCCACCGGCACATCCTCGGCATGAAGCTCGCCGTCTCGGTAAAGAAAATGATCCATCGCCCGCTTTTTCTTGCTGAAAATACTCAATACTCGGCGGGTCTCACCCGCGCCGCATCCTCAGAAACAGATAAAGCGGCAAACCGCAACTGACCCCGATGCAAAAGGTCGCCGGGATCGCGATCAGGCGCAGCCAGTCGCGCATCTTTGCCGTTTCCCAGATCACCCAGAGGGTCAGCGCAACCGCGGCAATCGTCAGGTCCCAGACCAGCCCGCTGGTCGCGGCATTGGCATGCCACGCCTCCACCATGCCCATCAGGCTGTACCCGTTGGCGTTGATCCACGCCACGAACCACGCCATCGGGTGGATTGCCCCCCAGACAGCCAAGGCCAGGAAAACGTACTTCAAAACACCGTGCCCACGTGGACCGACACGTTACCGCTGACGACCGACGTGCCCACGCTGGCCCGCGATCCGTTTGTGCCCACGGTCAGCGACCCGTTCAGGTTTGGCCGCACCGGTGTGGGATCATTCCGCGCCACGGTATCGTCTGGCTCGGTGCCGGGCGGGATCGGCTCGCCATCCACGCCGCATGCTGCGACCAGAATCAGGCCCAGACATGCAATCACACGTTTCATCCCAGGATCTCCTTCCAGCGATCAACCTGCATGCGCACCTGCTCGGGCGCGGTCCCACCATAGCTCATGCGCGAGGCGACCGAGTTGTGCACACCCAGCACATCATAAACCGTTTTGTCGATATCGCCATGCACGGATTGCATCTCCTCCAGGCTCAGCTCCGGCAGGTCGCATCCCTTCGCTTCCGCCTTGGCCACCAGCGCGCCGGTCACGTGATGCGCGTCGCGGAACGGCAGGCCCAGCACCCGCACCAGCCAGTCCGCAAGGTCCGTCGCGGTCGAGAACCCCGCACCCGCCGCCGCCTCCAGCGCGTCGCGGTTGGCCGACATGTCGCGGACCATCCCCTCCATCGCGGCCAGCGCCAGCATCAGGTTGTCCGCGGCGTCAAAGACCTGCTCCTTGTCCTCCTGCATGTCCTTGGAATAGGCCAGCGGCAGGCCCTTCATCACCGTCATCAGCGCCACGTTCGCCCCGAAAATGCGCCCGATCTTGGCGCGGATCAGCTCGGCGGCATCGGGATTCTTCTTCTGCGGCATGATGCTCGACCCGGTCGAGAACCGGTCGCTCAGCGTCACGAAGCGAAACTGCGCCGAAGACCAGATCACCAGTTCCTCGGCCATCCGGCTCAGGTGCATGGCGCAAATGCTGGCCACGGACAGGAACTCCAGCGCGAAATCCCGGTCACTGACCGCGTCGAGGCTGTTGGCCGCCGGTCTATCAAACCCAAGCTCCTTCGCCGTCATGTCCCGATCGATGGGAAAGGACGTCCCGGCCAGGGCCGCCGCGCCCAGCGGGCATTCGTTCATCCTCGTGCGGGCATCGCGGACACGGGACAGATCCCGCCCGAACATCTCGACATAGGCCATCATGTGATGGCCCCACGTCACCGGCTGCGCCACCTGCAGATGCGTGAACCCCGGCATCACCCAATCCGCACCGGCCTCGGCCTGAGCGAGGCACGCTTTCATCAGCGCCACCAATGCCGCATCGCAGGCATCGAGCTGATCGCGCACCCACAGCTTGAAATCCGTCGCCACCTGGTCATTCCGGCTGCGCCCCGTGTGCAGCCGCCCCGCCGGCTCGCCTATCACCTCCTTCAGCCGCGCCTCGACATTCATGTGAATGTCCTCCAGCGCCTTCGAGAACGGGAACTCCCCGCTTTCGATCTCTGACAACACCGTGAGCAGGCCTTCCCGCATCGCCTCGGCATCGCTATCACTGAAGATACCTGCCGCGGCCAACATGGCCGCATGGGCGCGCGACCCGGCGATATCCTGCGCCGCGAGGCGCTTGTCGAAATCTATCGAGGCATTAATTGCCTCCATGATCGCATCGGGCCCGGCGGCGAACCGGCCGCCCCACATCTTGTTAGAGGTCTTGTCTGTCATGTCCCAACTCTTCGGAGGCGCTATGAATTCGCTGAAGTCCATCGTCCTTTATATTGCCCTCGCAGTCGGTGCAAACGGCGCAGCGGCCCAGACCGCGGATATTGCCGACCTGCGCGACGGCGACATGAAAAAGCTGGTGGTGCATTCCGAGGCCAAGGCGGTGCCTTCCGAGGCCTTCAAGTCCGAGGATGGCGGCGACCTGACCCTGTCGGACTACGAGGGCAAGATCACCCTGGTCAATTTCTGGGCCACGTGGTGCGCCCCCTGCCGCCACGAGATGCCGATGCTGTCGGACCTGCAAGACCAACTCGGCGGCAAGGATTTCGAGGTCGTCACCATCGCCTCGGGCCGCAACGCACCCGCCGCGATGGAAAAGTTCTTCGACGAGATCGGCGTCGACAACCTGCCGCTTCACGCCGACCCCAAGATGGGCCTCTCGCGCCAGATGGGCGTGCTGGGCCTGCCCGTCACGGTCATCCTCGACCGCGAGGGCCGCGAGATTGCCCGGCTTCAGGGCGATGCCGACTGGAGCTCGGACAGCGCCAAGTCGATTCTGCAGGCGCTGATCGACGCCGGCGCCTGACGCTCGCGCTTGCCCGGTGGCGTGAATCGCTCTAAACGCCCAAACATGCTCGACGATGCCGACGATATCCACCCGCTCTTTGCCGGCGCTCCGAAAACCACGGAGTTCCGCAAGCTGCGCAAACGCATCGTCCGCCAGGCGCGCGAGGCGACAGAGCAATACGGCATGATCGAGAAGGACACCCGCTGGCTGGTTTGCCTGTCCGGCGGCAAGGACAGCTATACCCTGCTGGCCGTCCTGCACGAGCTTAAGTGGCGCGGCCTTCTGCCCGTCGATATCCTCGCCTGCAACCTCGACCAGGGCCAACCCGGCTTCCCGGCGACAGTCCTGCCCAAGTTCCTCGAGGACATGGGCGTGCCCCATCGGGTCGAGTACCAGGACACCTATTCCGTCGTCGTCGACAAGGTGCCGCAGGGCCGCACCTATTGCGCGCTCTGCTCGCGGCTGCGCCGTGGTCATCTCTACCGCATCGCGCGCGAAGAAGGCTGTTCCGCCGTGGTGCTGGGTCATCACCGCGACGACATCCTCGAGACGTTTTTCATGAATCTCTTTCACGGCGGGCGGCTGGCCACCATGCCGCCCAAGCTGGTGAACGAGGAAGGCGACCTTTTCGTCTACCGTCCGCTGGCCCATGTGGCCGAGGCCGATTGCGAGCGGTTCGCCCGCGCGATGGATTATCCCATCATTCCGTGCGATCTCTGCGGCTCGCAGGACGGGCTGCAACGCCAGCAGGTCAAACAGATCCTCGACGGCTGGGAGGCCAACAGCCCGGGCCGCCGCCAGGTCATGTTCCGGGCCCTGATGAACGCCCGGCCCTCACACTTGCTCGACCCTAAACTCTTCGATTTCGAGGGGTTAAGCCGGGACTCGCTAAAATTCGAAGGAAATGACGACGCGCTACCCAGGTTGCGTTAAGGGGCTATTGAACAACTCGGGTTAGCGTCCGCTTGATCGCTTTGGACCCCGAAACATGCCCCTGAACAAATATGTGTCCTCCCTTCGCTATTCCTTCATGACGGTGCTTTCGGGCCCACAGGCGCTGGCTTTCCTTCCCGCGCTGGTGCTGGGCGGGTTCTGGCTTGGTGGCGAACCGGTCTTGTTGGCGATTGCGCTGGCGGTGCCGCTCGGTCTTGCGTGGCTGCGTCACGCCGCGCCACCTGTCGCCGTAACGCGCCATGAAGGCGATTTCGAACACGCGCTTCAGGAAACGCTCGACGCTGCACGCAACTGCCTTCGACGCACGGGATGCGCGATCGTCGAAATCGACGACTTCGAAACGCTTCTCGACCGGTACGGAACCGCGGCTGCCGATCGTATCTGCAAATGCGTGACCGACCGGCTCAAGACCGTACTGCGCGAACATGACGTCCTGCTTCCAATTTCCAACGGGCAGTTCGGCATCATTCTTGCCCCCGTTCGCCGACTCGACTCCGAAGCCGGGCTGAAACTGGCCACCCGCCTGCAAGCCGTCGCGGAGGAGCCGATCTCACTTGATGCCACCACGATCTATGTCTCAGCCTCGGTGGGCTTCTGCCTTGACAGCTTCATTCGCGGCGGCACCGGGCGCGACCTGTCCGATGCTGCCGGTACCGCGCTGGTCGAGGCGCGCCGCCACGCCCCATCGGCCATTCGCGCCTACAGCCCCGAGTTGCGCCGGGTCTCGCCCCTGCCCGAGGGCACCGCAACAGAGGTTTTGACCGCACTGACTGATGGGCAGATAAACGCCTGGTTCCAGCCGCAGGTTTCCACCGATACCGGCGGCATTTCCGGGTTCGAGGCGCTGGCGCGGTGGGAACATCCCGTTCGCGGCCTGATTCCGCCCACAGAGTTTCTTCCGCTCCTGCAGAAAATGGGCAAAACAGACATTCTTGGCACGAAAATCCTGCGGGACGCGCTTTCAGCGCTCAAATCCTGGGACGATGCGGGATTCGACGTACCTCAGGTCGGTGTGAATTTCTCTGCCGGCGAACTGCGCGACCCGAAACTGGTCGACCGCCTCGCGTGGGAGCTTGACCGCTACGATATCGCGCCGACGCGATTGACGGTCGAGATTCTTGAATCCGTTGTCGCCTATTCCCCCGAGGATACGATCGTGCGCAATATCAGACGCATGGCCGAGATGGGCTGTCACATCGACCTCGACGATTTTGGCACCGGGCACGCCTCGATCTCGTCGATCCGTCGGTTCGCTGTGCACAGGTTGAAAATCGACCGCTCGTTCGTCAAGAAACTCGATCACGACGTCGAGCAGCAGCGCATGGTCAACGCAATCCAGCTCATGGCAGAACAGCTTGACCTCGAGACCGTTGCCGAAGGCGTGGAAACCGCGGGCGAACACGCGATGCTTGCCCAACTTGGGGTCGGCCATGTTCAGGGCTTCGGCATCGCCCGCCCCATGCCGGCTGTCCGAACAATCCAGTGGATCGGCGATCACCTTGCGCGGGTCCAGACGCCGCCACGCATCGGCCGTAGCGCCGGCTAGGCCACCCATCGCATCAATGGGCACAACCGCATCCGTGACGCCCAGGCCCGCAACAAACCTGTCAACGGGCTTCGGTGCAAGCTGCGACACAGTTTTTCACATCACCACGAATCTGCTCTGCCCCCTTGACCTTTGCTGCTGCACTCTGTTGAACGCCCCAAACGAATGAAACTTGCACGGGTGGCCATCCACGATGGACGAACAGAACCGCAATCTCCTGCTGGCAACGGGCCTCAGCCTGTTGGTGATCCTTATCTGGTTCCTGCTTTTCCCGCCGCCCGAGCCGGAAGAGACGCCGGAGGCGACCACCACCAGCACGTCCACAACGGAAACCGGCACCACCCCGTCCGAGCCTGCGGGCGACACGGCCATCGTGCCAAGTACGGCCGACGACACCGCCGCGACACCCGAGGCGCAACAGGCCGAAGCAGAGACCGACGACACGCCGCGCATCGAGATCGACACGCCCACCCTGCAAGGAACCGTCTCGCTGCGTGGAGGGCGGATCGACGATCTGCAACTCAAGAACTACCGCGAAACGCTCGAACCGGATGCGCCGATCGTCACGCTCCTGTCGCCCGTCGGCACCGACCGCGCCTATTATGCGCTCTTCGGCTGGGCGCCGGGCAGCGGTCTGACGCCCGACCAGGTCCCCGGTGCCAACACCGTCTGGGACGTCGAGTCCGATGGTCCGCTGACCCCCGAAAACCCGCTGGTCCTGGCCTGGGACAACGGCGCTGGCCTGACCTTCCGCCGCGAAATGTCCGTCGATGACCGCTCGATGTTCAACGTCACCCAATCGGTGCAGAACACCGGCGACAACGCCGCCTCCGTCGCGCCTTACGGCATCCTCGCCCGCCACGGTTTGCCGCCGGACCTCAAGAACTTCTTCATCCTTCACGAAGGCGGCATCAGCCTGACTGACGGCGAGCTGCGCGAGATCGACTATGACGATTTCGAAGCTGCGGGCGCGCATGAGAATATCGCCCTGCAAGAGGCCGGCTGGTCCGGCTTCACCGATCACTACTGGATGACCGCGCTGATCCCCGGCCAGGCCGAAGGCTCGACCTTCTCGACCTTCCAGGACACCAACCGCAACATCTACCAGACCAACATCAAGCAGCGCACCGAAACCGTCGCGCCCGGGCAGGAAGTGACCATCCAGACCCGCCTCTTCGCCGGCGCCAAGGAATGGGAAACCATCCGGCACTACCAGAACGACGAAGGCGTGACCAAGTTCATCGATTCGATCGACTGGGGCTGGTTCTTCTTCCTGACCAAGCCAATCTTCTGGCTGCTGCACAACCTCAACGAACTCATCGGCAACATGGGCTGGGCGATCATCGCGCTGACCCTCATCATCAAGGCGGTCCTGCTGCCTCTGGCCTACAAGTCCTACGTCTCCATGGCCAAGATGAAGGAACTCCAGCCGCAGATGGAGAAGATCAAGGAAAATGCGGGCGACGACCGCCAGAAGCTCCAGAAAGAGATGATGGAGCTCTACAAGAAGGAAAAGGTCAACCCGGCCTCGGGCTGTCTGCCCATCCTGATGCAGATCCCGATCTTCTTCTCGCTCTACAAGGTGATCTTCGTAACGCTGGAGCTGCGCCACGCTCCCTGGATCGGCTGGATCGACGACCTCTCGGCACCCGACCCATCGTCGCTCTATAACCTCTGGGGCATCCTGCCCTGGGCCTCGCCCGAACCGGGCTCGATCCTGGCGTTGATCTTCATCGGCATCCTGCCGCTCTGCCTCGGCGTGTCCATGTGGTTGCAACAGAAACTGAACCCGGCGCCGACCGACCCGACGCAACAGATGATCTTCGCGTGGATGCCATGGGTCTTCATGTTCATGCTGGGCAGCTTCGCCAGCGGCCTCGTGGTCTACTGGATCGCCAACAACGTGATCACCTTCAGCCAGCAATACCTGATCATGCGCAGCCAGGGCTACAAACCGGACGTGTTCGGCAACATCAAGTCCAGCTTCAAGAAGAAAGCCAAGACCCCGCCGCCGGAGGACAAGTGATGGCAACCGTGGCCGCGCTCTGGCGTCACCCGATCAAGGGGCACGGCCGCGAAGCGCTGGACACGGTCACCCTGACCGAGGGCCGGACCCTGCCATGGGACCGCCGTTGGGCCGTCGCGCACGAGATGTCCAAGGCCGACGGGACCGAATGGGTGCCCTGCGCCAATTTCTCGCGCGGGGCCAAGACCGGCACGCTCATGGCCATCTCGGCCAAGGTGGACGAAGCTGATGGCAGCGTCACGCTCACCCATCCCGATCGGCCCGATCTGACTTTCGATCCCGAACGGGACCAAGACGCCTTCCTCGACTGGGTTCGCCCGCTCATGCCCGCCGACCGCGCGCAATCGGCCCGGCTCGTGCATGTGCCCGGGCGCGGCATGACCGACACCGACTACGCGTCGATCAGCCTGATCAACCTTGCCTCCAACGACGCCATGACCGAGGCGATGGCGCAGGACATCTCGCCCCTGCGCTGGCGCGGCAACATCCACCTTACCGGGCTCGACCCATGGGCCGAGTTCGACTGGGTCGGCCAGACCCTGCGCATCGGCGACGCCGAACTGAGCGTGCAGGAACCGATCAAGCGCTGCCTTGCCACCACCGCCAATCCGCAGACCGGCGAACGTGACGCGGACACGCTCGGCACGCTGAACACCCGCTTCGGCCACCAGGATTTCGGCGTCTACGCCACCGTCATGCGCTCGGGCACGATCCGCGTCGGCGACACCGTGGAACCGATCTGATGGCGCTCCCCTTCCCCCTGGCTGAGGCGCCCAGCGAGGCCGCTCTGGAATCCGGCCGAAAGCTCTTTGCCGGCGAGGTTACTTTCGTCAAGGGCGTGGTCGCCATGTCCGGCCTGCCCGACGCCGACCGTCCCGAGGTCTGCTTCGCCGGGCGCTCCAACGTCGGAAAATCCAGCCTGATCAACGCGCTGACCGGCCGCAAGGCGCTGGCCCGGGCCTCCAACACCCCGGGCCGCACGCAGGAAATCAACTATTTCGACCTCGGCGGCCAGACATTCCTCGTGGACCTGCCCGGCTACGGCTATGCCAACGCACCTCTGCCGAAGGTCGAGAAATGGCAGGCGCTGCTGAAACAGTACCTCTCGGGCCGCGTCACCCTGCGCCGCGCCTTCGTGCTGATCGACGCCCGCCACGGGATCAAACCCGTAGACGAAGAGATCATGGCCCTGCTCGACAGCTCCGCCGTGACCTTTCAATGCGTGCTCACCAAGGCCGACAAGGTCAAGGCTGCCGAGCGCGACAAGGTGCTGGCACAGGTCCGCACCCGCCTTGCCACCCATGCCGCCGCCTTCCCCGAGATCGTCCTGACCTCTTCGGAAAAGGGCGACGGCATCGCCACCCTGCGCGCCATCATCGCCACGCTGGAATAGCCCGGGATCACCTCCGGCTTTTTCTTGCCGGAAATACTCATGCACGAACGCGACCACAGGCGCCCCGATCCTTCAGCGGGGTAGGCCCGCCACCAGGCTTCCCTCCCCCGAGGGGAGGGTCAGGGTGGGGGTCACCTAAAGTCTTGCGCGTCAGCGCCCGTCCGGTGATAACGCCCCCGTACAAGGATCACGCCCATGAAGACTCGAGACATGACCCGCGACAACCTCACAACCGCCCGCACCCTCAGCGAGGCCCTGCCCTATCTTCAGCGCTACGACGACGCCATCGTGGTGATCAAGCTGGGCGGCCACGCCATGGGCAGCAACGAGGCGATGGCCACCTTCGCCCGCGACGTCGTGCTGATGCGGCAGGTCGGCGTGAACCCGGTGATCGTCCATGGCGGTGGCCCGATGATCAACCAGATGCTGGAAAAGCTGAACATCAAGTCCGATTTCGTCAACGGCAAGCGTGTCACGGACGAGGCCACGATGGAAGTGGTCGAGATGGTCCTGTCGGGCCGCGTCAACAAGCGCATCGTGCAGGCGATCAACGCTCAGGGCGGCAAGGCCGTGGGACTGTCGGGCAAGGATGCGGGCCTTATCACCTGCGTGCCCACCGACCCCAAGCTCGGCTTCGTCGGCACGCCCGACAAGGTCGATCCGTCCATCCTGCACACGCTCTTTCAGGATGACGCGATCCCCGTCATCGCTCCCTTGGGCGCGGGCCGCCAGGGCGAGACCTTCAACATCAACGGCGACACCGCCGCCGGTGCCATTGCGGCGGCGCTTCAGGCCGACCGCCTGCTGCTGCTGACGGATGTGGACGGCGTGCGCGACGGCGAGGGCAACATCCTCACCGAATTGACCGCATCGCAGATCAAGTCTCTGACCGACCAGGGCGTCATCTCGGGCGGCATGATCCCCAAGACGGAAACCGCGCTCGATGCACTCTCATACGGCGTGCGCGGCGTGGTCATCCTTGATGGGCGGCTGGACAATGCCGTGCTGCTGGAGCTTTACACCGAACACGGCTCCGGCTCGCTGATCCGCGCGGGTTGAGCGCCGTCAAAAGCGTCACCGCCTTGTGACCCTTCGTCTCTTTGCGGACACATGCGGATGCAATAAATATACCGCATGGAAAACGAGTTGCTGATCCGCCTGTCCGTCTTCATCGGGCTTTTCGCGGTCCTGGCCCTGGTCGAGGCCAAGGCCCCGCGCCGCGTGCGCACGCAACCGCGCAATACGCGCTGGATCACCAACTGGGCCATCGTCCTCCTCGACACGCTGACCCTGCGCGCCCTCGCGCTCGCCCTGCCGCTGCTTGCCGTAGGTGCCGCCGTGGATGCCGAGGCCAATGGATGGGGCCTGATGAACGCCATCGACATTCCCGGCTGGATCGCCGTGGTGCTGACCGTGCTGATCTTCGACCTTGCCATCTGGGCGCAGCACCTCGTCACGCACAAGATCCCGCTCCTGTGGCGCATCCACCGCGTCCACCATGCCGACCGCGACATCGACGTGACCACCGCGATCCGGTTTCACCCGGTGGAAATCGCGCTGTCGATGCTGCTCAAGATCGGGCTCGTCTACCTGCTCGGCCCGCCCGCGCTCGGAATCATCCTGTTCGAGATCATCCTGAACGGCACCGCCATGTTCAACCACGCCAATATCAAGCTGCCTCTGGGGCTGGACGCCGCCCTGCGCAAGGTCCTGGTGACGCCGGACATGCACCGCGTGCACCATTCCGACCAGCGCAGCGAACACGACAGCAACTACGGTTTCGCCCTGTCGATCTGGGATCGCATGTTCGGCACATACATCGACCAGCCCGGAAAGGGCCATGACGACATGACCATCGGCCTTGAGTGGCAGGATGATCGGCCCTCGCGCCTTGGATGGTCTCTCGGGCTGCCATTCTTCCGCAAATGACGACACTCGACGACATCGCACAGGCCGCGGCCCCGCACCATCTGGCCACCTTCGGCGTGGTGACAGGGGCGGAGACGCCCGACGGCATCGGCACGCTCGTTCTGCTCGGACCGCAGGAGCCCGGCTTCTGGCCGGCCTTCACCGCGTCGCCGGAATATGCCGACACCGCGCCCGACGCGATGGACCGCTGGTCGTCGCGCGTGATCGGCGGCCTCGCCCGGGCTCTGGACGGCACCGCCTTCTTCCCTTTCGGCGGCCCGCCCTACCAGCCGTTCGTAAGCTGGGCCAAGGCCAGCGGTCGGGCGCATTCCTCGCCGGTCGGCCTGCTGGTGCACGATGCCGCCGGTCTGATGATCTCGTATCGCGGCGCGCTTGGCTTCGGTCACATCATCGACGCACCGGCCCCGCCGCCCAATCCCTGCGACAGCTGCGCCACCCGGCCCTGCCTCACCGCCTGCCCCGTCGATGCCTTCGCCACCGGCACCTATGAGATCGACGCCTGCAAGGCAGACTTGGACAGGCCGGAAAATGATTGTATGTCAAAGGGATGTGCAGTGCGCCGGGCCTGCCCGGTCAGCCAGTCCTACGGGCGGCTGGAAGACCAGTCCGCCTTTCACATGAGGGCCTTCAAATGAGACGTCTCGTCCTGATGCGTCACGCCAAATCCAGCTGGGGCGATCCCACGCTCGACGACCATGACCGCACGCTCAACAAGCGCGGCAAACGCTCGGCCGACACCCTGGGCGACTGGTTGCGGGCGCAAACCATCGTGGTGGACGAAGCGCTTGTGTCGTCGTCAGTCCGCACCGTCGAGACAATGCAGCGGCTCAAGGTCGACTGCGACCGTCAGGTGCTCGACCGGCTCTACCTTGCCGGCCCGGCGGAGATGCTGAAGGTTCTGAAGGGCGCCACGGGCCAGACCGTCCTGATGCTGGCGCACAATCCCGGCATCGCGTCTTTCGCACACCAGATCATGGCCGAGCATCCCGACCATCCGCGCTTCGAAGACTATCCCACCGGGGCCACGCTGGTCGCGCGGTTCGACATCGACGACTGGGGCGCGTTCACGCCCGGCACCGGACGGCTGGAAGCCTTCGTGATCCCGCGCGAACTGGTTGAGTGACCGGGGCCGGGCCACATCCCCTTTTCATCGGGTCCGAGATCTACCGCGGCTCCAGCTATGGCGCGCGCCACCCGCTGAGCATCCCGCGCGTGCCCACGGTCATGGACCTGTGCCACGCGATGGGCTGGCTGCCCCGCGACCGGTTCCGCGTCAGCCCGCGCGCCAAGCCCGCGGCGCTGACGGGCTTTCACACGCCCGCCTACATCACCGCTCTGCAACAGGCCGAGGCAGCGCACAGGGTGGACGAGGCGACGCGCGCGCGCCACCAGATCGGCACGCTGTCAAACCCGATCTTCCCCGAGATCTACCGCCGTCCCGCCACTGCCGCCGGCGGGTCGCTTCTGGCGGCGGACTTGCTGGCACAGGGCGGCATCGTCTACAACCCGGGCGGCGGCACGCATCACGGCATGGCCGACCATGCGGCAGGCTTCTGCTATCTCAACGACCCCGTGCTGGCGATCAAGGCGTTCCTCGCTCAGGGCCTCACGCGCATCGCTTACGTCGATATCGACGCGCATCACTGCGACGGCGTCGCGGCGGCGTTTTACGGCGACCCGCACGTGTTGATGATCTCTACCCACGAAGAGGCGCGCTGGCCCTTTACCGGCGCGCTCGACGACCGGGCCGGCAGCCACGCCATCAACCTGCCCCTGCCGCGCGGTACGCATGACGACGATTTCGCGCTGCTGCGCGACGAACTCCTCCTGCCCGCCGTGCAGGACTGGCGCCCGGAGGTCATCGTCCTGCAATGCGGGGCGGACGCGGTGTTGGAAGATCCGCTTGCCCGTCTGGCCCTGTCGAACAACGCTCATTGGCAGGTCGTCACGGCCCTGAAACAGATGGCCCCGCGCCTGCTGATCCTTGGCGGGGGCGGATACAACCCGTGGACCGTCGGCCGGCTCTGGTCCGGCGTCTGGGCCACGCTCAACGGCTTCGAGATTCCCGACCGCCTGCCGGAACGGGCGCGGTCGGTCCTCGCGGCCCTCAGCTGGACCCGCCAGCGCGGCGACCGTCCCGATCACCTCGTCGAGACGCTCCGCGACACGCCCCGCCATGGCCCCGTGCAGAACGAAATTCGCCGCCGGGTGCAGGTGCTGCAGGCCCGGCGGCGCGTTTGGGTGTAAGGCCCCGAAGGCCCCCGATCAGTGCCCGAGGATCTGGCTGAGGAACAGCTTCGTCCGGTCGCTTTTCGGGTTGTTGAAGAACTCCTCGGGTTCGTTCTGTTCCACGATCTGGCCCTGGTCCATGAAAATCACCCGGTTCGCCACCTGCCGGGCAAAGCCCATCTCGTGAGTCACGCACAGCATCGTCATGCCTTCCTCGGCAAGGCTGACCATCGTGTCCAGAACTTCCTTGATCATCTCGGGGTCCAGCGCCGACGTGGGCTCGTCAAAAAGCATGATCCGCGGCTTCATGCACAGCGACCGCGCGATGGCCACCCGCTGCTGCTGACCGCCCGACAGTTGCCCGGGATACTTGTCGGCCTGTTCGGGGATCTTCACCTTCTCAAGGAAATGCATCGCCGTTTCCTCGGCCTGCCGCTTGGGGATCTTACGCACCCAGATCGGCGCCAGCGTGCAATTTTCCAGGATCGTCAGGTGCGGGAACAGGTTGAAGTGCTGGAACACCATCCCGACCTCGGACCGGATCTTGTCGATGTTCTTGATGTCCGAGGACAGCACCGTCCCGTCCACCTCGATCCGGCCCTTCTGGTGCTCTTCCAGCGCGTTGATGCACCGGATCAGCGTCGACTTGCCCGACCCGGACGGGCCCGCGATGACGATGCGCTCGCCCCGGTGGACCGACAGGTCGATGTCACGCAGCACGTGAAACGTGCCGTACCATTTGTTCATGTTCTCGATCCGGATCGCGATTTCGTCCGAGACCTGCATTTGAGCGGTTTCCGCCATGGATAACCCTCCCCTTACCTGTGATCAGTGTTGAGCTCGCGCTCAAGCCACTGCGAATATTGAGACACGCCATAACAGACGACGAAGAACAGAAGCGCGGCAAACCCGAACAGCTCCCAGTAGACCCCGTTCCAGTCGGTCGAGGCCAGGATCGGACCCCGGATCATGCCGACAAGATCGAACATCGAGATGACCGAGACCAGCGTGGTGTCCTTGAACAGACCCACCGCCACGTTCACGATGCCCGGGATCGAGATCTTCAGCGCCTGCGGCAGGATGATCAGCCGCATCGCCTGGGCATAGTCCAGCCCAAGGCTGTCGCCCGCCTCGTACTGCCCGCGCGGCAGGGCGGCGAGGCCGCCCCGGATCACCTCGGCGATATAGGCCGAGGCGAAGGCCGTGATCATGATGATCACCCGGATGATCAGGTCGAATGTCGTGCCCGGCGGCAGGAAATAGGCCAGCACCACGTTCGCCACGAACAACAGCGTGATCAGCGGCACGCCCCGGATGAACTCGATGAAGACCACGCAGATCCACTTGATGATCGGCATGTCTGATTGCCGCCCCAGCGCCAGCGCGATGCCGATCGGGATCGACAGCGAAACGCAGACCGTGCCGAGGATCATGTTGAGCATGAAGCCCCCCATGTCGCGCGATTGTACCTGCTCCAACCGCAGCACCTCGATCTTGCCGATGCTGCCGGCCAGGATGATCGCAACGATAAGCACCCCGAGGCCACCCAGCACCGCGACGCCAAAGCCCCTCTTTTCCAGCGCCTTGAACGCAACATAGGCCGCGACGAACCCAAGCAGCAGCAACAGCGGCGGTACAATGGACCCGCCCCAGATCAGCCAGAATGCCAGGAACGGATAAACGCCGGTGAACAGCAGCAACTGCCGTGGCAGGTACTTGAAGAACATCACCGGTGCCGCCGCCACGAACAGCAGCAGGAAGGCCAGCGCCGGGCGCCAGTATTCCGTGCTGGGATACTTGAACCCGAACAAAAGCTGGTTCCACCGGTCACTCAGCACCGCGAAACAGCCCCCGGTCGCACCTTCCAGGATCTCGCGGCATTCCCGGATCGACGTTGCATTCCAGATCCCGTTCAGGATCCAGGGCAGCGTTGCGGCCAGCAGGAAGTAGATCACCACGATTGCCGCCACGGTCAGAACCGAGTTGGGGATCGTCGCGAACAGGTTCTGCTTCATCCACTTGGTGACGCCGGTTTCCGCCGCCGGAGGTGGAGTTTCCGGTAGCATGGTGTCGCGGACATAAGCGACGGATTCTGCATGTGTGTCAGACATCTCAGCGCTCCTTCAGCCGCACGGCGTTGTTGTAGACGTTCATCACCGCCGAGATCCCGAGCGAGATCAGCAGGTAGAACAGCATCAAGAGCAACACGCATTCGATTGCGCGGCCCGTCTGGTTCAGCGTGATGCCCCCCAGCGTGGCGGTGATGTCGGCATAGCCCACGGCAATCGCCAGCGAAGAGTTCTTGGTGATGTTCAGGTACTGCGAGATCAGCGGCGGGATGATCACCCGCAACGCCTGCGGCAGGATCACGAGGTTCATGATCCGGCGCGGACGCAAGCCCAGGCTTGCCGCCGCCTCGGTCTGGCCCTTGCTGACGGCCAGGATGCCGGCGCGGACGTTCTCGGCGATGAAGGCGCCGGTATAGATCGACAGCGCGAACCACAGCGCGATCAGCGGTGCGCCGATCTGCAGCCCTCCGCGAAAGTTGAAGCCACCCAGCTCAGGGAAGTCGAGCGAAATGGGCTGGCCCATGATGAAGAACGTCAGGATCGACGGCACGAACAGGATCGCCAGCGACGGCCACCCCATCGGCAACAGCTTACCGGTATCGAACAACAATTTCTTGGCATAGGCGCGATAGGCGAACACCCCGACAATCGACAGGATGAACGTCACCACGACCACCATCGACCCCGGCCCCCAGATCGGCATCGGCACGTATACGCCCCGGTTGGTAAAGGCGATCGACCCCAGGATCATCGACGCATCCGCATCCTCGCCCCGGAAGGCCCGTGGCGCTGGCAAGACGGCCGTCATGATCGTGAAGATGATGATGATCCAGATCAGCACCGGCACGTTGCGGAACGCCTCGACGTAGCCGGCCATCAGCTTGCGCACCAGCCAGTTGTTCGACAGGCGCAGCACGCCAGCGATCACGCCGAAAATAGTCGCCGTGGCACAGGCCAGGAACGCCACCAGAAGCGTGTTCAAGATGCCCACGATGGCGGCGGTCAGGTGCGAGCTTCGGCTGGTGTACTCCACCAGCGTCTGGTTGATGTCATAGCCCGCCGGCTCGCCCAGGAATTCGTAGGAAATGTTCAGACCCGCGGCGCGCAGGTTGAGCACAAGGTTATAGCCCAGGTAGGCGATGATCGAGATCAGCACGATCAGGGCGATGAACTGGAATGTGTAGGAACGATAGCGCGTATCGTTCAACAGCATAGACGGTCGAAACGACTCCTGTGGAGGGTCGGTCAATGTTGTCATCTGGAGTGTCCCCGTTGGCGGCCCGGATTATTGTGTGCGCTTGTGCGCGGGTGGGCCTGTCCTTGGTTTAGATGCGCGAAGGGCGCGGAGTGATCCGCGCCCTTCGACTTTGTCTCTTAGCGGAACGGCGGCGAGTAGAGCAGGCCACCATCGGTCCACTGCGCGTTCAGGCCGCGCGCCAGACCGATCGGCGTGGTCTCACCGATGTTCTTCTCAAAGAGCTCACCGTAGTTGCCGCCAGCCGAGATGGCCTTCACGGCCCAGTCGGCCTCGAGGCCCAGCATCTCGCCAAGGTTGCCCTCGGTGCCGAGCAGGCGGTTGATCTCCGGGCTGTCACCGGCGGCCGAGGCCATGTCGGCGATATTGGCGCTCGTGACACCCAGCTCTTCGGCTGCGATCAGCGCGTTGAGGGTCCAGCGAACCACGTCACCCCACTCGTTGTCACCGTGACGGACCAGCGGGCCCAGCGGTTCTTTCGAGACGATCTCGGGCAGCAGGACGTGCGCCGACGGATCTTCGAATGCGGCGCGCGTTGCGGCCAGGCCCGAGGCGTCGGTGGTGTAGACGTCACATGCGCCAGCCAGATACTGCTGCTGCGCTTCGGCGTTGGTTTCGATCGGAACCGGCTCGTAGTTCATGCTGTTCTTGCGGAAATAATCCGCCAGGTTCAGCTCGGTCGTGGTGCCGGTCTGGATGCAGACGGTCGCGCCGTCCAGATCCTTGGCCGACGAAACGCCCAATTCCTTGGGAACCATGAAGCCCTGACCGTCGTAATAGTTGACGCCGACAAATTCGAACTTCAGGTCGACATCGCGCGAAAAGGTCCAGGTGGTGTTCCGTGCCAGCATGTCGATTTCGCCCGAGGCCAGCGCGGTGAAACGCGTCTTGCCGGTGGTGGGCACGAATTCGACGGCTTGCGGATCACCCAGCACGGCGGCGGCGACAGCACGGCAAACGCCGACGTCAAAGCCATCCCAGTTCCCGTTGGAATCCGGGGCGGCAAAGCCGACCAGCCCGGTGGTCACGCCACAGTTCAGCGTGCCGCGCGCCTTGACGTCGTCAAGCGTCGCGGCTGCAGCTGCGCCAGCCGTAAGGCCGGCCACTGTCAGCGCGCCTAGAAATACGGATTTTTTCATGTTTACCTCTTCCTGATGTATCCGCCCGATCTAGGGCGGTTTGGTCGGTCCAACAGGACCGGAGCGATACTGTGAAAGGGGGTCCCCCCACGTCAGTGTGCATAAGTGTGAGTGGATTCATTCCTGAACGTCAAGACCCGTGTCACGAAAAACGATCGTATCAGGCCGATGTTTCCGTTTGGGAAACCATCGTCCAAGACCCGGTCTAGCCGCGTTGCGCCAGATCGTGGAAGCGCTTGGCATGCAGGAATTCGGCGCGTTTGACGGCCTCGACCGCGCGGGCTTCCTCGTCAATGCCCCATTGTTCTTCCTGCCAGCGCTCGTCGAGGCGCGAAATCTCCCACAGGTCCTCTACCGGTCGGGCGTCCTGCAGCGCGGCAAGCCCGATCACCAGAGAGCCCGACAAGCCCACGAGATCGTGAAAGGCAGTGAGGGCAAAATTGTCCATCGCGTCCACTTCTGCTGAAAAAAGCGCCAGTGACCGGGCATCCTGCGGACGGTGCATCACGCCCGCCACCGGCACCAGCCGCGCCCCGTACCGCGTTTCCGCCCAGTCCAGCAGCGGGTCCCACACCTCGGCCTGGCGCCGCACAAGGCTGTCGGGGCTGTCGGCGCGATAGCACAGAAGGTCCGTATCGCCGTAACCGGCCAGCATCTCCGCCACTTCGGCATGCTGGTGCCGCACCTTGTCGATGGCCGCATTGGCCGACCGTGTCACCGGCATCGTGCCCGGTTGGATCAGGTCCTCCTGCGCGTTCCACTCCACCGCGATCGCCTCGGCCAGTGGGCGCGTCGGCACGATCATCGCCGCCTTGGCCGGCGTCTTGACCGCCCGGCCATCCAGCCGGATGCCGAACCCGCCCGCTTCCTCCACGACGGTAGCCTCTTTCCAGAACCGCTTGGCCTTCCACTCGCTCATGCTGCGGCCTCCCATATTTGCTGCAACAGGGGCGGCAGGTCCTCGAAACGTTCGATCACGTGCCGCGCCGCGCCCAGCGACTCGCGCGGGTGATAGCCCCAGCCGACGCCAATGCCCGCGACGCCCGCCGCCGCGGCCATCTCCATGTCGAAACTGGTGTCGCCGATCATAACCGCCTGGTGCGGCTCCAGCCCGGTCTCGGACAGGGCCGCGCGAATCATCGACGGATGCGGTTTTGACGGGTGGTGGTCGCTGACCTGCTGGGTGATGAACATCCGCTCGAGCCCATGCCCTTCCAGCAACTTGTCCAACCCCCGGCGCGACTTGCCCGTCGCCACGCCCAGCAGCGTCTCGGGTTGCGCGTTAAGCGCCTCCAGCACCTCCCGCGCCCCGGGATAAAGCGGCGAGGATTGCGCTGCACCGATCTCGGCCCGCAAGGCAACATAAGCGTCCTTGTACCATTCCACCATGCGATCCTGCATCCCGGCCTCCAGGTCCGGCGCCAGCAACGCGATGGCCCGGTCCAGCGACAGCCCGACAATCGACAGGATCGCCTCGCGCGTCGGTGCCTCTCGCTCGGCCCTCGCAAAGGCATGGCTCATCGCCGCGACGATATCCGCCTGGCTGTCGACCAGCGTGCCGTCCACGTCGAAGATCACCAGCCGCAGCGCGCTCATCGCAGCGCCTCGAACGGGTCCTCGGCGGCCAGGTCCGGCGTCCAGCCCAGCGTCTCGAACGTATTTGCCATGTGCTCTGGCAGCTCCGCGTCGATTACCACCGGCTTTTTCGTCACCGGATGCTCGAACGCCATGGTCCGCGCATGCAGGTGCAGCTTGTTCGAAATGATCCCGCCCAGCTTTGCCCCCCAGCCGTCGCCAAGGTTCTCCTGGCTCGAGCCGCCATATTTGCCATCGCCCACGATGGGGTGGCCGATCTCGGCCATATGCGCCCGCAACTGATGCGTGCGCCCTGTGATGGGCTCCATCGCCACCCACGCGGCCCGGCTGGCCACCCGGTAGAGCGTCGCGTATTGCGTGATCGCCCGCTTGGCGCCCTTGGTGTGGTCCACCTCGCCGGGATGGATGCAGACCATCTTCTCGCCCTCGCCGCGCGATCCATGCCCCCCGGCCTTGACCAGCCCGTATTTGACCTCGCCCAAATACGGCGTCGGCACACCGGCCACCACGGCCCAGTAGATCTTGCGCGTCTCGCGGTGCCGGATCGCCTGGGTCATCGCCGCTGCCATCGCCCGCGTGCGCGCCAGGATCAGGACACCGGATGTATCCTTGTCCAGCCGGTGCACCAGCCGCGGCGCTTCATCCATTCCGAACCGCAGCGCATCGGCCAGCCCGTCCACGTGCCGGGTCAGCTTGCTGCCCCCCTGCACCGGCAGGCCCGGCGGCTTGTTCAGCGCGATGATATGATCGTCGCGATAGATCACCGCGTCCCGCATCATTTTCGCGTCGGCGTCCGAAACCTTGGACTTCTGTTTCTCCACCGGCACGCTTTCCACCTCGCCCGGCTCCGGCAGGGGCGGCACGCGCACCTGCTGGCCCTCTTTCAGACGCGTGTTTGCCTTCACCCGCCCGCCATCGACGCGCAGCTCGCCCTTGCGGCACATCTTCTCGATCCGGCCTTGCGCCACATGCGGAAATCGCCGCCGCAGCCAACGATCCAGCCGCTGGTCGCCCTCGCCGGCCTCCACCGTCAATGTCTGCACACCGCTCATGCCCAGATCCCCCGCGCCAGCCAGACGCCCAGTGCCAGTCCGAGGATCGACAGCGCCACCGACAGGATCACGTAAAGTGCCGCCGTCCCCACCGCGCCGCGCTCGTAAAGTGTGAACGCCTCCAGCGAAAAGGCCGAGAAGGTCGTGAACCCGCCCAGCACGCCCGCCATCAGGAACGGGTTCAAATGCGTGATGTCCTTGTGGAACGTGTAGACCACCACCATCCCCATCAGGAACGACCCCAAGACGTTTACCGGCAGCACGCCCAACGGGAACCCGCCAGCGACGTGACGCGCCACCGCCTGCCCCACACCGAAGCGCAGCATCGAGCCCATGGCGCCGCCAAGGCCCACCTGAAGAAAGGTCATCCACATGGCCGCGTCTGTCGCCTCTGCCCCCGGTTTTGTCAAGCTGGGCAGGCTTGGCTTGCATGCGCCGTGAACAACGCTACGCTGCGTCAACCAAAGACCCGGAGCCCCCGATGCAAGACCCCGACAGCTTCCTGCGCCGCCTGTTCGACCGTGCCGTGGAAGTGGCCGACCCGATGCAAAGCCTCGCCGCGCACCTTCCACCCCGCCCCGAGGGGCGCCTCGTGGTGATCGGCGCCGGCAAGGCCAGCGCCCGCATGGCCGAGGCGGTCGAGGCCGCCTATGGTCCCTGCGAGGGGCTGGTGATCACCCGCTACGGCTATGCCCGTCCCTGCGAAGGCATCGAGATTGTCGAGGCCGCGCATCCCGTCCCGGATCAGGCCGGGGTCGACGCCACCCGTCGGATGCTGGCCCTGCTGGACACCTGCGGCGAAGGAGACACCGTTCTGGCGCTTATCTCCGGCGGCGGCTCCGCGCTCCTCTGTGCGCCCGCCGAGGGGATCACGCTCAACGAAAAACAGGCGCTGACCGACGCGCTGCTGGCCTCCGGCGCGCCCATCGGCGCCATCAACGGCATCCGCAAGCAGATCTCGGCGGTCAAGGGCGGCAAGCTCGCCGCCGCCGCCCACCCCGCCAAAATGGTCGCGCTTCTGATCTCCGACGTGCCCGGCGACAACCCGAGCGACATCGCCAGCGGCCCAACCGTCGGCGACACCGGCACCCCGGCTCGCGCCTTGGAGGCCTTGGACCGCTGGAACGTCACGCCGTCGCCTTCCATCACCGACTACCTGAGCGCGGGCGGAAATCCCCTGCCCCCCGACGATCCGCGCCTGTCGACCGTGGAAAACGTGATTTACGCCGCGCCCTCGCAATCGCTCGCCGCCGCCGCCGAGATGGCGGAAGCGGAAGGGATCGAGGTGCAAATCCTCGGCGACGCAATCGAAGGCGAGGCCCGCGACGTCGCCGCCGAACATGCCGACCTCGCGCGTAAGGCACAGGGCGACAAACCTGTCCTCCTGCTCTCGGGCGGCGAACTTACCGTCACCCGACGCGGCAACGGCATCGGCGGGCCTAACGCGGAATATTGTCTCGCTCTCGCCGTCGCCCTCGATGGCGCCCCCGGCATCCACGCGCTGGCCTGCGACACCGACGGCGTCGACGGCGCGGCAGAGGTCGCCGGTGCGGTCGTCTCACCCGACACACTCTCCAAGGCCCCCGACGCCGCCGACGCGCTCGCCATCAACGACGCGCACGGCTTCTTCGGGCGCATCGGCGACCAGGTCGTGACCGGCCCCACGCTCACCAACGTCAACGACTTCCGCGCGATTCTCGTCATGCCAAAACCATGACGCTGCCGCCCGACCTCTCGGCGCAAATGACCGAATGGCGCCATGCCTTTCACCGGATGCCGGAACTGGGCTTCGACCTGCCCCGCACCAGTGCCCGCGTCGCCGACCTGCTGCGCGGCTTCGGGCTGGAGGTTCACTCCGGCATCGGCCAGTCCGGCGTCGTCGGCATCCTTCAGAAAGGCAACGGCACCCGCACCATCGCCATCCGCGCCGACATGGACGCGCTGCCGATCACCGAGCAGACCGACGTCGCTTACCGTTCCGAGGTTCCCGGCCAGATGCACGCCTGCGGCCATGACGGCCACACCACAATGGCCCTTGGCGCGGCAAAGGCGCTGGCCGAAGCCGACGACCTCTCGGGGCGCATCGTCTTCCTCTTCCAGCCGAACGAAGAACACGGTCAAGGTGCCGCTGCCATGATCGCCGAAGGTGTTTTCGACCGCTTTGACGTCGAGGCCGTCTACGGCATGCACAACATCCCTGGCATGCCCGTGGGCCAGTTCGCCACCCGCACGGGCCCGATCACCGCCAGCGAAGCGCTTTTCGAGATCATCATCGAGGCGCGCGGCGGCCACGCTGCCCTGCCCCACATGGGCGCCGATGCCATCACCATCGGTGCCGAGCTCGTCGGCGCGCTGCAAACCATCGTCTCGCGCAAGCTCGACCCAGCACAGAACGGTGTCGTATCGGTCACCGGCTTCGAAACCGACGGCAAGCGGAACGTCCTGCCCGGACGCGCCACCCTCACCGGCGACGCCCGGGCGCTCACGCCCGAGGTCAACGCCCAAATCGAGGCCGCCATGCGCCGAATCGTGGCCGGCATCTGCACTGCCCATGACGTCACCGGCCATGTGACCTACGACACGATCTTCCGCCCCACGATCAACGCGCCCGAACCCGTCACCACGGCCACCGCCGCCGCGCAGGCCATCGGCGCACCGATGGATGCGGCCTGCCCGCCGAAACTCTTCTCCGAGGATTTTGCCGAAATGGCCGCCACGCGCCCGGGATGTTTCGTGCTGATGGGCAACGGCACCGAAAGGCCGCACGCCCGCCCCCTGCATTCGGCGGACTATGACTTCAACGATGATGCGCTGGCCCACGGCGCAGCTTTCTGGGTTGCCGTTGCACGGGCCGAACTGGCCGGCTGACCTACTCTGCCGCTTCTTCCGCTTCGGGTCTGCGCTCGAACGCGGTGCGGCCGACGCTGTCATAGGCGATGAACCCGGCGCGTTTCGCGTCCTTGACCGAGTAGATGTTGCGCAGATCGGCCATCCGGGCGACGTTCATCCGCCGCGCGATCCGCTTCAGGTCCAGCGCCCGGAACTCGTTCCATTCCGTCAGGATCACCACCAGGTCTGCATTGCCCACCGCCTTGTAGGGGTTCTCGGACCATTGCACGCCCGGTAGCCGTTCATGCCCTTCCCGCTCGCCCTGCGGGTCGCAGATGCGCACCTTGGCCCCCCCGCCCACCAACGCCGGCACGATGGTCAGCGACGGCGCCTCGCGCATGTCATCCGTGTTGGGTTTGAATGTCGCCCCCAGCACCGCGATGATCTTGCCGTTGAAGCTGCCCTCGCAGAGGTCCAGAAGCTTGTCGATCATCCGCCGCTTCATCTCTTCGTTTACGGAAATCACCGCCTCGGTGATGTGCAGCGGCACGCCATATTCCTGCCCGGTCCGGGCCAATGCCCGCGTGTCCTTGGGAAAGCAGCTGCCGCCATAGCCCGGCCCGGCATGCAGGAACTTGTTGCCGATCCGCCCATCCAGGCCCATGCCCCGGCTGACCTGCTTCACGTCTGCGCCGGTGCGCTCGCACAGCGCGGCGATCTCGTTGATGAAAGTGATCTTGGTCGCCAGAAAGGCGTTCGCCGCGTATTTTATCATCTCCGCGCTTTCCAGATCCGTGATCAGGATCGGGAACTCGCGCAGGTAAAGCGGGCGATAAATATCCTCCATCACCTCCGCCGCGCGCTGCGACTGCACGCCCACGACCACGCGGTCGGGCTTCATGAAATCCTCGATCGCCGCACCCTCACGCAGGAATTCAGGGTTCGAGGCGACGTCGAACTCCAGATCCGGATTCGCCTTGCGCACCGCCTGTTTCACCTGCCGGTTCGTGCCCACGGGCACCGTCGACTTGGTGACGATCACGATATAGTCGTTGGCCAGCTTCGCCACTTCCTGCGCTGCGGCCATCACGTAGGTCAGATCGGCATGCCCGTCGCCGCGCCGCGTGGGCGTGCCCACCGCGATGAATACGGCCTCCGCACCGTCCAGCGCCTGTGGCAGGTCCTGCGTGAACGTCAGCCGCCCGGCCTCGACGTTCTTCTGCATCAGAACGTCCAGCCCCGGCTCGTAGATCGGCACCTCGCCATGGTTCAGCTTCTCGACCTTGGCGGCGTCCTTGTCGACGCACACGACGTCATGCCCGAAATCCGAGAAGCACACCCCGGACACAAGCCCGACATAGCCGGTTCCAATCATCGCAATCTTCATCGGGTTTCGCCCCTGATCTGCCTGTCGCCCCCGCCCTTCTTATGCGGTCGCGGTTCGCCGTCCGTCAACGCGCATCTGCGACGGGCCGGCGGCGCTATGCGTTCTATGCCACAAATGGCTCATGCCCGCGCGCACCATTGGACAGGGCGCAGCCGCGCTTGTATGAGAATGGTCATAAAAACGTCACGGGGCTAAAGGTGCGGGTGCATGGCTGACAAACTGTTCGGAACCGACGGTGTCCGCGGAGAGGCCAATACTTGGCCCATGACCGCCGAACTGGCGCTGAAGCTGGGCGCGGCCGCCGGCCGTCACTTCCGCCGCGACAACCAGGAACACCGTGTGGTGATCGGCAAGGACACGCGCCTGTCGGGCTACATGATCGAATACGCCCTGACCGCCGGATTTGCCTCGACCGGCATGGATGTCTTCTTGCTCGGCCCTGTGCCGACACCCGCCGTGGGGTACCTGACCCACTCGCTTCGGGCTGACGTGGGCGTGATGATCTCGGCCAGCCACAACCCGGCCAGCGACAACGGGATCAAGCTTTTCGGCCCCGATGGCTTCAAACTGTCGGATGAGTCCGAAGCCGGGATCGAGAAACTGCTGCAGGACGGCGCACGACTTGCCAAGCCGGAAAACATTGGCCGCGCCAAGCGGTTCGAGGACGCCCGTGGCCGCTATGTCGAGTATGCCAAGACCACCTTTCCCTATCGCGGACGGCTCGAAGGGCTGCGGATCGTGGTCGATTGCGCCAACGGCGCGGCTTACAAGACCGCCCCCGCCGTGCTGTGGGAACTGGGCGCCGACGTGATCTCTCTCGGGGTCGAGCCCGACGGCACCAACATCAATTTCGAATGTGGCTCCACCCACCCCGAAGCCGCTGCGCGCAAGGTTCTGGAAACCCGCGCCGATCTCGGCATCTGCCTCGACGGCGACGCCGACCGCGTCGTGCTGATCGACGAAACCGGGCATATCGCCGACGGGGACCAGATCATGGCCCTCATCGCCACCCGCTGGGCCGCCGAAGGCCGGCTGAAGGGCGATGCGCTGGTCGCCACCGTCATGTCCAATCTTGGGCTGGAACGGCACCTTGAATCCAAGGGCATCGGGCTCAAGCGCACCAAGGTCGGCGACCGCTACGTGGTCGAAGAGATGCGCGCCAGCGGCCACAACCTGGGCGGCGAACAGTCCGGCCATATCGTCATGACGGATTACGCCACCACCGGCGACGGGCTGATTGGCGCGCTTCAGTTCCTCGCCTCGATGGTGGAAACCGGCCAGAAGGCCAGCGAACTGGCGCGTGTCTTCACCCCCATCCCGCAAAAGCTGATCAATGTCCGCTACCAGTCCGGCCAGACCCCGCTCGAGGCCGACGCGGTGCAACAGGCCATCGCCGACGGCGAGAAGAAGCTGGGCAGCGACGGCCGCCTTCTGATCCGCAAGTCCGGCACCGAACCCCTGATCCGCGTCATGGGCGAGGCCGTCGATCCCGCCCTTTTGGACACCGTCCTGGAGGATGTCGTGGGTGCGGTGAAACAGGCGACGGTCTGAACGCATCGCGCGGAACAAAGGCGCTGCAAAGCAGCGCCGCCG
>NZ_JASHIN010000032.1:0-41749 GCF_030733705.1 Roseovarius sp. MMSF_3298
GGTGCGCGGGGCGTCTCCCCCGACTGGCCCGTGGTCCCGGCCTTCTGGCCGCGCCACGGGTCTTTTTTCACCGACAGGCTTGCCCTCATGACCTGGAACCTGGATCACACCACAGACACCCCCGCCGGCACCGTCGCCTGGGGCAGCGCCGGATCGGGTCCGCCGCTCGTCCTCGCCCACGGCTGGCCTTGGTCGTCAGTGTCGTGGCACCAGATCATCCCCACGCTGGCGAAAACGCACACTGTCTACTGGCACGACATGCCCGGCTATGGCCGCTCCGAAAAACGCGCCGATCAGCCCACCGGACTCGACGTGCAGGGGCAGGTCTTTGCCCAAATTCTGCGCCATTGGGGCCTCGACCGGCCCCGCGTCGTGGCGCACGACTTCGGCGGCGCGACCAGCTTGCGCGCGCATCTGCTGCACGGGGCCGAATTCGACCGGCTTGTGCTGATGAACGTGGTGGCGATGCGGCCCTGGGGGTCGGAGTTCTTCGACCATGTCGGCCGCCATATCGACGCCTTCATCGGCCTGCCCCCGCACATCCACGAAGCCATCGTGCGGGCCTATATCGACGGCGCGCTGGTCACTGACCTTGCAGCCGACGATACCGAGGCGCTCGTCGCCCCCTGGCTGGATGAGGCGGGCCGCGCCAGTTTCTACCGCCAGTTCGCCCAGGCCGACGAACGCTTCACCGCCGAGATCGAGCCGCATTACTGCGAGGTCCGCTGCCCGGTCAAAATCATCTGGGGAGAGGCCGATCCGTGGATCCCACTGGACCATGGCCGCGCCTTACACGCGCTGATGCCAGGGGCGGAATTTGAAACGCTGCCCGGCGTCGGCCATCTGCCCCAGCTCGAAGCACCAAAGGCCGTTCTAAGCGCCCTGGCCGATGTGCTCGAAAACTGATCCCTTCCAACGAAAAACACCGGCCCCTCCTGAAATGCGCGAACAGAGGGAGGGGCCGGTGCCTTCCCGGGGGCATTGCAATAGCACCCCCGGGAATCTCTTGTCGGAACGTCAGCTCATTCGCCGCCACCCAACTGGTGGACGTAAGCAGACACCGCCCGGATCTCCGCTTCGCTCAGACGCTCCTGCCAGGACGGCATGACGCCAAAGCGCGAATTCCACACCGTCTCGTACAGAGCGTCGTAATCCCCGCCGTAAAGCCAGATCGCGTCGGTCAAGTTCGGCGCACCCTGCTCCTCCATTCCCATGGCGTTCTCGCCATGGCAGGCGGCACAGTTGTATTCGAACACTTCCGCACCTGCCTCGGCGGCCTGCGCATCCTGCGGCTCACCCGACAGGGACATGACGTAGTTCACCACCTGCACGACCTCTTCCTCGGTCAGAAGCTCGTCGCGGCCAAAGGCCGGCATCTGCGAATAGCGCGCGTCGGGGTCCTCGTCGTTGCGGATCCCGTGGGTGACGGTCGTGTGGATCGCCTCCATCGAGCCGCCCCACAGCCAGGCGTCATCCGACAGCGTCGGATAGCCGGTGGCCCCGCCGCCCTCGCGCCCGTGGCACTGCACGCACCAGGTGTTGAACACCGCCTCGCCCGCGGACCGGGCAAAGCCCGCCAACTCGTCGTCGCCCGGAATCGCCGCCAGCTCGACACTGGCCAGCCGCTCGTTGATCTGCGCGTTGGCCGCCTCGGCCGCCTCGATCTCGGTCTGCACGTTGGCCCGGGTCGAATACCCCAGGTAACCTTGCGTCGCGCCCGAGATCATCGGCCAGGCCGGATAGGCGATCGTGTACCAGACGCCCCAGGCGATCGTGGCGTAGAACACCCACAGCCACCAGCGCGGCAACGGGTTGTTGTATTCCTCGATCCCGTCCCATTCGTGGCCGGTCGTTTCGACCTCATGGTTGTCTTGCGGTTTCTTAACCATTTTATTGCTCCTCGTCCGAGGCACGGCGCGTGGCCGGGGCCGGCGCGTCTTCATTGCGGAAGGGAATGTCGGCGACATCCTGGTAGGCGCCCCGCGACCCGGGCCGCATGACCCAGAGCACGACGCCGATGAAGAAGGCGAAGAGCGCCAGCAGCATCCAGCTGTCCGCGAACTCCCGCAGCAGGGAATAGGTGTCCATCGTCGTCCCTCCTTACCGGCTGGCCACGGGCGTGAAGGTCGAGAAATCGACCAGCGTGCCCAGCATCTGCAGATAGGCGATCAGGGCGTCGGCTTCGCTGATGCCCGGACGGCCGTCGAAATTGGCTACCTGTGCGCTCTCGCCATACCGCTCGATCAACCCGTCATAGTCGCTGTCGGGATCGGCCTGCGCCCGGAAATCCGCCTGCGCGTTCTCCACATGCGCTTCCTCGTAAGGCACACCCACCAGCTTGTGCGTCGCCAGAAGGTCGCCCACGTACTGCCCGTCGATCAGCCGCTCCTCGAGATAGCCGTACTTGGGCATCACCGATTCCGGCACCACCGATTGCGGGTCGCGCAGGTGGTCCACATGCCAGGCGTTCGAATACCGTCCGCCGACGCGCGCCAGGTCCGGCCCGGTCCGCTTGGACCCCCACTGGAACGGGTGGTCGTACTGGCTCTCCGCCGCAAGGCTGTAATGCCCGTACCGCTCCACCTCGTCGCGCATCGGCCGGATCATCTGGCTGTGGCAGACATAGCATCCCTCGCGGATGTAGATGTCACGCCCGGTCAGCTCCAGCGGGGTGTAGGGGCGCATCCCCTCCACTTCCTCGATGGTGTTCTCCAGCCAGAACAGCGGTGCGATCTGCACGATGCCGCCGATGGTCACCACCAGGAAGGCAAAGATCGCCAGCAGGGTCACGTTGCGTTCCAGGATCTGGTGCCGGTCCAGGAAGGTCTTCTTCTTGGGCCGGTCCCCCACGCCCGAGGTCGAAGCCGGCATCGGGGGTTTCTGCATTTTATCGTCAGCCATTTTTCCGGCCCTCCTTATTCAGCCGGGACAGCGGAGTTGTCGGTCTGCACCGCCGGGCTCCGTCTGACTGTCATGTAAAGGTTGAAGCACATGACGATCGCACCGGAGAGGAACATGACCCCGCCCAGACCGCGCACCACGTACATCGGCAGCTTCGCACTCACCGTGTCGGCAAAGGAGTTCACCAGGAACCCGTTGGCATCCACTTCGCGCCACATCAGGCCTTCCATGATGCCGGTCACCCACATCGACGCCGCGTAGAGAATGATCCCGATCGTCGCCAGCCAGAAGTGCCAGCTCACCAGGCTCAGGCTATACAGCCGCTCGCGGTTCCACAGCTTGGGCACCAGGAAGTACAGGCACCCGAACGTGATCATCCCGTTCCAGCCCAGCGCGCCGGAATGCACGTGCCCGATGGTCCAGTCGGTGTAATGCGACAGGCTGTTCACCGAGCGGATCGACATCATCGGCCCTTCAAAGGTGGACATCCCGTAAAAGCCAAGGCTGATCACCATCATCCGGATCACCGGATCGGTCCGCAGCTTGTCCCACGCGCCGCTCAGCGTCATCAGGCCGTTGATCATCCCGCCCCACGAGGGCATCCAGAGGATGATCGAGAACACCATGCCCAGCGTCGAGGCCCAGTCGGGCAGCGCGGTATAGTGCAGGTGGTGCGGACCCGCCCAGATATAAAGAAAGATCAGCGCCCAGAAGTGGATGATCGAAAGTTTATAGCTGAACACCGGCCGCCCGGCCTGTTTCGGCACGAAGTAGTACATCATCGCCAGGAATCCCGCCGTCAGGAAGAAGCCCACGGCGTTATGGCCGTACCACCATTGCGTCATCGCATCCTGCACGCCCGAAAAGATCTGCACGGATTTCGAGCCGAAGATGCTCACCGGAATGCTCAGGTTGTTCACCACGTGCAGCATCGCGACCGTGATGATGAACGACAGGTAAAACCAGTTCGCCACGTAGATATGCGGCTCTTTCCGCTTCACCAGCGTGCCGACGAACACGGCCAGGTAGGACACCCAGACGATGGTCAGCCACCAGTCCACGTACCATTCCGGCTCCGCGTATTCCTTGGATTGCGTCGCGCCCAGCAGGTAGCCGGTGGCGGCCAGCACGATCACCAATTGGAACCCCCAGAACACGAACCACGCCAGGTTCCCGCCCCACAGCCGCGCCGCGCAGGTGCGCTGCACCACGTAGAACGACGTCGCGATCAGCGCGTTGCCGCCAAAGGCGAAAATCACCGCGCTGGTGTGCAAGGGCCGCAGCCGGCCAAAGTTCATGTAGCCTTGCGCCCATTCGAAATTGAGCGTCGGAAAGGCCAGCTGGAACGCGATGAACGTCCCCACGAGGAAGCCCACGACCCCCCAAAGCGCCGTGGCGATCACCCCGGCGCGCACGACCCCGTCCATGTATTCCCCGGACAGGTCGACCACGGGGCGGTCCTCGTCCGTGTTGCGCAGCACCCAGATGAACATGCCCGCCGCCACAAGGGCGATGGTCAGCGCATTCACAAGGTACGCGATATCCCGTGCCTGGTTGGCGGCGAACAGCGCGAAAAACGCGATCAGCCCCAACAGGATCAGTTTTACGTAGTTACCCATTTTGCGTCCCTTTGCCGTATGTCCGCGCAGGCCCTGCCGGGGCGCACGGAGTCATTTGACTGGGGCCGCTTATTTCCGATGCCGAGTCACCCCGCTTTGATCTGCATCAAAGGATTGGCGGGAATGGGTTGACCGGCATCAAGGCAGCGTCTCGCCCCGGGGGCCAGATTGCGTTCGAAATGGTTAATGAAAGGCGAATCGCAATGTCCTGGAAAACGATCTTCTGCGCCCTGTCCGATGCCTCACGCGTCGAGCATACCTTGACCCACGCCGCCGAACTGGCCCGCCTGCACGGCGCGCATCTCGACGTGCTCAGCCTCGGCGTCGCCCGCGATCCGGCAACGCATTATTTCTCCGGCGCCGGTGTCAGCGCCGTGATGGTGCAGAACATATTCGAAGGTTGCCACGAGGAAGCCGCCGAGATCGACAGCGCCGCGCGCGGGCTCCTGGGCCGGCAGGACGGCTTCTTCTGGTCCTGCGACAAGGGCGTCGCGCAGCTTGCCGACCTGGGACACCATGTCGCCGACCGCGCCCGCTTTGCCGATCTCGCCGTACTGCCCATGCCCTATGGCGAGGGGCTGGGCCCCGAGCTTGCCCCCCTGACCGAGGCGATCCTGTTCGACGGGCGCATTCCCGCGATGGTTCTGCCCAACACGCCGGACATCACCCTTGACCCCAAGCGGGTCGTGATCGCCTGGAACGACGGTCAGGAGGCGCTGCGCGCCGCCCGCGACGCGCTGCCGATGCTGCAACGGGCCGAGCGCGTACACGTCGTGGTCGTCGACCCGCCGGTACACGGCCCGAACCGCTCCGATCCCGGCGGTCTGCTATCACAATTCCTGGTGCGTCACGGCGTGGCGGTCGAAATCGACGTGGTCTCCAAGACCCTGCCCCGCATCGCCGACGTGCTCTTGCGCCGCGCGCAGGATATCGACGCCGATGCCGTTGTCATGGGCGCCTACGGCCATTCCCGCGTCCGCGAGGCGGTCTTCGGCGGCGCCACCCGCTACATGCTGGAGCACGCGCCCCTGCCGCTCTTCATGGCGCATTAAAGCGTTTCCGGGTCAGTCTGAAACATGCATCGCTTTTTGCGTCTCAAGAGGCAGCGAAAAGCGATTCAGTGTTTCCCGGAAACGCTCTGAGGTCGGGGCTGGGGTCGCGCAACGGACCAGACACATGGGTTCCTGCGCGCGGCCTCAGATCGTCCCGAGGTAATACCCGATGGCCTCTTCCAGCTCCGTTTCCTCGTACCCGAAATGAGAGCGCACGACCTCTTCCAGCTTCCGGTACGTGGCGGCGGCCCGGGCAAAGTTTTCCTCGCTGGGGTCTTCCGCCAACGTGTCTGCCGCGCGCCCAAGACGAACGATCAACTCGTGGACGACCTCGTGCTCTGACACCAGTTTCGCCACGACCTCCCGGAACATTCCCCCGCCCGCTGCCTCGATGCGGGGAAACATGTCGGTGCTCTCGATATCGTGGTGCAGCTTCAACACCTGGCACTCGCGCCCGCACAGGGTCCCGAACACCCGGAAATTCTCGGCCATGTCCAGCGACAGCACGATCTGCCTCAGGTTCTCGGGTGGGGCATCCCGCGCTTCGATCCGCGCCAGCACCGCGCCGATCCGCGCCATCTCCATCAGGTAGTGCCGGTGGATCGCCGCCAACTGTCGGCCCTGGCGCCGATGCCTGTCCGTGGCGTCCGGCACCTTCGGCGCCCGTGGCCGCGCGGCCTCGTCGATGGTGAGGTCATCCAGCGAATAAGTCGAGAGGTCAGCCATGCCCGGTAACAAAGCCCCTCCCGGACCGAAGTCAAGACCATCGGTCACCCCGTAGAGTGGGTAAAAAACCACGCGCCGCGCCTTAACCGCACATTACCCCCGAACGCCCCGTTAACCCCGCCAATTCGGAAAAATCGCACCGTCGCGATACCACTTGAATACCGACGCAATACCGACGTCGAATTTTTCCTGAATTCAAAGGATTAACCTTATTCCCGGGCTCAGGCCAGCATCCCGCCGTCGCTGTCATCCCCCGCCTCTTCCAGCAGGCGGTCGAAATCCGGCACCGTCACATGCCGCTTGCCTTCCAGGTGGATCACCTGGTCACGCTTCAACGCACTGATCTGGCGGCTCACCGTCTCCAGCGTCAGGCCCAGGTAATCGGCCATCGCCTCGCGCGTCAGCGGCAGGTCGAACACCACCTGCCCCGCGGCCTTGGACATGTTCAAGACCGCGTTACGCCGCCCCAGGATCGCCAGGAACGACGCGATCTTCTCCCGTGCCGTCTTGCGGCCCAGCAGAAGCATCCATTCGCGCGCCGCATCCAGCTCGTCCAGCGTCATCTCCAGCAGGCGCTGACCTATATGCGGCGTAACTTCCATCATGTTCTCAAAGGGATGCTTGCGGAAACAACACATCACCACGTCGCTCACCGCGACCACGTTATAGGCCGCCTTCTCGCGCCCTGGACGGCCCACGAAATCGCTCGGCAACAGCAGGCCCACCATCTGTGTGCGCCCGTCTTCCAGCGTCTGCGTCAGCATCGCGATGCCCGACACGACCGAGCCCACGAAATCCATCCGGTCCCCGGCCCAGATCAGCGTCCGGCCTGCCTCGAAGCTGCGATAGTACTTGATCTGGTCCAGCTGCTCCAGTTCCTGCGCATCACATCGCGCGCACACGGCCCGGTGCCGAATGGGACACGCATCGCATTCACGGGGGATCAGGTCATGTGCGTCTTTGAGCATCGACAATGCTTTCGGTCGAGTTGATCTGCATCAAGGCTTCGCTCTTCCTTGTGAGTATTTTAACGGCATGATTGACCGAGAACAACTCCGCAGACTGGGCCTGTTCGACGCGAATGTACCGCGTTACACAAGCTATCCCACCGCACCGCATTTCTCCGATTCCGTCGGGTCCTCGACCATGCGGGACTGGATTTCCAACATCGAACCGGGCAGCGCAATCTCGCTCTACCTGCATGTGCCCTTCTGCCGCAGGCTATGCTGGTTCTGCGCCTGCCGCACGCAGGGCACCAAATCCCTTTCGCCCGTCGCCGCCTATGTCGAGACGCTCAAGGCGGAATTGGCCCTGCTGAAAGCCACCCTGCCACAGGGCATCACGCTGTCGCGCCTGCATTGGGGCGGCGGCACGCCGACTCTTCTGTCTGCCGACCTTATCACCGATCTGGCCGAATCAGTGCGCGACGCGGTCCCCTTCGGCGACGACACCGAGTTCTCGGTCGAGATCGACCCGAACGAGATCGACGCCCCCCGGATCGAGGCGCTCTCCGCCGCAGGGATGAACCGCGCTTCCGTGGGCGTGCAGGACTTCGACGACACCATTCAGCAGGCCATCGGCCGCATCCAGACCTTCGACATCACCCGCGACACCATAGACGCGCTGCGCGCCGCCGGCGTGCGCAGTCTGAATGCGGATATCCTTTACGGCCTGCCGCACCAGACCAAGGGGCGCATGGTGGAAAGCGTGCAGAAACTCCTGTCGCTCAACCCCGACCGCGTGGCGCTTTATGGCTATGCCCATGTGCCGTGGATGGCCAAGCGTCAGCAGCTTATCCCGTCCGATGCGCTGCCCACGCCCGAGGAACGGCTGGAGCTCTTTGATGCCGCCCGCCGCCTGTTCGTCTGGGACGGCTACCGGGAAATAGGGATCGACCATTTCGCGACACCCGAGGACGGCTTGAGCATCGCCAAGAAACTTGGCCGCCTGCGCCGCAACTTCCAAGGCTACACCGACGACACGTCCGAGGTGCTCATCGGGCTGGGGGCCTCGTCGATTTCGCGCTTCCCGCAAGGCTATGCCCAGAACGCCCCCGCGACGGGAGCCCATACCGGGGCAATCCGCGAGGGCCGCTTCTCGACCAGCCGGGGGCATGTCTTCAGGGGACAGGATCTTCTGCGGGCCCGCCTTATCGAGGCCGTCATGTGCGACTTCCGCATCGACGCCGGGGAAATCTGCGAAACTTTCAGCATGTCGCGCAAGGCTGTACGTGAAATGCTTGAACCTGCCACACGCGCCTTTGACGGGCTTCTGGACCTAAGCAACGAGGGCCTCTTCATCCCGCACGAGGCACGCCCGCTAACCCGGATGATCGCCCGCAGCCTCGACGCCTACGACCTCAACCACGCCGGACACAGTTCGGCGATCTGAGCCGGGATCAGGTCAGGCGCTTCTCCAGTACCAGCGCGTCGACCGTCCCGCCATCGGGCCGCTTGTAATACTTCGCGCGCCGCGCAAGCTCGGTGAAGCCGAACGAGCGGTAAAGCCCCAGTGCCGCCGCGTTGTCTGCCGCGACTTCCAGGAACAGGCGCTCGGAGCCGCGCGCACGGGCCTCGGCCTCGAACGCTTGCAACGCCGCCCGCCCGTGTCCTTGCCGCCGCGCGTCGGGATCGGCGGCAAGCGTCAGAAGCTCCGCATCGCCCGCAACCGCCTGTCCGACAGCAAACCCCTTGGTGTCACCGACCACGAAGATATGCGAATGCTCCAGAAGGTCACGGAACTCGCCTGCGTCCCAAGCCCGCCCCTGCCCGTCGAATGCCCGCGCATGCAGCGCGGCCAAGTCGTCAGGCGTCATCAAGGATCACCGGGGGAGCATCGCGCGAGGGCGCCGCGTCGGCGGGCTTGAGGTACAGCGGCGCCGGGGGGGGCGTGTCTTCGCGCCAGCGCGTCGCGGCAATCCGCGCGATGGCAGAGGCCGGCGCAAAGGTCGCCGGAACCGCGGGCGCGCCGATCTGTGCCGCCACCGCCTTGGCCGCCGTGCCGACACATACAAGCCCCGGCTCCATCAGGCCTGTGTCGATCTCGTCGATCGCCATCAGGTCCGGCCCAAGCGGTGTGTCCATGTCAAAACCTTGCACATAAGCCTGTCCACGGGGTGCGTCCCGCGTCGCCAGCACCGGGCTGTCCTGCCCATATGCTGCGGCCTCGAGGATGCTGACGCCAATAGCGGGGATTTCCAGCGACAAAGCCAGCCCCCGCGCCGCGGCGACCGAAATCCGGATGCCGGTGAAATTTCCCGGCCCGATGCCGACCCCAATGGCGTCAAGGTCGCTCCAGCCGGCGCCGCCCTTGGCCAGAGCGTCTTCCAGCGCCGGAAACAACGCCTCGGCCTGTCCTTTTGGCATATCGACATGGTGATCGCTCAGAACGTCCTGCCCCGAAAGCAACAACACCCCCAGCCACGGGCCGGAGGTGTCGAATCCCAATACGAGCGGCGCGTTGGTCACGAGGTCAAACGCCGACGGGGCGGACCTCGGTCACTTCGGGGATGTAGTGCCGCAGCAGGTTCTCGATCCCCATTTTCAGGGTAATGGTCGAGGATGGGCAACCGGCGCACGCGCCTTGCATGTGAAGGTAAACCACGCCGCGCTCGAAACCATGGAACGTGATGTCGCCGCCATCCTGTGCCACGGCAGGGCGGACTCGG
Source organism: Roseovarius sp. MMSF_3298 (assembly GCF_030733705.1). Classification (NCBI taxonomy): domain Bacteria; kingdom Pseudomonadati; phylum Pseudomonadota; class Alphaproteobacteria; order Rhodobacterales; family Roseobacteraceae; genus Roseovarius; species Roseovarius sp. MMSF_3298. The sequence goes on from NZ_JASHIN010000032.1 coordinate 9,966, forward strand.
GTATCCAGCAATTGCTTGATCTGGTCGATGACCTCGGAATCCTCGCCTTCGCTGGCGGCGTGGCCCGACTCCGGACCGTCGCCGGTCATGACCGGCTGACCGGACTGGAAATGCTCCATGATCGCGCCAAGAATTGCGGGTTTCACATGGTCCCACTCCACCGCGTCCTGCTTGGTCACGGTCACGAAATCATTGCCCAGAAACACGCCGGTCACACCCTCGACGCCAAAGACGCGCGCAGCAAGCGGCGACTTGTCGGCCGTCTCGGAAGACGGGAAGTCTGCGGTCCCGGCGTCCAATACGGTCTGGCCGGGCAGGAACTTCAGCGTTGCGGGATTCGGTGTCGATTCCGTCTGGATGAACATTGTGCGCGCCCTTTTTGTCAGTTGTGCAAGATATGCGCAGCGAGACTGGCCCTGTCAAGGTTTGGAACGATTCTAAAACTGGGTTCAGGTGATCGCTTCCAGTCGCTCCTTGCTCAGGTCGCCGGGCACGATGGTGATCGGGATGGGCAAGCCACCGGAATTCTTCGACAATTGCGACACGAGCGGCCCGGGCCCCTTTTTGTCGGCGCTGGCGCCCAGCACCAACACGCCGATCTCGGTGTCCTCCTGAACCTGCGCCATGATCTCCGCCACCGGCTCGCCTTCGCGGATCACCAGCTCGGGGTCGATGCCCTGCTTGTCGCGCATCCACTTCGCGAAGACCTCGAAATGCGCGTGAATGCGCTCGCGGGCTTCCTCGCGCATGATGTCGCCCACGCCGATCCAGTGGTTGAATTCGTCGGGCGGAATGACCGCGAGAATCTCAACCCCGGCTTGCGTGTTCTTGGCGCGCATTGCGGCGAACCGCATGGCGTTGAGGCATTCCCGGCTGTCGTCCAGCACCACGAGAAACTTGCGCATGATGTTCCCTTCGTCTTCCGGCGTTCATATTGACGCGTTCCGGGGCGTCCGGCAACAGCCGCTTTCTTGCACGGCTCACACCACGGCAGTATCAGTCAAACGTCCCCGCCACGCGCCCGACCAGCATGAAGGCGCGCGCCGTGCGCGTGTCCGACATCTCGGACATCTCGGCATCCGTCGCCACCTCGGCGAACTGGCTGATCGTGCGGTCGAACAGCCGCAGGAAATGGTGGGCGGCATCGCGAAAGATCATGTCCTGCTTCATGCGAGCGGCCGTCAGCGCCAGCGACGAGCGGTCCCGCACACCGCCCAGCGCGGCTACGGCGCGTCCGCGTTCCCCGGCAGCGAACCGGCGCCAAACTTCGGGCCGGGCCATGTCTGGGCGCAGGTCGTCCATGTAGATGCCGTCCTGAGACAACAGTGTCAGCACGTCCTGGCTGGCCTGAATCAGTTGCGCGCTATGGCGGACCTTCAGCGCCCGGCGCAGTGCGGCGAAGCCTGCCTTGTCCTCGGCGTTCTCCGGGAAATTCAGCGCCCTTATGAAGTCTTCGGTCGCCAACGGCGGCGCCATCTCTTCGGGCGGGGTGCCCAACGGCAACGCAACCTGGTCCGTGCCCACCTCCTCGTTCTTTGACACTGGCGCGGGCCGCACCTCCACCGGGCTGCGCGACGTCGAGAACGTCGCCAGCGCCGTCTCGGTCTTGCGTTGCGCCGCCGCGATCTCCTCCAGCTTTTTGGCGACCGAGGGCTGTGCGACCTCGTGCGCGGCCTGGCTTTGCGCCACATAGGCCTGCCGGATCGCGTCGATGGCGGTTTGCAGGCGCCGGCTCTCCTCGCGCATCACCTTGCTCGAACGTGCCGCCGTAGCCGCGACCCAGATCATCGCCACCGGCATGAAGATGGCCAGCAGGACCACCACGAATTGCAGCGCCCCGCCGGATTCCGAGAACATGCCCATCGGCTCCAGCACCAGAAAGAACACCGCCGTGCCGACAAGCCACAGAATCGTAAGCGCCAGCGCGATTATCTCGACACCCGTGACCCCGTCCTTTCGGGGCCGGTCATAGACACCAAGCGGTGTCTGCGGTGACTGGTTCGGATCGGTCATGGGCAAACCTGATTGAAAAGGACCGGGTCAGATATATTCGACCTTCAGCACCTCGTAGGCCTTATCGCCGCCGGGCGTGCGCACTTCTACGCTATCGCCCTCCTCCTTGCCAATCAAAGCCCGCGCAATCGGCGATTTTACGTTCAGCAGGCCCTTCTCGATACTGGCCTCATATTCGCCCACGATCTGATAGGACTTCTCCTCGTCCGTATCCTCGTCCACCAGCGTCACCGTCGCGCCGAACTTGATCGGGCCGGACAGCTTCTTGGGGTCGATCACGTCGGCGAGGCTGATCGCGCCTTCCAGCTCCTTGATGCGGCCCTCGATGAACGACTGTTTTTCCTTGGCGGAATGATACTCGGCATTCTCCGACAGGTCGCCATGCTCGCGCGCCTCGGAAATCGCCTTGATGATGGCCGGGCGCTCGACGGATTTCAGCTGTTTCAGCTCCGCGTTAAGCGCGTCGAAACCGTCCTGTGTCATCGGGATCTTTTCCATGACCTGTCCTTCTTTCTTGTCCCTAGTATCACCAAGGGGCCGCCGTTACGCGACCCCGTTCGTTTTCCAAACCATGCGCGACAGATTGACCCGACCTGCCCCGCCAATGCAAGTAGGTCCAGACCGCCGACCGCACAATCGTGCCGAAACTTGCGCCTTTTTGACGCTTTTGACCGTCTGTTACGTCGTGTTCGAATTGACCTTGCGCAACCCCGCACGATAACCAGTTGCGAAGTTTCTTACGCGGGCCGGCATGCGACCGGACGACCAGGAGAGGACCAAGATGACCCAAGTCGAACGCGAAGCCATGGAATACGACGTCGTGATCGTCGGCGCAGGGCCCGCAGGCCTGAGCGCCGCGATCCGCCTGAAACAGCTCGACCCCGAGCGCGAGGTCGTGGTGCTGGAAAAAGGCTCCGAAGTGGGCGCGCATATCCTGTCGGGCGCGGTGCTCGATCCCTGCGGTCTCGACGCCCTCATACCCGACTGGAAGGAAAAGGGCGCGCCGCTCAACGTCCCGGTGAAAGAGGACAACTTCTTCATGCTGGGCGAGGCGGGCAAGGTCCGCATCCCCAACTTTCCGATGCCGCCGCTGATGAACAACCACGGCAACTATATCGTCAGCATGGGCAATGTCTGCCGCTGGATGGCCGAACAGGCCGAGGCCTTGGGTGTCGAAATCTTCCCCGGCATGGCCTGCTCGGAAATCGTCTATGGTGAAAACGGCGAGGTGAAGGGCGTCGTGGCCGGCGAATTCGGCAAGAACGCCGACGGCACCCCCGGCCCCGGCTACGAGCCCGGCATGGAACTGCACGGCAAATACGTGTTCCTGGGCGAAGGCGTGCGCGGTTCGCTGTCCAAGGAGGTCATCGCGAAATACGACCTTTCCAAGGGCAAGGAGCCGCAGAAATACGGCCTCGGGATGAAGGAAATCTGGGAAATCGACCCGGTAAAGCACCGCGAAGGCACCGTCACCCACACGATGGGCTGGCCCTTGGGCAAAAACGCGGGCGGTGGCTCGTTCATCTACCACCTCGACAACAACCAGGTCTACGTCGGCTTCGTGGTGCACCTGAATTACCGTAACCCGCACCTCTACCCCTACATGGAATTCCAGCGGTTCAAGCATCACCCGGTGGTGGCCGACCTGCTCAAGGGCGGCAAGCGCGTCGCCTACGGCGCCCGCGCCATTTCCGAGGGCGGATACCAGTCGATGCCCAAGATGGTCGCGCCCGGCGTCGCCCTTCTGGGCTGCTCGGTCGGCATGGTCAACGTGCCCCGCATCAAGGGCAACCACAACGCCATGCTGTCGGGTAAGGCCGCGGCAGAAGCCGCGCACGAAGCCATCGAAACCGGTCGGGCCAGCGACGAGCTGTCCAACTATGAGAGCGAAGTGCGTAACGGCGCCATCGGCACGGATCTGAAAAAGGTCCGCAACGTCAAGCCGTTGTGGTCCAAGTACGGCCTCACCGCCTCGCTCACGCTAGGGGGCCTCGACATGTGGACCAACACGCTCGGCTTTTCCTTTTTCGGCACGCTGGGCCACGGCAAGACCGACGCCGAGGCGACCGAAGAAGCCAGCAAGCACGCCGAAATCGACTACCCCAAGCCCGACGGCAAGCTGAGCTTTGACCGCCTGACCAATGTCAGCTTTTCGATGACCAACCATGAGGAAAGCCAGCCCGCGCACCTCAAGCTGAAGGACCCGAATGTTCCGGTCGAGGTGAACCTGCCCAAGTATGCCGGCCCCTCGGCCCGCTACTGCCCGGCAGGGGTCTACGAGTTCGTGGAAAAGGACGGCGAGCAGCAGTTCGTCATCAACTTCCAGAACTGCGTCCACTGCAAGACCTGCGATATCAAGGACCCCGCCCAGAACATCAACTGGACCACGCCACAGGGAGGCGACGGGCCGAACTATCCCAATATGTGAGCGACAGGCGAAATCACGCGGACACCGAGGGCGGCAAATTGGCCGCCCTCATTGCGTTAACGGGCCGCTCATACTACTTTCTCGCAAATCATCGACCATACAGGCAGGGAGCCCAGACCCGTGAAAATCCTGACCGCAGGCGCAATCGCCGCGATTCTGCAGGGCATCGCGTTGCCCGCACTGGCTGATATCAATGTCGGTGCCTACCTTGCCGCACGGCAAGCACGCTACCTCAACGATTTCGACGCCGCCGCGCAGTATTACACTCAGGCGCTGACCCGCGACGCCAGCAACCCCGTCATCCTCGAAAGCACCGCGATTGCTTTCATGGCACTTGGCGAGATCGACCGCGCCGTGCCCGTCGCCCGCCAGATCGAGCAACAGGAGCTGCAAAGCCAGGTCGCCTTCATGGCCCTCATCGCCGAAGATGTGGCAGCCGGCAACCATGACGCCGTGATCGAACGGATCGAGGCCGGCAAGGGCGTAGGCCAACTGGCCGATGGCCTCGTAATGGCCTGGACCGAACTCGCCCGCGGCGATGTCGACGCGGCCCTCGCGCGCTTCGACGAGGTCTCCGAGGAACGCGGCCTTAAGAATTTCGCCCTCTATCACAAGGCGCTGGCTCTCGCCTCCGTTGGCGATTTCGAGGCAGCTGAGGCTATCTTTTCCGGTGGCGACGATGACGCACCCCTGCAACGCACCCGCCGTGGCACCCGCGCCTGGGCCGCCGTGCTAAGCCAGCTGGAACGCAACGACGAGGCCATCGCGCTTCTGGATGACGCCTTCGGCGCCAATGCGGATCCCCAGATCCTCGCCCTCCGGGCCGAGCTTGAAACCGGCCTGCCCGTGGCCTTCGACATGATCTCCGGCCCCAAGGACGGCGTGGCAGAGGTGTTCTTTTCCATCGGTCAAGCCTTGTTGGGCGACATGGGCGATGACTATACCCTGCTTTACGCCCGCGTGGCGCAGTACCTGAACCCCGACCACGTCGATGCTATCCTCATGTCGGCGGAACTGCTGGAATCGCTCGAACGCTACGAACTGGCCACCGAAACCTACAAGAGCGTCCCGCGCGATCATCCGTCTTTCACCGCCGCCGAGATGGGCCGCGCCGAGGCCCTGCGCCGGGCGGACAAGATGGACGCCGCCATCGAGGTGTTGGAACAGCTGCGCGACTCGCACCCCGAACTGCCCATGGTGCATGTCGCCGCCGCAGACCTTTATCGCCAGAGCGAACAATACGGCAAGGCAGTCACCGCCTATGACAACGCCATCGACCTTCTGGGCGAGGCACAGCCCGGCCATTGGTTCGTATACTATGCCCGCGCTATCAGCCATGAACGGCAGGATGAATGGCCCGAGGCCGAGGCCGATTTCCGCAAGGCGCTGGAACTGAACCCCGAACATCCGCAGGTGCTGAACTACCTCGGCTATTCGCTGGTCGAAAAACAACAGAAGCTGGACGAGGCGCTCGACATGATCGAACGCGCTGTCGAGGCGCAGCCCGAATCTGGCTACATCGTCGACAGCCTCGGCTGGGTCCTTTACCGGCTGGGCCGCTACGAGGAGTCCATTGGTCACATGGAACGCGCCGCCGAGCTGATGCCGGTGGACCCGGTGGTCAACGACCACCTCGGCGACGTGCTTTGGGCCGTGGGCCGCGAGGTCGAGGCTCGGTTCCAATGGAGGCGTGCGCTGTCCTTCGTCGACAAGGAAAACCCCTCGCCCGATGTGGATCTCGACCGGATGCGCCGCAAGCTCGAGGTCGGCCTCGACGTTGTCCTGCAGGAAGAAGGCTCGCCCCCGCTGGAGGTCGCGGATGACGGCGGCTGAGGGCTTCGCCCCGGCCAAGGTAAACCTGACGCTGCACATCACCGGGCAGCGCGATGATGGCATGCACCTTCTCGACTCGCTGGTGATGTTCGCCGATGTGGGCGATCACCTGACGGTCTCGCTCTCCGACACGCCGCACCTTTCGCTCAGCGGCCCGATGTCCAAGGGCGTGCCGGACGGGCCAGACAACCTCGTTCTGAAAGCCGCCGACCTGATGGGGGTCAGTGCCGATATCACGCTAAACAAGCTTCTGCCCCATGCCGCGGGCCTTGGTGGCGGCTCGTCGGACGCAGCCGCCACCCTGCGCGTGCTGTCGCGCCTGACCGACACGCCCATGCCCGCCGATGTCACGCCGCTGGGTGCCGACGTGCCCGTCTGCCTCGGCAACAGCGCTGCGCGGATGCAGGGGATCGGCGAAAAGATCACGACGGCGCACGACCTGCCCTGCCTGAACGCGGTCCTGATCAACCCCGGCGTGCCCATGCGCACGCCCGACGTCTTTGCCGCCGTCGGTCAGAAGAACAACACGCCCATGCCCCCGGACCTTCCGGCCAATCTCAGCGGGATCGAATTCATCGACTGGCTTCGTGGCATGCGCAATGATCTGGAATATGCGGCCATCGGGCAGACGCCTGTCATCTCGCAAGTGCTGGGTGCGCTCAGCGTGACGGCGGGCTGCCGCATGGCCCGCATGACAGGCTCGGGCAGCAGCTGCTTCGGCCTCTACACCGGCGAGGAAACCGCCCGCGCCGCCGAGGGCCGCCTGAAAGAGGAAAATCCGGGCTGGTGGATCACCGCCACCCGCCTCAACGCGCATCCCTGAGAATGCGTCCTAGCGGATGCGCGCCACCACGTAATCCGACAGCGCCAGCAGCATCTCCCGCACCGGATGTTCAGGCAGTTGCGCCATCGCCGTATTCGCCTTTGCCGTCCATTCCAGCGCGTCGGCCCGCGTGGCCTCCAGCGTGCCGTGCTTGTTCAGCAACCTAAGCGCCTCGTCCAGGTCGCCGTCGCGCTGGTCGCCCTTCTCGATGGTCCGCGCCCAGAACGCCCGCTCGCTCTCGTCGGCCAGCGCCACCGCCTTGATCACCGGCAGGGTCAGCTTGCGCTCCCGGAAATCGTCGCCCACGTTCTTGCCCGTGGCCTTGGCATCACCCTGGTAGTCCAGCAGGTCATCGACGATCTGGAACGCAATGCCCAGCGCGTCACCATAATCGAAAAGCGCCTGCACCTGGTCGTCCGCTACGCCTGCGATCACGCCGCCCACCTCGGTCGCCGCCGAAAACAGCGCCGCGGTCTTGCCGCGAACGATCTGCAGGTAGATATCCTCATCCGTCTTCAGGCTGCGCGACGCGGTCAGCTGCAGCACCTCGCCTTCGGCAATCGTTGCCGCCGCGTTCGACAGGATGTCCAGCACCGTCAGCGACCCGGTTTCCACCATCAGCTGGAACGCGCGTGCGAACAGGTAATCCCCGGTCAGCACGCTGGACTTGTTGTCGAACAGCAGGTTCGCCGTGGGCCGTCCTCGCCGCTGGGCGCTTTCGTCCACCACGTCGTCGTGCAACAGCGTCGCGGTATGGATGAACTCCACCGTTGCTGCCAGCTTCACGTCGTCCTCGCCGACATAACCGCACAGATCCGCCGCCGCCAGCGTCAGCATCGGGCGCAGGCGTTTGCCCCCCGCCTCGACCAAATGCGCTGTCACCTCGGGGATGCGCGGCGCGTGACGCGACGCCATGCGCGCACGGATCAGGCTGTTCACCGCGTCAAGTTTGTCCTCGAAATGCGAGGCCATTGCTTCGTGCGGTTTGGTAGCGGCGTGGTCCAGTCCCATCAAACTCCCGTCACTCAGGCTCGACAATGCGCGTCCGGTGTCCTTAAGTCATCCCCATGAAGCATCTTCTCAGCACCACCGACCCGACCGTGATGGCTTTCGCCAAGGCTTTGCTTCAGGGCGAGGATATAGACTGCTTTGAATTGGACGTAAACATGAGCATCCTCGAAGGCGGCATCGGGATTTTCCCCCGCCGCTTGATGGTCAGCGAGGAAGATTACTTTCCCGCGCGCCAGACCCTTGAGGACAACGGTATAGAGGTCGAGGCACGCTCGTGACGCTTGAGACCACCTGCGACGATTTTCTCGGTGGCGGGCTGAAAATCCTGCAGCCCCAGGCCGGCTATCGCGCCGGCATCGATCCCGTGCTGCTGGCCGCCAGCATCCCTGCCAAGCCGGGCGAGACCGTGCTCGATCTCGGCTGCGGCGTCGGCGTCGCGGGGCTTTGTCTGGCCCGGCGCGTGCCCGGCGTTCACCTGGTGGGCCTGGAGCGCCAGCCTGCCTATGCCGAACTCGCCCGGCAAAACGGTGCAGCGAACGCCCTGCCGTTCGAGGTGGTCGAAGGCGACCTGTCCGCCATGCCCGACACCCTGAAAAAGCGCCAGTTTCACCACGTTCTAGCCAACCCGCCCTATTTCGACCGCGCTGCCAGCACGGCGGCCACCGATCCGGGCCGCGAAGGGGCCATGGGCGAGGATACTCCCCTCGCCGCCTGGGTCGCCGCCGCCGCCAAACGCACCGGGCCCAAGGGCACCACAACCTTCATCCAGCGCGCCGACCGGCTGCCAGAGCTTCTGTCCCACGCCGCGCGCCACCTCGGCAGCCTCCAGCTTCTGCCACTGATTCCCCGACCCGGCCGCCTTGCGCGGCTGGTCCTTCTGCGCGGCCGACGCGGCGGACGCGCCGCATTTCGGCTGCATGACGGCTGGTGCCTTCATAATGGGCAAAGGCACGTTAACGATTGCGAAAACTACACATCGGCAACGGCTTGCATACTGCGCGACGGCAAGGAAATGCCTTTCCCGGACTAATTTAAGCAAGTTGCAGCTAATTCCCGCCGTCGGATTTTGCGTTCGCAGCGTGACAGACCATATCTTTTATGCTGCACTATCCCGTGCACACCAAAAGAGGAGACGCATTCATGGCTTTGAGTTCACATGTCGAGGAACTGAAAAAGAAACACCAAGCTCTCTCGGAACAGGTCGAAGCGGCACAGCGTGCCCCGGGAATGCCCGACCTAGAAATCTCAAGCATGAAAAAGCAGAAACTCCGACTGAAAGAAGAGATTGAACGACTGACCCATTAGCATGTCACGCAATGACTGATCGGGATGCGCCCTCGCGGCGCATCTCGTCATCAATCGGGCACCAGCGGTACCATTTCCAGCTTCGCCGTCGTCTCGAACCCCTTGGCGGTTTCGGCCAACATCCATTCTCGGAATACCTTGATCTGAGGTTTGTCCTCGGCGCCCCTGCGACAGACAAAGCGAAACTGGGCGCCCGCGCTTACCGCTTTACCGTAGGGCGCAACCAGCCTGCCTTCCATCAGGTCCTTGATCACCAGGGCCCGGCGCCCCAGCACCACGCCGACGCCCGCAAGGGCCGCATCCACCGCGTGGTCACCTTGCGAAAACCTCGGACCGTGCGGCGCGACCGGCGTCGTGCCCATCGCACGGAACCATGCCGCCCAATCGGTCGCCGGATCCAGAAAATCGATCGACTGGTCGACGATCAGCACCGCGTCGCGCAGGCTTTCGATCGTCGGATACCGTTCGGCCAGCGCGGGTGTCATCATCGGCGTTACCCACTCCTCGGCCAGCGGCAGCGAATACAACCCTTTGTCCGCCCCGTGACCGAACCGGATCGCCACGTCCACCTCGTCGCGGGCGAAATCCATCAGCCGCAACGACGCCGTGAACCGCAGCTCGATCTCGGGATGCGCTTGGGCAAACTCGTATAACCGTGGCGCCAGCCATTTCGCGGTAAAGGCCGGCCCGGCGGTGACTGTCAGCGTGCTGTTGTCCAGCCCCCGCCGGGTCGCCATCCAGGCCGCCGACAGCGCCGAGAACCCGTCTCGGCACCCCGGCGCCAGTGCCGCGCCCGCCTCGGTCAGTTCCACTGCCCGGTTCAGCCGCCGGAACAGCGCCGCGCCCAGATGCTCCTCCAGCGACTTGATCTGGAACGACAGCGCGGCCGGCGTCACGTTCAATTCCGCCGCCGCCTTCTGAAAGGACATGTGCCGCGCCGCGCATTCGAACGCGCGCAAGGCAGTCAACGGGGGTAGACGATCGCTCATTTCACTAAAGTATTACTTAACTGAAGCCGTGAAAAGTCTCGATTGTGGTCTTTTCTGCAAAGACGCATATTCAATCCAGTCAAGTTTCCCTGAAAGGATCAGCCATGATCGAAACAGCCACCGATGCCAAGACCCGCGATGCCTATCGCGCCGCGCACTACGAACGAAGCCGTGCTTTTGGCGAGCTACTCAACTGGCTGGGCCGCAAGACACCTTCCAGATGATCGTTGCAGGTCTCTGGAAACAGAAAGGGCCGGTTCCCCTGACCGGCCCTTTCGCTTTTCGTGGATGCATAACCCTCAGACGAAGAATTGCGCCCCGTTGGCCGAGATGGTCGAACCGTTGATGAACCCGGCATCGTCCGACGCCAGGAATGCCACGCAGCGAGCGATCTCTTCCGGCTCACCCAGTCGACCCGCCGGGATCTGACCAATGATCGATTCGCGCACGTTTTCGGGCACCGCCATCACCATTTCCGTCGCGATATAGCCCGGACAGACCGCGTTCGCGGTGATCCCGGCGCGCGCGCCTTCCTGCGCCAGCGACTTGATGATGCCAAGATCACCCGCCTTGGTCGCGGCATAGTTCACCTGCGCGAACTGCCCCTTCTGACCGTTGATCGAGCTGATGACGATCACACGGCCGAACTTGCGCTCGCGCATGCCGGGCCAGACCGGGTGCACGGTGTTGAACACGCCCGTCAGGTTGGTGTCGATCACGTCCTTCCACTGGTCCGGCGTCATCTTGTGGAACGGCGCATCGCGCGTGATGCCCGCATTGGCCACCACCACGTCGATCGGCCCCAACTCGGCCTCGACGGTTTCGATCCCGGCCTTCGAGGCGTCGTAATCGGCCACATTCCACTTGTAGGTCTTGATGCCGGTCTCTTCGGTGAACTTCGCCGCGGCTTCGTCGTTGCCCGCATAGGTGGCAGCAACCACGTAGCCCTCTTCCTTCAGTTTTTTCGAAATGGCCTCGCCGATACCGCGGCTACCGCCGGTCACAAGGGCAACTCTCGCCATGGGAATCCTCCAGTCTTTCTGTCCAGTGTTGGTTCTCTTGGAAACTTTGCTACTCATCATGCGCGCAAAGCGCAACATTGTTGCGCGATTCTTTTTGCCGCGCGGCACTCATCCGCCGTTCAGGTACGCTTCCGCGTCTTGCTCCCCCAGAGCCCACGTATCGCGCAGCTTTTGCGGGTCGGTAAAGTCGATCTTGTCCGCGGGCGTTTCCTCGGACGGCCAGACATAAACGCGGCCCGGCACATCCGGCAGTTTCTTGTAGGGCCGGGTCAACAGCACCAGCGTCTCGCCTTCGTCGGGGTCGGGCAGCGGGGCCTGGTCTGCCATGCCGCCATCGACCACGCGCCGGTCGCCCCAAAGTGGCGGCTCGAACACCGGCGGGATCACCGCAGCGGCATTGATCAGTTCCACCAGCCGCCCGTCGCGAGCCGCCTGGTTGGCATCGACCAGTTGCGAGGTCAGGCCCATTTTCTCGGCCCAGTCGAAATGCGGGCCGCCCACGATATGCAGTTCCGCCTCATAGGCCGCGGCCAGCGCAGTGCCCGTCATGGTCGGATGGCCGGTCGAGGGCGGATGCGCGATCTGGATCTGAAAGGCCGGACCATTCGCGACCCGCTCCTTGGCCGCCTCGTCAAGAACTGTCTCGACCACATCGCAATAAATGCGCTGGTGTGGCGTGATGCCTTCCTCGTCTGCGGCAAACAGATCGAGGTTGTGGTCGCGCTTCTGGAACGCTTCGCACATCACGTCCAGCAGCCGATCTTCGATCCCGGCAATCCACGCCGCGCCGGCCATCGCGCCGCCGCTCACCCCGGTCACCCGCTCGGGCGTAAACTTGCGCACCTGCTCCAGCCGCGTCAGGAAACCGCCCTGCCAGAAACACCGCAACCCACCGCCGGAAAACACGATCTGCGGGGGATTGTCGGGCAGCTTCATGCAAATGGCCTTTCGGGAAATCACATGGAAAAACAGGCCCCGCAGGGCCTGTTTTCTATTTCGGTATCAGGTACTTACGGACGCTCGATGCACATCGCGACACCCATGCCACCACCGATGCACAGCGTGGCGAGGCCCTTCTTGGCGTCGCGGCGCTTCATCTCGAACAGCAGGGTGTTCAGAACGCGGCAGCCCGAGGCCCCGATGGGGTGGCCGATGGCGATGGCGCCGCCGTTCACGTTCACGATCGACGGGTCCCACCCCATGTCCTTGTTCACGGCACAGGCCTGCGCGGCGAACGCCTCGTTGGCTTCCACCAGCTCCAGGTCGTCGACGCTCCAACCCGCCTTTTCCAACGCCTTGCGGCTGGCATGGATCGGGCCCACGCCCATGATCGACGGGTCCAGTCCGGCCGTTGCGTAGGAGGCGATCCGCGCCAGCGGCTCGATCCCGCGCTTCTCGGCATTCTCGGCACTCATCAGCAACACGGCCGCCGCACCGTCATTGAGGCCCGACGCGTTGGCCGCGGTGACCGACCCATCCTGCGTGAAGGCCGGGCGCAGCTTCTGCATGCCCTCTATCGTGGCGCCGTGGCGGATGTATTCGTCCTTGTCGACGACCGTCTCGCCCTTCCGGGTCTTGACGGTGAACGGGATCACCTCGTCATCGAACTTGCCCGCCTTCTGTGCCGCCTCTGCTTTGTTCTGGCTGGCGACGGCGAACTCGTCCTGCTGGTCGCGCGTGATCTGCCACTTGTCGGCGACGTTCTCGGCGGTCTGGCCCATGTGATAGCCGTTGAACGCGTCCCACAGCCCGTCGCGGATCATCGTGTCAATGTATTTCATGTCGCCCATCTTGTGCCCGGCCCGCAGATGCGCGGCGTGGGGGCTGAGGGTCATGTTTTCCTGTCCGCCGGCGGCCACGACATCGGCATCGCCCAACTGGATGTGCTGCGCGCCCAGCGCCACGGCCCGCAGGCCCGAACCGCACACCTGGTTGATGCCCCAGGCCGCGCTTTCGATCGGCAGGCCGGCGTTCACATGCGCCTGGCGTGCGGGGTTCTGGCCCTGCGCCGCGGTCAGGACCTGGCCAAGGATCGTTTCCGAAACCTCGGCCTTGTCGATGCCCGCGCGCTCGACGATGGCTTCCAGAACGGCTGCGCCAAGGTCATGGGCCGGGGTGTTGGCGAACGCCCCGGAGAAAGAGCCGACAGCGGTGCGTGCTGCCGAAGCGATAACTACATTGGTCATAGTGTCCTCCACCAATTCTTTCTGGCCGAGGAAAAAAGGGCAGCATGCCTGATGCGGCCCCCGGATTCCCCGCATTACGCAGGGTGTACCGCAGTCGCCGCAACGCGGCAACTGTAGCCGTTGTCACAGGTCAGGCCGTCGCCGCCGCCTGAGCCGTTGCCAGCCATGGCGGCTGTACCGTGGGCGCACCGAAGTAATAGCCCTGAAGGCAATGCACCCCGATATTCTGCAGGAATACGGCGTCGTTGGGCCGCTCCACGCTTTCGGCCACGGTGACCATGTCGAACTGTTCGGCGATGGCGATCAAGGCCCGCGTCAGAACCTGGTTGTCCGGGTTGTCCGCGATTCCGCGTATAAACTGCCCGTCGATCTTGAGTATGTCGAAATAGAAATCCTTGAGGTACCGGAACGAGGTGAACCCGGCCCCGAAATCGTCCAGCGCGAAACTGATGCCCTTCTTCTGCAGATCCGCCATGAAATTCACCACCAGCTCGGGCACCAGCATCGCCGAGCTTTCGGTGATCTCGAGGATCAGTCGCTCACCCAGCGTCGGGTCTTGCCCCAACCCGCGCTTCAGCGTCCGCATCCAGCGCGGGTAGCCGATGGACCGCGCCGACATGTTGATCGACAGGCGGATATCAGGATACTCGCGCAAGGTGCGGATTCCCTTTTCAAGCGACAGGCAGTCGACGATGCGGCCCGTCTCGGTCGCTTCGATCGCGTCGATGAATTCGCGCGCCGGGATGATCCGGCCCGTTTCGTCCAGCACCCGTGCCAATCCTTCGTAAAACGCCGGCCTGTCCTGCCGCCCGGACGGCACCACGGCCTGATAGGCCAGCATCATTTGGCCGTGTCGCACCGCCTCCTCGACCATCTGGACCACCGACTGGTCCCGCGCCGACACGGCGTAGGACAAGGGGTTGTGATGCCCCGTTGGCACGGTCGCCCACTTCAATCTCTTTTCACCCATGAATCTCTCCGTACTCCACCGCTGCCCAATAAGCGCCACGCAGCCTAAGGAATTGTTAAACCGGGCATTTGAGTCATACTGTCCGCAACAGGCGAAACCGGGGGGCTTGAAGGATGGAAAGATGCGGCTGGGTCGGCACCGATCCGATTTACGAGGCCTACCACGACACCGAGTGGGGCGTACCCGAATGGGACAGCCGCGCGCTGTGGGAAAAACTCATTCTCGACGGCTTCCAGGCCGGTCTCAGCTGGATCACCATCCTGAAGAAGCGCGACAACTTTCGCGCGGCTTTTCAAGGCTTTGATCCGAACCTCATCGCGACCTGGGGCGAGGATGACGTGCAGCGCCTTTTGGACGATGCCGGCATCATCCGCCACCGCGGCAAAATCGAGGCCACGATCACCAACGCCCGCGCCTGGCAGGCAATCGAGGCCGAACAGGGTTTTGATTCCTACCTGTGGTCCTACATGGGCGGGGCCCCGCTTCAGAACCGCTGGGCCAGCCTGGCCGAGGTGCCCACCGAAACCGAAATATCCCGCGCAATTTCGAAAGATTTGAAGAAACGCGGCTTCAAATTCTGCGGCCCCACCATCGTCTATGCCTTCATGCAGGCCGTGGGCATGGTCAACGACCACGTCCTCACCTGCCATCGCCACGTCCCTGTTGCAAAAATGGCCACGTCGCCGCGCTGAACTTTGACCGCGCGAAAGCTTGCCCCCGCCGCCCCTGTGGCCTAGACCGGATCCGAAGATTTCAGGGGAGGCCCAAATGACCAAGTTCGACAAAAGCAAACTGCCCAGCCGCCACGTGACCGAAGGGCCCGCCCGCGCGCCACACCGCTCGTATTACTACGCGATGGGCATGACCGAGGAGGAGATCCACCAGCCCCTCGTCGGCGTCGCCACCTGCTGGAACGAGGCCGCGCCCTGCAACATCGCGCTGAACCGCCAGGCCCAGGCCGTCAAGGGCGGCGTGAAAGAGGCCAAGGGCTCCCCCCGCGAATTCACCACGATCACCGTCACCGACGGCATCGCCATGGGCCACGAGGGGATGCGCTCGTCGCTCGCCTCCCGCGAGGCCATCGCGGATACCGTCGAGCTGACCATGCGCGGCCATTGCTACGACGCCATCGTCGGCCTTGCGGGCTGTGACAAGTCGCTGCCCGGCATGATGATGGCCATGGTCCGCCTCAACGTGCCGTCGGTCTTCATCTACGGCGGATCGATCCTGCCGGGCAAAGCCCCCCAGATCGACGAGATCCCCGAGGAATTCCGCACCCGCGACCTGACCGTGCAAGACATGTTCGAGGCCGTGGGCTGGAACCAGAACGGCACCATGTCCGACAAGGCGCTCGACGCGCTGGAACGCGTCGCCTGCCCCTCCGCCGGCGCCTGCGGCGGGCAGTTCACCGCCAACACCATGGCCTGCGTATCCGAGGCGATCGGCCTTGCCCTGATGAACTCTTCCGGCATGCCCGCGCCGTACGAGTCGCGCGACCAGTATGCCGAAGCCTCCGGTCGCGCCGTAATGGACTTGCTGGAGAAAAACATCCGCGCCCGCGACGTGGTCACCCGCAAGTCGATGGAAAACGCCGCGCGCGTCGTCGCCTGCACCGGCGGCTCCACCAATGCCGGTCTTCACCTGCCCGCCATCGCGCATGAGGCCGGGCTCGAGTTCTACCTCGACGACGTCTGCGAAATCTTCCGCGACACGCCCTATTTCGTCGACCTGAAACCGGGCGGCCAATACGTGGCCAAGGACCTTTACGATGCCGGCGGTATCCCCGTGGTGATGAAGGAGCTGCGCAAGGCGGGCCTCATCCACGAGGACTGCATGACCGCCACCGGGCGCAGCATCGGCGAGGAACTCGACCGCATCGAGCGCGAGGCCGACGGCAAAGTGATCTATTCCATCGATGCGCCCCTCACCAAGACCGGCGGCGTCGTCGGTCTCAAGGGCAACATCGCCCCGCAAGGCGCCATCGTGAAGGTCGCGGGCATCGCCCCCGAGCACCAGGTCTTCACCGGCCCGGCCCGCGTTTTCGAGTGCGAGGAAGACGCGTTTGCCGCCGTGCAAAAGCGCGAATACGAGGAAGGCGAGGTTATCGTCATCCGCAACGAAGGCCCCGCCGGCGGCCCCGGCATGCGCGAGATGCTGGCCACCACCGCCGCGCTTTCGGGCCAAGGCATGGGCAAGAAGGTCGCGCTCATCACCGATGGCCGCTTCTCCGGCGCAACGCGCGGTTTCTGCGTGGGGCACGTGGGCCCCGAAGCGGCCCACGGCGGCCCAATCGCGATGCTGAAAAATGGTGACATGATCACCATCGACGCCATCAAGGGCGAGCTTTCGGTCGATCTCGGCGATGACGAACTTGAGGCACGCAAGAAAGACTGGCCCGGCCCGCGCGAGACGATCTACGCCTCCGGCGCGCTCTGGAAATACGCGCAACTCGTGGGCGAGACCTACAAGGGCGCAGTAACGCACCCCGGCGCCGAGGCCGAGCGTCACGTCTACGCGGACCTCTGACCCTGTCCGTGCGCGCACTCCGACCGGTCTGGCTGGCGGCCCTGCTCTGGCCGCTGGCCGCCTGTGACGACGTGGGGCTCGGCACTGCCGACGAGCCCAACGTGGTCGAGGCGCTGGCACTCTATGACGGCGCGGTCGTGGTGCGCGGCCCCCGCGGCTATTGCGTCGACGCAGGCAACGTCCGCCGCCAGCCTTCCAGCCGTCTCGTCTTCCTCGGCAGTTGTGAATCGCTCAGCGGCGAGCCGGGCGTTACCGTGCCGCTGGCTCTGATCGCGGTCAACGTGGCGGGCAAGCAGCCGGGCCGCGCCCAGCCCACCGCCGCCACCATCGCCGCCAGCGCCGCCCCGAAAAAGCCGTTGGCCGCGGTAGATATCGACGGACTTGCGCTGGTGCACCTCGATGCGGGCGGCGAACTGGCCCTTCCCGGCGGTGACCCGCGCTACTGGCGCGGCGGCATGGTCATCAACGACCATTTCGTCAGCCTCGCGGTCTACGCCCCCGCCGACAGCAACCTTGCCGGCGCGTCGGGCCGCCGCTTCATCACCGATCTCGCACGCACCCTGCGGAGCGCCAGCGCGCAGTAACCCAAGGCAATCAATGGATTGTTTCCAAACGCGGGTTAATGATATGGCAATGTCTCAGGGGCAAACTGTGGCATAACCAACCGGAATCGATCCACGCATATGGGGCTGAAACGTTCAGGACTGGATTGGCTGGCCCATCGGCGCGACCTGCGGCGGTGGAGGCAAACCGTGCGGGACGCCACGTCGATGACGCTGGGACAGCTTCGCGCCGAACGCTCCGAGGCGCGGAAACTGCGCTATCATCTCAACGAGTTGATCAGCCTTGCCGACAACCGCCTTGCGTTGCCGATGATCGGCTCCCACGCGTTTCCCAAGCCGCATGGCACCGACTGGTCCTGGCGCCCCGCGATCTGGCGCGAACCCTTGGCAGTGCCCGGGCGCTCCTCGGTTCTCAGCAAGACGCAATTGGGACGCGAGCTGACACTGTTTCACGACTGCCAACAGTCCGAACTGTCCCTGCGCCAACTGCGCAACACCCGCGAGGCCGACCTCGCACCCTTCGGCCTGCGCATGGACGTCTTCAGCTTTGACGGCTCCTTCCTGTCGCTCGTTCTGGATCTGCCTGAGGCTGCGGTATCGGGGCTGCAATCGCGCCATCTCATCCGCATGGACACCATCGTCGAGATGGAAAAGCCCCTGGAGATCTTCGCCCGGCTGAACATCAAGCACGGCCCGAACACCGAACAGATCGTGCGTGAATTGCCGCTGCACGAAGAGGAAATCATGGTCGAATTCGACCTCGCCTATTCCAAGCTGAACGAAAAGCGCATCGAACGGGCCTGGGTCGACCTGATTTTCGAGAACCCGCAGATGAGCCAGGTCATCCTGCGCGACCTTACCTTCAGCCGCCGGCCACGCGCGGAATTCTAGGGGGATACGGATGCAAGAGCTGACATTGACCAAGACGCGCCTCTTCGAAGGGGTCTGGGAAGGAGTCATCACCGGCGCCGGCGATCGCCGCCCGGACGTGTCGGTCACGCACCTGCAAGAGACCATCGCCGGGGTCGAGGTCGTCGAGAAACCCGGGGAACAGGCCTGGGTCCTACGGGTGCCCATCCCAGCCGACCGTATTGCCGACGGGGTGCAGACCTTCCTGATCTCCGACACCGAAACCGGCGCCGCCCTGGGCAGCTTCTCAATCGTCTCGGGCGATGCGCTGGCATACGACATCCGCGCCGAGGTGACGCTCCTGCGCGAAGAGCTCGACATGCTCAAACGCGCCTTCCGCCGGCACTGTCTGGAAACGATGTAGGTCCGCTTTGCGGACCTAAAAGACGTTTGATCTAAGGCCCCAGCGCGGAATCAGGCCGCAGGCCCCGCGCCATTGACGGGCCGCCCCCACGGCCCGGCGATTGGGTGAAGTTCGGTGCATCGCTCAATTCTTTTTCGGATTTGGCCTGGATAAAACGCTGCCGAACGACCGTCGGATCGCCGCGCCGCGGCCCGTCAATGGCGCTCGAGGCTATAGATCACACTTGTCTCGCAATGGGCTCGTTTCGAACTTTCGCAGCCATCCCAGACCGCCGGCTAGCCGTCCTTGCCCAGCTTCACTACGTTCACCGGATCCTCCGGCGCCAGTTCCTCGAAGTCGAAATTGTCCAGCTTCGCCGCCCGCTTGCCCGCGCGCTCGGCGGCGGTGGAAATCCCTTCCACGTCCCGCCGCGCCTGGTCGAAATGAGTCTCGAGCTTGCCCGCGCGTTCCAACACCAGTTCCACGTCGCGGTGCAGCTGCCCCAGCATCTTGCGAATGGCCCCGGCCTGCTCGCGCATCCGTGCATCCTTCAGGATCGCGCGCATCGTGTTCAGCGTGGCCATGCAGGTGGTGGGCGACACGATCCAGACCTTCTGGGCGAACCCCTCGCGCACCAGTTCCGGGAAATTGGCGTGAAGTTCGGCATAGACCGCCTCGGACGGCAGGAACATCAGCGCGCCGTCCGCCGTTTCCCCATCGAGGATATACTTCTCGGAAATATCCTTGATGTGCTTTTTCACCGAGGTCCGCAGGCACTTCGCGGCCTCGTTCAGTTCGTAATCGCTCGTGGCGTTGCGCAGCGCCTCGTAAGCTTCCAGCGGGAACTTGCTGTCGATCGCGATAGGCCCCGGCGGGTTCGGCAGGTGAATCAGGCAATCCGCCCGCCGCCCGTTCGACAGCGTCGCCTGCAACGAATAGCTGTCCGACGGCATCGCCTTGCTGACGATATCGGTCAACTGGATCTCGCCGAACGCCCCGCGCGTCTGCTTGTTCGACAAGATATCTTGAAGCGACAGCACATCCCCCGACAACTTGGTGATATTGTCCTGCGCCTTGTCGATGGCGCTCAGCCGTTCCTGTAGCGCGGTCAGGCTGTTGGTGGTCTGCTTGGACGAGCCGTGCAGTGTCTCGCGCATCCGCTCCTGCATCTCGGTCAGCGCCCGCTGGCTGCGCATCGCATTGTCCGCCAGCCGGTCCTGCATCTGCTGCTGCACCCCCGCCAGCCGCTGTTCCACCATCTGCGCCAGCTGCGTCTGTCCGCTGGTCGCCGTGTCGCTCACTACCTGGATCGAACTGCGCAAGCCCTCCTGCCCATTGGCAAGGCTCTGCACATTCTGCCCCAGATGCCCCAATTGCTGCGCCAAAGGTTCCGTCGCCCGCGCCGTCCGCGCCGCGGCCCGCAGCGCAAGGATGACCAACAGGAGGATCAGCAGAACCACGGCACCGGCCGCCATCGCGGCCATCACCAGCGGGTCGTCCAACGTGTAAGTTGTCTCGCCAATGGTAATCATGTCCGCCCGAACAGCCGCTCGATATCGCTTAGTTTCAGTTCCACGTAAGTAGGCCGTCCGTGGTTGCACTGCCCCGAATGCGGCGTTGCCTCCATCTCGCGCAACAGCGCGTTCATCTCTTCACCACTCATGCGCCGCCCCGACCGGATCGAGCCATGACAGGCCACCCGGCTCAGGATCGCCTCGATCCGCGCCTGAACGTTCAGGCTCTCACCCATGTCGGCTAGCTCGTCCAGCACGTCACGCAGCATTTTGCCCGCGTCGCACGGCCCCAGGATCGCCGGCGTCTCGCGCACCGCGATGCTGCCCGGTCCGAACGCCTCGATCACCAGCCCCAGCCGCGCCAGGTCTTCGGCCATGTCCAGCAGAATGCCCGCCTCACCGCTGCTCAACTCCACGATCTCGGGGATCAATAGCGCCTGGCTGGCCACGCCGTTCTCGGCCATCTGCCGCTTCAGCTTCTCGTAAACCAGCCGCTCATGCGCCGCGTGCTGATCGACGATCACCATCCCGGTCTCGGTCTGCGCCACGATGTAATTCTCGTGCACCTGCGCCCGCGCCGCCCCCAGCGGCAGCGATTGCGGCGCCACGGCGTCTTCGTGCGTCTCCACCACTTCCGGCTCGACCCGCCCGGAATATGCACTCTGCATCTCGGCAAAGCCCGCCTCCGGCGCCTGCATCTGGTAACTCGCCGCCCGCGCCGATGCCCCGGGCCGATCCATCTGGTACACCCGTGCGCCGCCCGCCTGCGGCACCGGCTCGGGCCGCATCGCGCCCAGAGTCGCACCCGCCACCGTGGTCGACGCCCGATGTCCCGCCTCCGCCAGCGCGTGACGCAGCCCCGAGACCAGCAGCCCCCGCGCCACGCCCGGATCGCGGAACCGCACCTCGGACTTTGCCGGGTGCACGTTCACATCCACCAGTTTCGGGGCGCATTCCAGAAACAGCGCCGCCACCGGATGCCGGTCCCGGCTAAGGAAATCGTGATAGGCCGCCCGCAGCGCGCCATACAGCATCTTGTCGCGCACCGGCCGCCCGTTAACGAACAAGTACTGCGCCACCGAGGACCCCCGCGAATAGGTCGGCAACGCGGCATAACCCGTCATCGCGATCCCCTCGCGCTCGGCCTCGATCCGCAGGGAGTTCTCGGCGAACTCCCGCCCCAGCACCTGGCTCAGCCGCCCATGCAGCGCATCGAACAGGTCGCCACTCTCGGCATCGGCGCGAAAGACCGTGCGCGGCTCGCGCCCTTCGCTCACGTCCCGCAGGGTAAAGCTGACGAACGGCTCGGCCATCGCCAGCCGCTTGATCACGTCGCCCACCGCCTGCGCCTCGGCCCGGTCGGTGCGCATGAATTTCAGCCGCGCGGGCGTGGCATAAAAGAGGTCCCTCAGCTCCACCACCGTGCCCCGGTTCAGCGCCGCGGGCTTCACCGCGCCGATGCCACCGCCCGACACCGTGATTTCGACCCCGTCAAACCCCTGCGCCCGGCTGGTGATCGTCAGCCGTCCCACCGACCCCAGGCTGGGCAACGCCTCGCCCCGAAACCCGAAGGAATGAATGTTAAGCAGGTCCGAGCCGTCGATCTTCGACGTCGCGTGCCGGCTCAGTGCCAGCGGCAGCTCGTCGGCGGTCATTCCGCAGCCGTCGTCCCGCACCCGGATCAGGGTCTTGCCGCCATCGGCGATATCCACCTCGATCCGCCGCGCGCCGGCATCCAGCGCGTTCTCCACCAGCTCCTTGACCGCCGAGGCCGGGCGTTCCACCACTTCACCGGCGGCGATCCGGTTGATCGCCGTCTCCTCCAGCTGGCGGATGACAGGCCGCTCCTGGCCTATATTGGGGCTGATTTCATTCATACCCCAATACCTAGCATGGCCGCGTCCGATTCTGCTAGGTCCGACTGCGCCAATAAATGCGTCCGGCACCGCTTCTCTCTCGATCCCGATCGCCACGGAACCCAAGGCACTGGACCGCTTCGGGAACTCGCAGCGCAACGCCCTAGTTTTTCTTCAAATGCCAAGCGCAGGAAAGGCCATCCCATGAAATCCGAAACCATCGGCACCGCCACTTTCGAGACCTGGACCATCGATGAGGTCGCAGACGCCTTCGCCGCGAACGAGATCGTCCTGATCGACGTCCGCACCATACCCGAATACGCGTTTCAGCATATCGAGGGCGCCATGCTCTTCCCCATGCCGTTCTTCGACGCGCACAAACTGCCCGGCCAGACAGATAAGCGCATCGTCCTGCATTGCGGGTCCGGCGTCCGGTCCGAAAAGATGGCCCGTGCCGCAATCGAGGCCGGCATAGACCGTATCGCCCACATGGAAGGCGGCTTCGGCGCCTGGAAAGAGGCCGAAAAACCCTACATCGGCACCTCCATGAGCACCGGCGGCCCCGAGCGCGTCAACGCCTGATCCGGGCGGGTCTCCGCCGCGCAGGCGGGCTTTGCGCTTGATGCGGCGCCGCGCCTCGCCTATTCCCGCGCCAAATCCATCGCGAGAGGCACGCGTCCCATGACCCTTTCCACGATCCGGACCATCGACAGGATCCTTCTCGGCATTGTCGTCGCCGTACTGGTCCTCACGGTCGGCATATACTTCTACAGCACGGATTTCTTCTCGCTGACCTACGCCCGCGAGGACGGGTACGTCGAATACGGCACCGCGATCTTCCTTTTCGTGGCCAGCCTCGTCCTGTTGATGAACGCGCGGTCGCTCAAGGCCCGCGGGGCCGGTCTCGCCCTCGCCTGCACCGTGTTCTATGCCCTGCTCTTCTTCTTCGCCGCGGGCGAAGAGGTGTCCTGGGGCCAGCGCATCTTCGGCTGGGAAACCGGCGAAACCTTCCAGCAGATCAACAAGCAGCAGGAAACCAACCTGCACAACCTGATCGTGCCTACGCCGTGGGGCGATTTCCATCTGGCCAAGACCCTCTTCGGCCCGATCCTGACGCTAATCCTGTTGCTCTACCTCGCGGTGCTGCCCTTGCTCTACCCGCGCGTGGGCTGGCTCAAGCGCACGCTCGACCGTATCGCCGCGCCAGTCCCCGGCACCCGCCACGCGGTGCTGGCCGTCTCCGCCAGTCTGGTGATCGCCGCTATCGACGTCTCGCGCAAATGGGAGGTCTACGAACTGGTCTTCAGCCTGCTGGCCACGTCGATCTTCCTGCTGCCCCAGAACCGCGACCACACGACCTGAGACCCCGGCTCAGATGATCTCGTCCTCATCGTAAAGCGGGGCCGCCTCCATGTGCGCTGCCACCCCCTCGGCAGCATGCTCGGCACGCGGCGTCTCGGCGATGTGAAACAGCGCCTCGCCCTCGTAGACCGCCGGCATATTCGATCGTCCGATCACGATCCCCGCCTCTTCGCACACCACCTCGCAATCGGTCTGGCCCATCGGGTCGCTGACCGCACCCAGCACCGTGCCCGGCGCCACCGCGTCGCCGACCGCCTTGTAGCCGCGAAAGACACCGCCGACCGGGGCCCGGTACCAACTCGAAGAATTCGCCACCACTGGCACGCTGCGCCGCTTCGGCACGCCCTTGGCCCCGATCATGCCCAACCGCCGCATCACCCGCAGACAGCCGCTCACCCCGGCCCGCACCGCCAGCTCGTCGAACCGCAGCGCCTCGCCGCCTTCATATAAAAGGACATCCACGCCCTCCTCCTCGGCGGCCAGCCGCAAGCTGCCCTCGCGCAGCTTCGAGGCCATCATCACCGGCGCGCCGAACGCCTCGCCCAGTGCTTTCAGTTGTTCGTTGTCCGGCGTCAGCCGGATCTGCGGCAGGTTCGTACGATGAATCGCCGCCGAATGCAGGTCGACCCCCACATCCGACCGCCGCACCACCTCTTCCATGAAGATATGCGCCAGCCTTGAGGCCATGCTGCCTTCCGCGCCTCCGGGGAAACACCGGTTCAGGTCGCGCCGGTCCGGCAGATAGCGGGAATGATTGTGAAACCCGAACCCGTTGACGATCGGCACCGCCAGCAGCGTACCCGCCATCCCCTTCAGGGGCGCAGCCCGCAACAGCCGCCGCACGATCTCGACCCCGATCACCTCGTCGCCATGAATCGCGGCCGACACGAACAGCACCGGCCCGGGCCGCCGCCCGTGGATCACGTGCACCGCAAGGTTCACCGGCGTGTGGTCCGACAGCGTGCTCACCGGCACATCCACGGTCTCACGCGAGCCGGCCTTCACCACCTGCCCCCCAATCTCGAATGCGTCCCGTTTCGCCATGCCCGGCTATGTCGCGCAAAAAAAGGGCCCTGTCTACAACCGAACAGGACCCTCTTTCTCTGGCTATAAATATCCCGAGGAGTTTGAGGGGCAGCGCCCCTCATCCCACAGATAGGGCGCGGCGCAGCCGCCCCGCTGGATCAACCCGGCAGCTTCGCCATCCGCAGATAGGGCAGCACCGTGTTGAACTCGCCGAACTTCGCCTTGGCGTCCTCGTCGCTGACCGAGGTGGGGATCACCACGTCCTGCCCCACGGTCCAGTCGGCGGGCGTCGCCACGCCCTGCCCGGCGCTGGTCTGCAACGCATCCAGCGCGCGCAGCACCTCGCCAAAGTTGCGGCCCACCGTCATCGGATAGGTCATGGTCAGCTTCAGCTGCTTGTCCGGCCCGATGATGAAGACCGACCGCACCGTGGCGCTGTCGGCGGGCGTGCGACCGTCAGGCAGATAGGCCTCAGCGGGCAGCATGTCGAAGGCCTTGGACACTTCCAGGCCGTCATCCGCGATGATCGGAAAGCCCGGCTTCGCGCCGCCGGCGGTCTCGATGTCGCCCTTCCATTTCTTGTGATCCTCCACGCCGTCGACGCTCACGCCGATCACCTTGGTGCCGCGTTTCTCCCACTCGTCGGCCAGCCGCGCGACGGCGCCGAACTCGGTGGTGCAGACGGGCGTGAAGTCCTTGGGATGCGAGAACAGGATCGCCCAGCTGTCGCCGATCCAGTCATGCAGGCTGAATTCACCCTGGTCGGTGGTCACGGTCAGGTCGGGAATGGTATCGTTGATCCGCAGTGCCATGGGGCATCTCCTTCTTTTGCAAATCGGGTTCTTTCGCTCAACATAAGAAGGCTGCGCGAAATTAACAGCCGCCCACTTGCGGCAATCCGCCCCCTATGGTCATGTGCGCGCGAAATGCCCACATATGCGGCTCAGACGAAAGGAATGCGACATGATCGAGAAGAAACAATTCTACATCGATGGCGCCTGGGTCGACCCGGTCGCGGGCACCGATCATCACGTCATCGACCCCTCGACCGAAGACCCCTGCGCCGTGATCTCGCTGGCCGGCGAGGCTGACTGCGATGCCGCCGTCGCCGCCGCCAAATCCGCTTTTCCCGGCTGGATGACCACCCCGGTGTCCGAGCGTATGGCCCTGGTCGAGAAACTGCGCGAAATCTACAAAGCCCGCGCCGAGGACATGGCCCGGGCCATTAGCCTGGAAATGGGCGCCCCCATCGACCTTGCCCGCGCACAGCAGGTCGGCGCCGGGTCGTCGCACATGAAGGCTATCCTCAAGGCCGCATCGGAATTCGACTGGATCGAACCCCTGGGCGATCACGCCCCCAATGACCGCATCATTCACGAGGCCGTGGGCGTCGTGACCATGATCACGCCCTGGAACTGGCCGATGAACCAGATCTCGCTCAAGGTCATCGCCGGGTTGCTGGCGGGCTGCACCATGATCCTCAAACCGTCCGAGGAATCGCCTCTCTCGGCCCTGCTCTTCGCCGAGATGATCGACGAGGCGGGCTTTCCCAAGGGCGTCTTCAACCTCGTGAACGGCGACGGCGCGGGCGCAGGCACGGCGCTCACCGGGCATCCGGATGTCGACATGGTCTCCTTCACCGGTTCCTCGCGTGCCGGCAAACTGATCTCCAAGAACGCCGCGGACACGCTCAAGCGCGTTTCGCTGGAGCTGGGCGGCAAGGGCGCCAACCTCATCTTCGCCGACGCCGACGAAAAGGCCGTCAAGCGCGGCGTCCTGCATTGCATGAACAACACCGGCCAGTCCTGCAACGCGCCCACGCGGATGCTGGTCCAGCGCGACATCTACGACCAGGCCGTCGAGACCGCTGCCGAGACGGCAAACAAGGTCGCCGTCGGCCCCGCGTCCGAGGAAGGCCGCCACATGGGACCGGTTGTGAACGAGACCCAGTTCAACAAGATCCAGGACCTGATCCAGAAAGGCATCGACGAAGGTGCCCGCCTCGTCACCGGCGGCACCGGCCGCCCCGACGGGCTCAACCGCGGTTTCTTCGTCAAGCCGACGATCTTTGCCGACGTGACCAACGACATGACCATCGCGCGCGAGGAAATCTTCGGCCCGGTCCTGTCGATCATCCCCTTCGAGACCGAAGAGGACGGCATCCGGATCGCCAACGACACGCCCTACGGCCTGACAAACTATGTCCAGACGCAGGACCCGGCCCGCGCCAACCGCTGCGCCCGCGCCCTGCGCTCGGGCATGGTGGAAATGAACGGCCAAAGCCGCGGCCTCGGCGCGCCCTTCGGCGGCATGAAACAGTCCGGCAACGGGCGCGAAGGCGGCAAATGGGGGCTTGAGGACTTTCTCGAGGTCAAGGCCGTCTCCGGCTGGACCGAAGGCGCCTGACACGGATGGAAGTCCACGCCTTCGTGTTGCATCTCATCCGGGCTTCGGCCCGGCGAGAGAACGCGCAGGCGCTGCTGGCCGACGCCCGCGAAATCGGCGGCATGAAAGGCGAGATATGGCCCGCCGTCGACGGCGGCGCGATGTCCTCCACCGACTTGTCGGCCAGTGTCGGCGCCGCGCTGTTCGATCCGGCATACCGGCCTGCGCCCGGCGATGATCTACCCATCGGGCCTTGTTGATATCGGGGAAGAGCTTGACGGGCCTGACACCCGACCCGACGACCAAGCCTGGACCGAGAAGATCACGCGCGAATATCACCGCGCGAGGTACGCAGCGAGCGTGTCACGACTCTCACGCCTCAGCACGGCCCCCACTAGCGGCGGTTTCGCAAGGGACGCACAGCACGACTGATCCAACCGGATCGACCGCCAACGCCCCACAACCGCGCGTATCATTCACCGTTCAGGGGGCGGCGCAGATACCTTTTCCCCTCCGTCAAAACCCACTACACAGCTCGAATGAACAGCACCCCCGATATCACGCAGGCCGCCTTCGTGCCCGAGACCGTGCACAAGCGCGATATCTTTTCCGAGACCATCTCCGGCCACCTCGAAGGCCACCCCGACATCGCCGTCGTCCTGCGCAAGCTCGACACGGTGCCGCTCTACGCCCGCCCCCTATCGCGTTGGCTCGCCGGCCGCGAAACCCGCGGGTTGCGTGCAGTGCAGGGAATCGAAGGCTGCCCTACCCTGATCCGCGCTGACCGCGTGGGCCTTTTGCGCAGCTGGACGCAAGGCACGCCCCTGCAACTGGCCAAACCCACCGATCCGGAATGGTACCGCGACGCCAAGCGCCTGCTGCGAGAGATGCGGCGCGCCGGCGTGACCCATAACGACATCGCCAAGCCGCAGAACTGGCTGATGACGCCCGAGGGCCGCGCCGCCGTAATCGACTTCCAGCTTGCCTCGGTCCACCCGCGCCGCGGCAAACTCTTCCGCCTCAAGGCCCGTGAGGACCTGCGCCACCTGCTGAAACAGAAACGCGCCTACGCGCCAGACCTGCTCACGCCTTCAGAGCATCGGATGCTGACGCAGAAATCCCTGCCCTCTCGTTTGTGGATGGCCACCGGCAAGCGGCTCTACAATTTCATCACGCGCCGCCTGATGAACTGGTCCGACGGCGAAGGGACCGAGGACCGGCTGGACCGCGACGGTCCCGCCCTGCGCAAGGCTCTCCTTGCCGATCCGCAGATCACCGACGTCGCCCTTTGCACCTTCGCCCTGCCCGCCAAGGGCGTCGGCCTCTACGCCTTCGTCGAAACGCCGCTTTCGGCGGCCGAGGTCACGAAACTGGCCCCCGCACCAAAGCCCGAGCACATCCAGACCGTGCCGGCCCTGCCCCGCCACGCCGACGGCACCCCCCGTCTCGATGCCCTCACGCTGGTGGCCACCAACCGGCTCGACGAACTGGAACAGCTTCAGACGGGCGACCCGGATCTCGCCACCACGCTCCACCCCATCGTCGCGCAGCGCCTCAACCTGACCGACCGCGTCCTGCGCGCCTGACAATGTGCCGCCCGCCCGATGAGCCGTTATTCTGGCTGACACGTGTGGCGACGTTCCTGTTCGCGATGTGGCTGGCCCGGCGTTGACCGCGTTGCCCTTAGCCCGGTTTCACTGTTCCAAAAATACTCAGGACCAACGGCCCGGTCCGGGCGCACCGCCCGCCTCAGAACGCTGCTTTCTGGCGAAACACCATCCCAGCCCCTCCATCCGGGTGCCGTAGCCGCAGTTCCTCGGAATGCAGCATCAGCCGCTCATGGTCCAGCGCCGCACCCTCGGCATAAAACGGATCCCCCAGGATCGGATTCCCCAAGCTCAGCATATGCACGCGCAGCTGGTGGCTCCGCCCGGTCTTCGGCATCAGCCGCATCCGGGTCTCGCCCTCGCCATATCGCTGCACCCGCCAGTCCGTCACCGCCGCCTTGCCGGTCTCATGGCACACTTTCTGCCGGGGCCGGTTCGGCCAATCCACGATCAACGGCAGGTCAACCGTCCCGGTCCGCTCCTCGACTCGGCCCCAGACCCGCGCGGTGTAGATCTTCTTCACCTGACGTTTTTCGAATTGCAGGCCAAGATGCCGCTGCGCATGGGGCGTCAGGGCAAACACCATCACGCCCGACGTGTCCCGGTCCAGCCGATGCACCAGCAGCGCCATCGGAAACACATCCTGCACCCGGGCCAACAGGCAATCGGCCAGGTGTTCGCCCTTGCCGGGTACGCTCAAAAGGCCGGGCGGCTTCGCCACGACAAGGATCTCGTGATCCTCGTGCAGCACGTCCAGCGGCGTCATCGGCGGGTTGTAATCGGACATGGCCCGCCGCATACACCAGCTCCGCCAGCCATGCCAGCCCAGCCCGCTCTTCGAACCTTCCGACCGCTTTCGCGGTTCTCGAAATACTTCCGCCGGAAGAGATTGCCGAAGCTTGCATCGGTCACGTCAGAACGGGCGATGAAGCTGTCGATGCCTACGAATGTTCAACTTACTTGCCCAAGCGCACACCCTTGATGAAAGAGTGGGCAAACATTCTTACCGGCAATTCCTGAACAAAACGTAAACGTGGCTTAAATCATTCGCTGTTAAGGTGATTGCATCCAACGAAATAGAGGACATGCATGACCGATAAAATATTAAGGCAGAAAGATATTCAGGAACTGACCGGGCTCAGCCGCTCGACGATTTACAGACATTTCAACGCTGGCACATTTCCAGCACCCGTTAAGTTGACCGAGCGCCTTATCGGATGGCGCCACAGCGCGATTTCTGAGTGGGTCGCGGATCGCCAGGCGTTTGCCTTCGTATGTCCCACGAACGTCCGGCATTAAGTGCCGGGCGGCTCTTTACGGCCCATTGCGGCGGTTGGTCAGCCAGTCTGGTGCCGCGGCGCAGCTTCACCGAAGCAGCCATTCGCTGCACGTGCATCATCCCGCTTCAGGTTGACGCTCATATTGCGGCCGAACCCCGCAGTGCGATGCCTTGCTTGCCGTTGCGCGAGACGTCGGGATCCCAGGAACAACTCGTGCGTTGCTCCGGTGATGGCAATCACGAGGAACGGAATGACAAACGACATCGGAAGCCTGACCGCCACGCAACTCGCGCAGGCCTTTCGGGAAGATCGCGCCACTCCGAGCGACGCCGTTCGGGCCGCTCTGGATCTGATCACGCGCTACAACCCGGCGGTGAACGCCTATGTCCACGTCGATTATGCCGGCGCCGAGGAGGCCGCCCATGCCTCGGACCAACGCTGGGCGGACGGCGCTCCGCTGAGCGCAATCGACGGGCTGCCGGTCTCGATGAAGGACCTCACCGAGGTCGCCGGCATGCCCGCCCGGGACGGCTCGCTCCTGACAGGTGACGGGCCCTGCGACACCGACGCCCCGCCCGCACGCATGCTGCGCGAGGCCGGAGCGGTGATCCTCGGCAAGACCAACACGCCGGAATTCGGCTGGAAAGGCGTGACCGACAACCGGGTCTTCGGCGCGACCCGAAACCCGTGGGACACCAAACTGACGCCCGGAGGATCGTCCGGCGGAGCCGCCGCCGCGGCAGCGCTCAACATGGGTGTCCTGCACCAAGGCGGGGACAGCGGCGGGTCGATCCGCATCCCGGCCTCCTTCACCGGCACGTTCGGGTTCAAGCCGACCTTCGGTTGGGCGGCGCAATGGCCGCCGTCCCGGGCACCGACCCTGTCCCAGATCGGCCCCATCACGCGGACTGTCGAGGACGCGGTCTTGATGCTGAACGTGATCGGCCGATACGATCAGGCTGACCCCTATGCGCACCGCGGCCAGCCGACCGACTGGGGCGAAGACTTGGGCCGGGGCCTCGACGGGCTGCGGATCGCCTGGTCGCTCGACCTCGGCTATGCGTCGGTCGATCCCGCGGTGGCGGCGCGCGTTCGCGAGGCCGCCGAGCGCATGGCCGCGCTCGGTGCGGACATGGTCGAGATCGATCCCGGATTCGAAAGCCCGATCGAGATCTTTCAAATGATCTGGTTCACCGCCTCGCTCGATCTCTACCGCCAATGCGACGAGGAAGAGCGTGACATGCTCGATCCTGGCCTCGTGGACAACGCCCTTCGGGCGGAGGCTTGGGACGCGGTCGACTATTTTCGCGCGCAGACCAGAGGTGCCGAGTTCACCCGCCATCTCGAGCGGTTCAACCAGGACTATCACCTGTTGATGACGCCGACCGTGGCGATCCCGCCCTTCGAGGCCGGCCACGATGTTCCTCCCGGCAGCGCCATGACCGACTGGACCGAGTGGTCGCCTTTCACATATCCGTTCAACCTCAGCCAGCAGCCGGCGGTCTCGGTGCCCTGCGGGTTCACGCAAGCGGGCCTCCCAGTGGGTTTCCAGCTGGCGGGCGGCAAGCACGACGACACCCGCGTGCTGCGCGCAGCGCATGCCTACATGGACGCCCACCCGCCGATCCTTCCGGATGCCGCTGACAGCCGCGGCGGGCCGAAAACAGCGAGCTGAAGCCGGCGCTGATCAGGTCAGGGTGACGGATAAGAGACCTCACATTCTGGTTGCTCGGCAAATAGGTGAATGACGGCCCAAATGTATGTACCGGCTGCTGTTCGCAAATGATTTCTGGCATGTTCTCGGAAGTCGCTCATATGTATCCGGCCTGTTGG
>NZ_JASHIN010000033.1:0-38235 GCF_030733705.1 Roseovarius sp. MMSF_3298
TCGCCAGACCGCCCCCCGGGCTGGCGATTGGGTTCCGCAGGCGCGTCGGTCAAAAGTGCCGCGGATTTGGCTGCCATAAAGCGCGATGAACAACCGTGGGGACGCCAGCCCGCGGTCTGCCGCTCGCGCGGCTTTCAGCCCTTCATCAACTCGGGCAGGTCGCCGGTCAGGCCGGCGGCCTCGCGGATGAATGTGCGGCGCAGCGTCGGCATGGCCGAAAGGGCGCCCATGCCGAGGTCGCGCGCGGCGCGCAGGAGGGGGTTGTCGTTGGAAAAGAGCCGGTTGGTGAGGTCGGTTGTCACCGCCAGCGTCGCGGTATCGAATCGGCGCCACTGCTGATAGCGGGCGAGCACGTCTGATGCGGCGAAATCCTCGCCCCGGCGGGTGGCGTCGGTCAGGACCTGGGCCAGCGCGCCCACGTCGCGCAGCCCGGCGTTGAGGCCCTGGCCGGCGATGGGATGCATGCCGTGGGCGGCATCGCCGATGAGAGCGAGCCGCTCGGCCACGAAGGCATTGGCCAGCGTCAGGTTCAGCGGGTAGGTGAAGCGCTTGCCGCGCAGGGCGATGTCACCGAGGAAATCGCCGAAGCGGGGGCGCAGGACCTCCATGAATTGGGCATCATCCAGCGCGGCGAAGCGGGCGGCGGTCGCCTCGGTCTCGGACCAGACGATGGAGCTGACGTTGCCGGGCAGGGGCAGGATGGCCAGCGGACCGGGGGGCATGAAGAACTGGTGCGCGATGCCGTTATGGGGCAGCTCGTGTTCGATGGCGGCCACCAGCGCGGTCTGACCGTAATTCCAGCCGGTGCGGGCGATCCCGGCGCGCTGGGCGGTGCCCGAGGCGCGCCCGTCGGACCCGACGACGATACGGCCCGCGAGGGTCTTGCCGGACGCGAGCGTGAGGGTGACGCCGGACTGCGTGAACTCTTGCGCGGTGACGGTGTCGGTGACTTGGGCGATCCGGTCCTCGTCCTGCATCGCCTCGAGAAAGGCGCGGCGCAGGTAGCGGTCCTCGAGCATGTGGCCCATCGGGCCTTCCTCGATCTCGGCATGGTCGAAATGCAGGAAGAATGGCGCGGCCCCTTCGCCGGCGCGGCCGTCGGAGACCTTGATTTCCAGCATGGGCTGAGCGTTGTCGGCGACGCGGTCCCAGATGCCGATATTGGTGAGCAGGCGCACCGAGGCCAGCGCCAGGGCATAGGCGCGACCGTCGAAGGCGGCATCCTCGCGCACGGTCTTGGGCAGGGTGTCGATGACGGTGACGGTCAGGCCAGCCTGTGCGGCGGCCAGTGCCAGCGCAGGCCCGGTGAGGCCGCCACCGACAATTAGGATATCGCTGTCATGGTCCATGCGGTTCAATATGTCGGCGCGGGCCGGATTGTCCATGTGTGGCGGCATCAATTGTCAGGCGGGCTTGCGTTGCGCGGGGTCATCTGCATTATGCGGGCGATCTTTGCAGCGAGGCGTGGAGGACCCGGTATGAGCGAGTGGCTGAAAATGAGCGCGGCGGAGCTGGGGCGCGGGATCGCGGCGGGCGAGATCGGGCCGGTGGCGCTGACCGAGGCGTATCTGGCGGCAATCGACGCGCATCCTGCGCGAAACGAGATCTATTCCGTGGTCACCCATGAACGCGCGCGGGCGGAGGCGCAGGCGGCGGAGGCGCGGGCGCGGGCCGGGCGGCGGCTGGGGCCCTTGGATGGCGTGCCGATCAGCTGGAAGGATTTGTTCGACAGCGCGGGGACGGCGACGGAGGCGGGCACGCGCCTGTTGCAGGGTCGGGTGCCGGAGCGGGACGCGGAAGTGCTGCGCAACGCGACCGCTGCGGGGCTGGTGTGCCTAGGCAAGACGCATATGAGCGAGTTGGCGTTTTCGGGGCTGGGGCTGAACCCGATGACGGCGACGCCGCCAAATGTGCACGATCCGAAGCTGGTGCCGGGGGGATCGTCCTCGGGTGCGGCGGCGAGCGTGGCGCATGGGCTGGCGGCCTGCGGCATCGGGTCGGACACGGGCGGATCGGTGCGTATCCCGTCTGCGTGGAACGACCTTGTGGGATTGAAGACCACGTCGGGGCGCGTGTCGCTGGACGGGGTCGTGCCGCTTTGCGCGAAGTTCGACACGGTCGGGCCGCTGGGCCGCAGCGTGGAAGATTGCGCGCTGATGCTGGCCGCGCTTGAAGGTGGACAGGCGGCGGACCTGGAGGACGTGTCGCTGGAGGGGATGCGGTTCGCTGCGTTGCAGTCGGTGGTGTTCGAGGACATCCGGGACGCACCGCGCGATGCCTATTTCAGTGCGTTGGAGCGATTGAAAGCCGCGGGGGCGCGGATCGAGGAGGTGGAGTCGCCGGAGGCTGAGCAGGCGATGCCGCTGTCGGCGATCCTGTTCACGTCGGAGGCTTACGGCATCTGGGGCGACGTGATCTCGGCCAACCCGGACAAGATGTTCAAGCCCATTCGCGAGCGGTTCGAATCCGGCAAGAAATTCCGGGCCTGTGACTACGTGGCGGGGTGGAACCTGCTGGCGGCGCGGCGAATCCAGTGGGCGGAACGGATGAAACCCTATGACGCGGTGCTGATGCCGACAGCGCCGAACCTGCCGCCCGAGGTGGACCGGCTGATGACCGACGACGACTATTACGTGACCGAAAATCTGCTGGCGCTGCGCAACACGCGGGTGGGCAACCTGATGGGTCTGGCCGCTGTCAACCTGCCCACGGGCACCCCCGGTTGCGGGCTCATGATGTGCGGCGAAGCCTTCGGGGAAGAGCGGATTCTGCGTGTCGCCAAGGCCGCCGAGACGGCGTTGGCCTGAACAGGCAAAATCATCACTGGACGCAAAATCTTGTCTAGGTGATGCCGGACGGCCACAACACTTGGCCTACTTTAGAGGTATCCGCTAACCTCTTGCCAAAAATGCCACAATCCCCGCGACCCCGGTTGGTTTTGCTGGACGCAACGCGGGGGCTTTTGTAGATTTGCTTCAAACGGGGCGACAACGATCCCGTAACCTAGAGGCAGTGTTGATGTTTCCCGAGCGGTTTTCGAACCTTCCGGAATATGCGTTTCCGCGTTTGCGGAGCCTGTTGGACGTGCACGAGCCCGGCGGTGATGTGATTCACATGACCATCGGCGAACCGCAGCACGATTTTCCGGCGTGGATCATGGACGTGATCGAGAAGCACGCAGGCGAGTTCCGCAAGTACCCGGTGAACGAGGGTATTCCGGCGCTGAACTCGGCGTTCTGTGACTGGGTTTCGCGGCGCTATGGCGTGGAGCTGAGCCCGGACCGGCACGTTATGGCGTTGAACGGGACGCGCGAGGGGCTGTACAACGCGATGATGACGCTGTGCCCCGAGACGAAGAACGGCAAGCAGCCGATCGTTCTGCTGCCGAACCCGTTCTACCAGGTTTACATGGTGGCGGCGCTGAGCGTAGGGGCGGAGCCGATGTTCCTGCCCGCGATGCGCGAGACCGGGTTCCTGCCGGATTTCGCCAGCCTGCCCGACGATGTGCTGGACCGGGTGACGGTGGCTTATTTGTGCTCGCCGTCGAACCCGCAGGGCGCGGTGGCGGACGCGGATTACTGGAAAACGCTGATCGGGCTGGCGGAAAAGCACGATTTCAAGGTCTTTGCCGACGAATGCTATTCGGAAATCTACCGCGAGACGCCGCCAGTGGGCGCGCTGGAAGTCGCGAAGGACATGGGCGCAGACCCCGAGCGGGTGGTGGCGTTTCACAGCCTGTCGAAGCGGTCGAACCTGGCCGGGTTGCGGTCGGGTTTCGTGGCGGCGGGGCCGCAGAGCATGAAGCGGATCCGGCAGTTACGCTCTTACGCGGGCACGCCGCTGCCGATGCCGCTACAGCACGCGGCGGCCAAGGTCTGGGCGGATGAAAAGCACGTGGACGTGAACCGCAGGCTTTACCAGGAGAAATTTGCGCTGGCCGACGAAATCTTTGACGGCGTTCCGGGTTACCAGGGCCCTGAGGCGGGGTTTTTCCTGTGGCTGCCGGTTGAGGATGGCGAGGCGGCGGCGCTGAAGCTGTGGAAAGAGACAGGCGTGCGGGTGCTGCCCGGTGCGTATCTGGCGCAGGAGGCCGGCGGGCTGAACCCCGGCAAAGAATACATAAGGGTCGCGATGGTGACCCCAAAGAAGGAGGTGGCACGCGGCCTGACGCAGCTGCGTGACTGTCTTTATAATTAACGAGGAAGAGGCAACATGGCATATCAGACGCGCGGACGTGACCCGCTGTTGGACAGCTCGATGGCGGAAGCGATCGAGAAGCGAGGCAAGGAACTTCTGGGACTGGCCCTGCTGGCACTGGGATTTGCCGCCGCGATGATGATCGCATCCTACAACCCCGACGACCCCAGCTGGATGGCCGCGACGGACGCGCCGGTGCAGAACATGCTGGGCCGCATGGGCGCATCGATTGCCGCGCCGCTGTTCATGATCGTGGGATGGGGGGCGTGGGGCCTTGCCGTCGTCCTTGGGGCGTGGGGTGTGCGTTTCGCCCTGCACCGCGGTCAGGACCGGGCGATTGGCCGTTTGATCTATGCGCCGATCTGGATCGCGCTTCTGGCGATGTATGCCTCGTCGCTGGAGCCGAGCGCGGCATGGTCGGCCTCGCACAGCTTTGGCTATGGCGGGCTGTTCGGGGAGATGGCGCTGGGTACCGTGCTGGGATTCCTGCCGATCAGCGCGACCTTCGGGCTGAAGCTGTTGTCGCTGCTGCTGGCCGTGGGGATGGTGACGCTGGGCGCGTTCATCCTGGGGTTCAGCCGTCTGGAGCTGTCGCAGATCGCACGGTTCCTGGTGGTGGGCACGATCATGACCTATGCCACGCTGCGCGGCTTGGTGGCCCGTGGTGGCGGGATCGCCGCAGGGGCCGCGAAGACGGCGCAGGCCAAGGCCGCAGAGCGCCGGGATCGCCGGATGCAGGACCGTGCCGAGGCCGACGAGATAGCCCGGGCCGAGGCGGCTGTGCCCGAGCCGCGCGTGCACCGGGCCGAGCCGGCGATGGTCGCGAGTGCCGCGCGGCAGGCTTATGCCGCGCCTGTTGCGAGCCAAGCGCCGGAATATGACATGAGCCCCGCGCCGGAAAAGACCGGCGGACTGCTGTCGCGGATGCCGTCGCTGATGCGCCGGCCCGAGCGTGAGCCCGAGCCGGAACTGATCGAGGCGTCGGAAATGCCCGATATGCCTGCCCCCAGTGGCGACCGGGTCACCGCCAAGATCGCCGACGTGATCAAGAGCCGGGTGCGCCAGAACCCCGCCGTGCAGGTCGAGTCGGTGGCGCCGCTGACCCGTGGCCGTGGCCGTGGGCCGGACCCGCTGATCCTGAACACCGCGCCGCAAAACACGGTGCGGGCTGAGCCGCCGCTGACTGCCGGACGAGCTGTGCCGGGCGTCGCGCCGACCCATGCGCCGATGCAGGAGATGGTCGAAGCCATGCCCGAGGACGAGGTGATCGACGACGGCTACGGCGCCTATGACGCTTACGAGGCAGAGCCGGAGGTTCCGGTTTACTCGCGCGCCGCAACACCCGCGGAAATGCCCGCGGCCGAGCCGAAGAAGGTCGTGCAGCACCCGCCGCGTCGTGCGCCGCAACCGTCCACCCGGGCGCAGGCCGAGGCGCAGCCCAAGCTGCAATTCGAGGAAAAGCCGCAGGTCGAGTACGAGTTGCCGCCGTTGAGCCTCTTGACCAATCCGGTCAACATCCAGCGCCATCACCTGAGCGACGAGGCGTTGGAGGAAAACGCCCGGATGCTGGAGACTGTACTGGATGACTATGGCGTGAAGGGCGAGATCGTCAGCGTGCGCCCCGGCCCCGTGGTGACGATGTACGAGCTGGAGCCTGCGCCGGGCCTGAAGGCCAGCCGCGTGATCGGCCTGTCCGACGATATCGCGCGGTCGATGTCGGCCCTGTCTGCGCGGGTCAGCACGGTGCCGGGACGGTCGGTGATCGGGATCGAACTGCCCAACGACAACCGCGAGATGGTCAGTTTCCGCGAGATCCTGTCGAGCCGCGACTATGGCGACGGCAACCAGAAGCTGCCGCTGGCGCTGGGCAAGGATATCGGCGGCGACCCGATGGTGGCGAACCTGGCAAAGATGCCTCACCTGCTGATCGCGGGGACGACGGGTTCAGGCAAGTCGGTGGCGATCAACACGATGATCCTCAGCCTGCTTTACAAGCTGACGCCCGAGGATCTGCGCCTTGTGATGATCGACCCCAAGATGCTGGAACTGAGCGTCTATGACGGGATTCCGCACCTGCTGAGCCCGGTGGTGACCGACCCGAAGAAGGCCGTGGTGGCATTGAAGTGGGTCGTGGCGGAAATGGAAGACCGCTATCGCAAGATGTCTAAGATGGGCGTGCGCAACATCGACGGTTACAACAGTCGCGTGGCCGATGCGCTGGCCAAGGGCGAGATGTTCAGCCGGACGGTGCAAACCGGG
This sequence comes from Roseovarius sp. MMSF_3298, assembly GCF_030733705.1. Lineage (NCBI taxonomy): Bacteria > Pseudomonadati > Pseudomonadota > Alphaproteobacteria > Rhodobacterales > Roseobacteraceae > Roseovarius > Roseovarius sp. MMSF_3298. The sequence continues at coordinate 6,457 of NZ_JASHIN010000033.1, forward strand.
TTCGACGACGACACGGGCGAGCCGGTGTTCGAGACCGAGGAATTCGCGCCCGAGAAGATGCCGTTCATCGTGGTCATCGTCGACGAGATGGCCGACCTGATGATGGTCGCCGGCAAGGAGATCGAGGCTTGCATCCAGCGCCTGGCGCAAATGGCGCGGGCGAGCGGGATCCACCTGATCATGGCCACGCAGCGCCCGTCCGTGGACGTGATCACCGGCACGATCAAGGCCAACTTCCCCACCCGGATCAGCTTTCAGGTGACCAGCAAGATCGACAGCCGCACGATCCTTGGCGAGATGGGGGCCGAGCAGCTTCTGGGCATGGGTGACATGCTGTACATGGCGGGCGGCGGCAAGATTACCCGCAGTCACGGCCCCTTCGTGAGCGACGAGGAGGTCGAAGAGGTGGTGAACCACCTGAAGGCCTTTGGCCCGCCGGTCTATGTGGGGGGCGTGCAGGACGGCCCCGAGGACGACAAGGCCGACAAGATCGATGCGGTTCTGGGTCTGTCGACGGGCGGGAATACCGATGGCGAGGACGCGCTGTACGACCAGGCCGTTCAGATTGCCATTACCGACCGGAAATGCAGCACGTCTTATATCCAGCGCAAGCTGGCCATCGGCTATAACAAGGCCGCGCGGCTGGTCGAGCAGATGGAAGATGAGGGTGTCGTGAGTGCCGCCAACCACGTGGGCAAGCGCGAGATCCTGGTGCCGGAGCAGTAAGTTCCGGCACTGGTCCCCGGGAAACGTTTTCCTGACTGTCGCGTTGGCGTGGTACCGAACCACAACGCGCGAGGGACAGGTGAATGGCCGGGGACGCCGAGACACTTCTGGATGAGATCGACCGGCTGGCCGAAGGCGAAGACAGCGTCTCGGTCAGGGACGTGGTCGATGCGATTGGCGGGCGCGGTTTCGGGCCGATCATTTTTGTCATCGCGCTGCTGGGCGCGTCGCCGCTGGGCGGGATCCCGGGTGTGCCGACCCTGTTTGCCATTCTCGTGATCCTGATTGCCGTGCAGATCCTGCTGGGACGGCAGAGTTTCTGGATCCCGGACAGGATCGGCAACCGGGCAGTGGAAGATGAGAAAGTCACCCGCTCGGTCGGCAAGGCGCGTCCCGTGGCGCAGTGGATGGACCGGTATTTCGGGCACCGGCTGGAGGCGCTGACCGGGCAGCCGGCGCAGATCGCCGCCGCCTGCGTGGTGGTGAGCCTGTGCCTGATGATCCCGCCGCTGGAAGTGGTGCCCTTCGCGGCGCTGATCCCGTTTTCGGCCATCGCCCTTCTGGGGCTGGCGATTACGGTGCGGGACGGGGTGCTGATGGTGGTGGCGTTCGCGGCGAGCGCCGGGGCGCTGTTCGCGGCGGTAAACCTTTTCCCGTTCTGAAGCGTTGAGGCCGGAGAAGAGAGGGCTCACGCGCAATTGCGCCGATTGCTATCGCATAACAGCGCGGGTGTGCCTATCTTGCGAAGACGATGAATTAAGGAGAGGTTTCCCCTCATGCGCATGGTTGCCTTGGCTTTGAGTATGCTGCTGGCCACGCCGGCGATGGCCCAAAAGCTGTCGCTGAACGAGATTTCGCAATACCTGAACAGTTTCAGTTCGGCGACGGGCGAGTTCACCCAGATCAACGACGATGGCACGATCAGCACCGGGCAGATCTATATCAAGCGGCCCGGGCGCGTGCGGTTCGAATACAATCCGCCGGAGCAGACGCTGGTGGTGGCCGATGGCGACACGGTTGGCATCATGGACCCCAAGTCGAATACCGGGGGCGAGGCCTATCCGCTGGATCGCACGCCGCTGAAGATCATCCTGCAGCGCAACGTGGATTTCGGCCGCGCGCGCATGGTCACCGGCCATAGCAGCGACGGCAAGACGACCACGGTACGCGCACAGGACCCCGCGCATCCGGAATACGGCAATATAGAGCTGGTGTTCACCGGCAACCCGGTCGAATTGCGTCAATGGGTGATCAACGACAGCGGTGGCAGCAAGACCACCGTGGTGCTGGGCGATCTGACCACGGGTATGCAGCTGGGCAATGACAGGTTCGTCATTCCCGGCAAGGACAAGTTCAAGCGGATCGACAGGTAAGCCGGGCGAGGCGGGGCGGCTTAGCGCCGCCCGCAGGCCCGCAATTGTTGATCGTAGACGATGGCGCGCTGGCCCACTTCGCCAGACACGCGCAACAGCCAGGGTTTGGCGTTGTAGCTGCCGCGGCTAAAGCCGGTGCGCCCTTCGTGATAGGCGAGGTAGTGGTTGCGCGCGTCGTGCATGGGAATGCCCAGGCGCTGGTTCGACTGCGCCATGTACCAGCCCATGAAGTCGGTCGCGTCGCGGATATCGTTACGCCGCGCGGCGCGGTTGCCGTCGTTCAGATACTCCTCCCACGTGCCGTCCAGCGCTTGGCTGTAGCCGTAGGCGGAACTTTGGCGGCCCATGGGAATCACCCCGAGCGTCCAGCGGAAGGGCGTGCGCGCCTCGCCGTCGAACTTGCTTTCCTGGTAGATCGTGGCCATCTGCACCGGCACGGGCACGCCCCAGCGACGTTCGGTCGCCTTAAAGGCCCGCAGGTAGTGCGGTTTCTGCGCCACGATGGCACAGGCATTTTCCAGATTGTCGGGCGGCGGGCCGCTGGGGCCGCCACCACAGGCGTTCAGAGTGGCCAAGGCCACCATTCCAATGATCGTGCGAAGACGTCTGCTCATCTGCCTCTCGCTATGTTTGTTTTTCTTTTAAGCTTAACGAAAAAATCGAGCCTTGGGAATGGCGGATTTCACGCTTTGGCGTGAAGGCGCGGCACGAACTGTCGGGCCAGCGTTCACAGACTGTTTCCCGAGAAAAAGGCCCCTCAGATTGGACAAAACTCGGTTGAACGCAGTAGAGTGTGACGGTAGGGGCTAGATGAATGTTGAAGACGCGTGCAAAATATCACCTTGGTCAAATCGTGAAACACCGCAAACATCCGTTTCGCGGTGTGATTTTCGATGTGGACCCGGAGTTCGCCAATACCGAGGAGTGGTACGACTCGATTCCCGAGGAGAGCCGCCCGGTGAAGGATCAGCCGTTTTATCACCTTCTGGCGGAGAACGATCAGACCTATTACGTGGCCTATGTCAGCGAACAGAACCTGATCGCGGATTATTCGGGTGAGCCGGTGGGGCATCCGGATATTCCGGACCTGTTCGGCCCGTTCGAGGATGGGCAGTACCCGCTTCACTTCCAACTGAACTGAGCCCGAGGGGCGCGGTGCCGCGCCCCGGGCCCGTCGGGGCATCAATATCCCAGCGCGCAGCCGTCCTTGCGCGGGTCGGAGCCGCCTTCGAGCACGCCGCTTTCCTTGATCTCGATCGCCTGCGCGCCGCCGATGGCCTCGTCGGGTTCGACGACGTTGTGGCCCAGGTCGGCCAGCGCCTGATGCACGTCGGGGGAATACCCCGTCTCTACCCGCAGTTCGCCCGCGTCGGGGAAGCAGCGGGGGCCGTCGATCGCCTCCTGCGGGGAGAAGCCGAAATCGCGCAGGTTCGACACGAAACGCGCGTGGCCGTTGGCCTGGTACGCGCCGCCCATGACGCCGAAAGGCATGGTGACGCGGCCATTGTCGCGCAGCATGCCGGGGATGATCGTGTGCATGGGGCGTTTGCCGCCGTTCATCTCGTTCGCGTGGCCCTCTTCGAGCGTGAAGCCGGCACCGCGGTTTTGCAGCAGGATGCCGAACTTTTCCGACGCGATGCCGGAGCCGAAGCCGTGGAAGATGGAATAGATCAGCGACACGGCCATGCGGTCGCTGTCGACCACGGTGATGTAGATCGTGTCGCGGTGCACGGCCTCACTGAGCGTTGTCGCGGATGGCATGGCCTTTTTCGGGTCGATCAGCGCGGCGAGCGCCTTGGCGGTGTCCATTGACAGCATGTGATCGAGCCGCGCGATGTGATCGCTGTCGGCCATGATGCGATTGCGGGCGTCGTAAGCCAGCTTGGTCGCCTCGGCCTCGATATGGGCGCGGTGGGCGCCGAAAGGATCCATCGCCGCGATGTCGAACTGCGCAAGGATGTTGAGCAGAAGGATCGCCGTGGCGCCCTGGCCGTTGGGCGGATGCTCGACCAGGTCGATGCCGGCATAGCTGCCGCTGATCGGGTCCGTCGGCGTGCAGGCGGTGGCAGCGAAATCGTCCGCCGTGTGAACGCCGCCCATTGCATTGAGGGCCGCCACCATGTCGTCGGCCACTTCGCCCTTGTAGAACGCGTCGCGCCCGTCGCGGGCGACGCGGCGCAGCACCTCGGCCTGGCCGGGGCAACGGAAGATCTCGCCTTGTTTCAGGGGTTTGCCGCCGTTCGAAAAATGTGTGAGCGCGTGACCCTGCAGGCATTCGCCGGCACTGGGCCAGTCACTGGCGACGCGCGGGGCGACTGGCACGCCGTTGTCGGCATAGTGGATGGCGGGGGCGAGCAGCGCATCGAGACCCAGCTTGCCGTGGGTGTCGGACAAGTGGCAGAAGGCGTCGACGGCGCCGGGAATCGTGACCGCCTCGGCTCCGTGCAGGGGCACCGTTTCCAGGCCGCGGGCGCGCAGGTCGGCGGCGCTGGCGCCGGCGGGGGCGCGGCCGGAGCCGTTGAGCGCATGAATGTCATCGCTGCCGGGTTTCGTGAACAGAACGAAGCAGTCGCCGCCGATCCCGGTCATCTGCGGCTCGCAGATCCCCAGCAGGACGGCACCGGCGATGGCCGCGTCCATGGCGTTTCCGCCGCGTTTCAGGATGTCGATCGCGGCCTGTGCGGCCAGGGGGTGCGACGTGGCGCACATGCCGTTGGTGGCCAGAACGGCCGAGCGGCCGGGGCGTTGGAAATCGCGCATGGTAGCTCCGGTGATTGGTGGTTTTTCGGCACCTTACGGGGTGTGTCAGGAAATGCCAATCAGGAGGAAGAGAACCTCGACGCCGCGCACTGGGTGGGGGCTGTAAAACGCGGCGCCGAGGGAAGCCATATGCAGCTACGGGATCGTTTGTGCCGATCCATTGGGGCGGCTCTGCGATGGGATTGGGGCAATTCGGTGACGTCAGGATTTTTCCGGCGCCAAGTAGCGAGGAAAGGTCATACGCAGCGTATTGCGACCCGCGTGGCGGGTGTGGGAAAGGTCAAGGCACAGCTTGTGAATGAGAAACCACCCGAAGCCCCCTTCCGGAAGGTCCGCGCGGGCGCCTGAACTGTCTGGCAGGAGGCCCGGGGGTAGCGCGTCGCCGGGCATGCCGCGGCCCGAATCGGACAGCGTGACCAGCACGCGGTCGGCCAGCAGACCGACGACCATGTGCACCTCGCCGGGGGCGCGGCCGGCATAGCCGTGTTCGGTAACGTTGTTGAGCGCCTCGCTGACTGCGAGGGTGATCGAGCCGCGCAGGTCCCCATCAATCCCGGCATCGGTGAGGGCCGTGTCAAGCGCCTCGACCATGTCGCGCACGTCAAGTTCCGTCGCGGTGGACGAGAGCGCGGCGAGCGGAGCGGATTGCGAAGGGGCGGTGGCGGCCACTGTGCCGCGTCAGCCCGCCGCGCGCTGGAGCGCCGCTGCCATGTCCTTGTGGATCACGAAGATCGAATCCATCCGCGTCAGGCGAAATACCTTGGCGACGTCCGGGGTCAGCCCGGCAAGGTCCAGCCGTCGCCCATCGCCCATTTGTTTCATCGAGGCGATGATGGCGCCAAGGCCGCTGGAATCGACGAAGGCGACGCCGGATAGGTCAAGCACCACGTGATCCGCGCCATCATCCGTCAGGGTGCGCATTTCATCCTTGAACCGGATCGCCGAGGCCGCGTCGATGCGGTTGTCTTCGACCGTGATAACCTCGATGTTGTTGTGAGTGGCGCAGGTGAGTTGCATGAAGCCTCCGGACACGGGAAAGATGCGCGCAGACTAGGCGCAATTCCTTACCAAACCGTTTGGCCCCGAGAGCTTTTTCGGAGCGGTACCCAAGGATGAAAGGACAGTCGGCATGAAAGAGGTTGTGATCGCGGGTGCGGCCCGAACGCCCATGGGCGGATTCCAGGGGGATTTCGACGGGGTCGAGGCCAGTGTCCTGGGCGGCGCTGCAATTTCCGCGGCGCTGAAGGATGCAGGTGCCGCGACCGTGGGCGAGCTGTTGATGGGCTGTGTTCTTCCCGCCGGGCAGGGGCAGGCCCCAGCGCGGCAGGCGGGGTTCAAGGCGGGGCTGGGCGAGGACGTGCCGGCGACCACGCTGAACAAGATGTGCGGCTCGGGCATGAAGGCGGCGATGATCGGGTTCGACCAGATCGCGCTGGGCCAAACCGACACGATGGTGACGGGCGGCATGGAGAGCATGTCGAACGCGCCCTACCTGCTGCCCAAGATGCGCGGCGGGGCGCGGATCGGGCATGGGCAGGTGATCGACCACATGTTCCTCGACGGGCTGGAAGACGCCTATGACAAGGGGCGGCTGATGGGCACGTTTGCCGAGGATTGCGCCGAGAAATACCAGTTCACCCGCGAGGCGCAGGATGCGTATGCCATCGGGTCGCTAGAAGGGGCGCTGGAGGCCCAGAAGAGCGGTGCGTTCGCGGGCGAGATCGCGCCGGTGACGCTGGAGACGCGCAAGGGCACGGTGGTGATCGAGGTGGACGAGCAGCCCGGCAAGGCGCGGCCCGAAAAGATTCCCCAGCTGAAGCCTGCGTTCCGCGACGGCGGGACGGTGACGGCGGCCAATTCGAGCTCGATCAGCGACGGGGCGGCGGCGCTGGTGCTGGCCTCGCGCGAGGCGGCGGAGGCGCAGGGGCTGAAGGTCCGGGCGCGGATCCTGGGCCATGCCAGCCACGCGCAGGCGCCTGGATGGTTTACCACGGCCCCGGTGCCGGCGGCGCAGAAGCTGCTGGAGCGGATCGGCTGGACGAAGGACGAGGTGGACCTGTGGGAAGTGAACGAGGCGTTTGCCGTGGTGCCGATGGCCTTCATGCACGAAATGGGCCTGCCACGTGAGAAGGTGAATGTGCATGGCGGGGCCTGTGCGCTGGGTCACCCCATCGGGGCAAGCGGGGCGCGGATCATGGTGACGTTGTTGAATGCGCTGGAAAAAAGAGATCTGAAGCGCGGTGTTGCGGCGATTTGCATCGGCGGGGGCGAGGGCACGGCCATCGCGATCGAGCGGGGCTGAGGCGCAAATCTTTTTCGGAAAAGATTTGCCAAGAATTTTTCTGAAAACTCTTGGCGCGGGAGGTGAGATATGCGTGCGGATTACGACGCGTTGTCCAAGACCATCGGGGCGTTGACCGAAGGTGAGAGTGACGAAGTGGCGCTGATGGCGACGGTGGTGTGCGAGTTGCACCATGCCGACGACCGGTTCGACTGGACCGGGTTCTACCGGGTGACTGCGCCCGACCTGTTGAAGATCGGCCCCTACCAGGGCGGGCATGGGTGTTTGCAGATCCCATTTTCGCGGGGCGTCTGCGGGGCGGCGGCGCGGACGGGCGAGGTGCAGTTGGTCGATGATGTCGACAGTTTCGACGGGCATATTGCCTGTGCCAGTTCCACCCGGTCGGAGATCGTCCTGCCGGTGCGGGACGGGCAGGGGCGGCTGCTGGCGGTGCTGGATATCGACAGCGATCAGCCGGCGGCGTTCGACGCGGCGGATGCCGACGGATTGGGCCGCATCCTCGCATCGGTGTTCGGGCGACTTTGAACGTCGACCGACGGGTGGCGTGAAATTTTCATTGATTTTTTCACGCAACTCGCGCAGCGTGAAAATTGAACGAAGAATTTCACGAAAGAGTGCGCTTTGGAACAGAGCCAGGTATCCGCGATGCGCAGCCTTGGGGCCGATTTGCGGGCTTTGCGGAAGGCGCGGGGACTGACGCTGAGTGACATGGCGCAGGCGCTGGGCCGGTCGGTGGGCTGGCTGAGCCAAGTAGAGCGAGACTTGTCCGAGCCGTCGATTTCGGATCTGCGCCAGATGGCCGAAAGGTTCGGCGTGCCGATGTCGTTTCTCTTTGCCCATGCCAGTGCCCCGGCGGAAGAGCAGGGCATCGTCGTGCGCAAGGTATCTCGGCGGCAGATGGGATCGAGCGAGGAAGGGCTGATCGAGGAGCTATTGTCGCCCGACCTGAGTGACGATTTCGAAGTGATCCATTCCACGTTCCGGCCCGGATCGAAGATGCAGCGCCCGGCCACGCGGCCGACGCAGGAGGTGGGATATGTCGTGTCCGGTCGGCTGGACCTGAGCATCGGCGGGCGGTCTTTCAGCGTGGGGCCGGGCGACAGTTTCCGGATCCGGCACGAGACCTATGCGTGGTCCAATCCTTATGACGAACCATGCGTCGCGATCTGGGTGATCGCGCCGCCGGTATATTGAGGAGGCGGGGGTGAGCCTGGAGGGATGGACCATCTTCGCGTTGTTCTGGGTGGTGTTCGTGACCACGCCCGGGCCCAATGCCGTGAACTGCATCACCAACGGCATGACGGTCGGGTTCCGCCGCAGCCTGTGGGGGGTGGCGGCGATTCTGACGCAGGCGGCGCTGTTCCTGACCTTGTCGGCGGCGGGCGTGACGGCGCTGATCGCAACCTCGCCCGAGGCATTTCAGGTGGCGAAATTCATTGGCGCGGGGTTTTTGATTTACCTCGGGATCCGCGGCTGGATCATGGCGCGGGGTCGCGTCGTGGTGGCCGCGCCAGACGGGCGCAGCATCTACTGGCGGGCCTTTGCCATCGCGACGATCAACCCCAAGAGCGTGGCGGGATACCTGGCGGCGTTCAGCCAGTTCGTGCAACCGGGCGTGCCGATCTGGAGCCAGATGTGGGTGATCTTTCCTACGGCGCTGAGCCTGACCGCGCTGAGCTACATGGGCTACACCGCGCTGGGCGCGGGGTTGGGTCGGGCGGCGCTGGGCGCGGTGTTCAACGTGTGGCTGCGGCGCGGGCTTGCGGCGTGTTTCGTGGTTTACGGCGTGCTGCTGGGGGCGGCCTCGACGCCGGGGAGGGCGTGAGATGATCAAGGCTGAGGGCCTTCGGGCGGATGCGCTTTGGAAGATCGAGAGGAGATGAGAATGCTTGAGGGAAGCTGTCTGTGCGGCAACGTCACTTTCAGGGTGACGGGCGCGCCGCAGGGGGTGTCGGCCTGTCACTGTGGCCAGTGCCGCAAGCAATCGGGCCACGTGTGGTCCTCGGCCTATGTGCCGGAGGCGGATCTGAAGATCACGGGCGCGGTGACGTGGTACGAGGCGACGCCTTCAGCCAAGCGCGGGTTCTGCGGGACCTGCGGAGCGTTCCTGTTCTGGAAGGCGCATGACGAGGACACGATGAGCTTTGCCCTGGGGGCGATCGATGGGCCGACGGGGCTGCGGCTGGAGAAGCATATCTTCACCGCCGACAAGGGCGATTATTACGAGATCGCGGACGGGGTTCCGCAGAAGTGAACGGGCCGCGTGGTGGCATCCGAACAGGGAGAAACGGAGATGGCTGATCTGCCGAAAAACGCGAAAGTGGTCGTCATTGGCGGCGGGGTCGTTGGATGCTCGGTGCTGTATCACTTGGCCAAGAAAGGGTGGAGCGATTGCGTTCTGCTGGAAAAGAATGAGTTGACCGCCGGGAGCACTTGGCACGCGGCGGGGAACGTGCCGACCTTCTCGACCAGCTGGGGCATAATGAACATGCAGCGTTATTCGACCGAGCTTTATGCCCGGTTGGGGGACGAGGTGGATTACCCGATGAACTATCACCAGACGGGCTCGATCCGGCTGGCGCATTCAAAGGAGCGGATGCAGGAGTTCGAGCGGGCAAAGGGGATGGGCAAGCACCAGGGGATGGACCTGGAAATTCTGACCCCTGACGAGGTCAAGGCGCGGTATCCCTTTATCGAAACGCATGACATCGTGGGGGCGCTCTATGACCCGAACGACGGCGATATCGACCCCGCGCAGGTGACACAGGCTTTGGCCAAGGGGGCGCGGGACATGGGGGCGACGATCGTGCGGTTCTGCCCGGCCACCGGCGTGACGCAGGACGGTGACGGCTGGATCGTGCACACGGAAAAGGGCGACATCGCCTGCGATTTCGTGGTGAACGCAGCCGGGTATTATGCCCAGACGGTGGGCGAGTGGTTCAAGCCTTACGGCGGGCGGACGGTGCCGATGATGGTGATGAGCCATCAATACGTGCTGACCGACGAGATCCCCGAGATCGAGGCGTACAGCAAGGAGACGGGCCGCAAGCTGCCGCTTCTGCGGGACGTGGACGTGTCCTATTACTTCCGGCAGGAGAAGCACGGGTTCAACATCGGCCCCTACGAGCCGAATTGCCGGGCGCATTGGGTGGAGCCGTCGGACCCGATGCCGGAGGATTTCAGCTTCCAGCTTTGGTCGGATGACCTGGCGCGGATCGAGGATATCGTGGTGGATTCGATGGAGCGTGTGCCAGTGGCGGCCACGGCGGGGATCAGCCGGATCATCAACGGGCCGATCCCCTATGCGCCCGACGGGCTGCCCCTGCTGGGGCCGATGCCGGGGGTTAAAAACGCGTTCGAGGCCTGTGTCTTTACCTTCGGGATCGCGCAGGGCGGCGGCGCGGGCAAGGTGCTGGCCGAGTGGATCGTGGATGGTGCGCCCGAGTGGGACATGTGGGCGGTCGATCCGAGGCGGTACACCGATTACACCGATCATGACTACTGCGTCGCCAAGGGCATGGAGGTCTACGGCAACGAATACGCCATGCACTTCCCGTGGCACGAATGGCCGGCGGGGCGCGACAAGAAGCTGTCGCCGAACCATGGGAAGGTTCTGGAACTGGGCGGCGTGATGGGGGCCTATAATGGCTGGGAGAGGGCGAACTGGTTCGCGCAGCCGGATGATGACACGTCGGAGGACAGCACGCATACATGGAACCGCAAGGGCCCGTGGGAGCAGCGTATCCGCGAGGAATGCGAGGCGGTGCGCGATGCCTGTGGTTTGCTGGACCTGCCGGGCTTTTCGCGGTTCCGGGTCGAGGGCACGGGGGCCGATGACTGGCTGCGGGGCTTCGTGACCGGGGGGCTGCCCAAGGTGGGGCGGATGAACCTGGTTTACGTGACCAACGCGAAAGGCCGGATCGTGACGGAATTTTCCTGCATCCGGCTGGCGGAAAATGATTTCGTGCTGATCACCGCAGCCACGGCGCAGTGGCATGACGGCGAGCTGATCCGGAACAGCGTGCCGGAGGGTGTGAGTGTGACCGAGACGACGACCGAGCGGTCGGCGTTGCTGGTAGCGGGGCCGAAGAGCCGTGAGGTGCTGGCCGGAATCAGCGATGCCGATCTGGAAGCCGGGTGGCTGAGCCATCAGCATTGCATGGTGGCGGGGCGGCCCGCGTTCCTGATCCGGGTGAGCTTTACCGGCGAGCTGGGGTGGGAGGTGCATGCAGACAATGCCGAGATGCCGGCGATCTATGGCGCCATTCTGGATGCGGGCGCGAAGCCCTTTGGGATGTATGCGCTGAATTCCTTACGAATCGAGAAAGGGTATCGGGCGTGGAAGGGTGATCTGAGCACGGATTACTCGATGCTGGAGGCCGGGCTGGAGCGGTTCGTGAAGTTCGACAAGGACCAGGATTTTACGGGCAAGGCGGCGCTGTTGGCAGAGAAACAGCAGGGCCGGAAGAAAGCCTTTGCCCCGCTGATCATCGACGCGGGGGAGGCGGATGCGCCCTACATGTCGACGATCTGGAACGGCGACGAGATCGTGGGTGAGACGACGAGCGGCGCCTGGGGCTATCGCGTGAACGCGAGTGTTGCTTTGGCGATGTTGCGGATGGATTTGGCAGAGGCGGGCACGGAACTGGAAGTGGAGATCTATGGTGAGCGGCGCAAAGCCGTGGTGCAGCCGGATCAGCCGCTTTGGGATCCGGAAAATGCGCGGCTGACGGCGTAATTAGAGGTCCCCCCGGGTCAAGCCCGGGGCAGGCAGGGTCAGGCCCGGGACGGGGACGCGAAAGGACGAAGGATGATTATCGAGACCTACCTGATTTATCTTGGCGTCCTGGCGGCGTTTTTCGCCACACCGCCGGACACGAGCCAGCTTCTTATCATCTCGAACAGTCTGCGGCACGGGCTGCGGCGGTCGCTGGCCACCGTCGCGGGCGACCTGAGCGCAAACGCGGTGCAGATGACCCTGGCGGCGTTCGGGCTGACGGCGGTGATCGCGGCCAATGCCGATGCGCTGTGGGTGGTGAAATGGGTGGGCGTGGCCTACCTCGTCTGGATCGGGCTGCGGTTGATGCTGAGTAAAGGCGGGGCCGAGGCGCCGGGCGCGGCGGCGACGGGGCGGCTGTTCCGGCAGGGCTTTGTTACGTCGTCGGCCAATCCTTATGCGGTGGTGTTCTTCGGGGCGCTGTTTCCGCAGTTCATCTATGCGGGCGCGCCAATCCTGCCGCAATTGCTACTGTTGGGCGTCACGTACTTGGTTGTTGACGGTCTGGTGCTGCTCTTGTGGGGCTGGGCCGCGACGCGGACCTTGGGGCGTGTAACATCGCTGACCGGGGTATGGATCAACCGGGTCAGCGGTGCGCTGATGGTGGGGGCTGCGGTGCTCCTAGGGCTGAAGGACCTGGACAAGGGGGCGGCGCGATGACCCTGCCCGAGACCATGTCCGGCGTGTACCTGACCGGCCACGGCGGGCCCGTCAAGCTGGAATGGCGCGAGGATATTCCCGTGCCCCGGCCCGGATCGGGCGAGGTGCTGGTGCGGGTGCTGGCGGCGGGGGTGAACAACACCGACATCAACACGCGCGAGGGCTGGTATTCGGCGGATGTGACCGGGGCCACGGGCGAGCTGCAGGACGGGGTCGAGGATGGCGGCTGGTCCGGGGCGTTGGACTTTCCGCTGATCCAGGGCGGGGACCTGTGCGGTGAGGTCGTGGCGCTAGGCAAGGGCGTGAGCGCGGTGGCGATGGGGATGCGGGTGATCTGTCCGATCAACCAGCCGCGCCCGACCGACGACAACCCGGTTGGGTTCGAAGCGTTGGGGTCGGAGTTCGATGGGGCGTTCGCGCAGTATTGCGTCGTGCCGGAGGGGGACCTGTTCGACGTGAGCGACGCGCCCCTGAGCGACGTGGAACTGGCGGCGATTCCCTGCGCCTTCGGCACGGCGGCGGGGCTGTTGGACCGGGCCGGTGTGGCGACCGGGCAGAGCGTGCTGATCACCGGAGCATCCGGTGGCGTAGGGTTGGCGGCGGTGCAACTGGCCACGGCCTCGGGGGCGAAGGTCACGGGGGTGTCTTCGGCACCCAAGGCCGAGTGTGTGCGCGACGCGGGCGCGGTGGCGGTGATCGGGCGGGAGGACGTGCCCCCCGCCGATACCTTCCACGCGGTGATCGACCTGGTGGCCGGGCCGGGCTGGGGCGCGCTGATCGACGCGCTGCGGCCGGGTGGTCATTACGCGGTGGCGGGGGCCATTGCCGGGCCGGTGGTGGAGGCGGATCTGCGGCGCATCTATTTGCGGGACATCACGATCCACGGCTGCACCTTCCAGTCTCGCGCGGTCTTTGCCCGGCTGGTCGAAATGGTGCGGGAAGGATCGGTGAAACCGCTGATCGCGAAGACGTTTCCCATGCGGGAGATTGGCAGGGCGCAGGAAGAGTTCATGTCGAAGCGGCATGCCGGGAAGCTGGTGCTTATCCCGGACGGAGTCGACATCTGAACAAGGGCGCGGGAGGAAGAACATGGCACAGGTCACCCTGTTGGACGGCTCGATCGGGCAGGAGCTGGTGAAACGCTCGGGCGACCGGGCGACGCCGCTGTGGTCGACGCAGGTGATGATCGACCATCCCAAGCTGGTGGGCGAGGTGCACCTGGAGTATTTCGCCGCCGGCGCGACGGTGGCCACGACCAACACCTACGCGGTGCTGCGCGACCGGCTGGTGCGGATCGGGTTGGAGGACAAGATCGGGCAACTTACCGATACGGCGGTGCGGGCCGCGCGCCGGGCCCGGGCGGCGAGCGGCGGCAAGGGGCGGGTGGCCGGGGCCATCGGACCGTTGGTGCAGTCCTACAAGCCCGAGACCTGCCCGCCCGCCGCCGAGGCTGCGACGATCTACGCCGAGCCGGTGGCGCTGATGAAGGATCACGTGGACCTTTTCCTGCTGGAGACGATGTCGTCGGTGGACCAGGCCGAAGGCGCGCTGCGGGCGGCGTCGGGGCAGGGCCTGCCTGTGTGGCTGGCGGTGAGCGTGGATGACCACGACGGCACGCGCCTGCGCTCGGGTGAGCCGGTGGCGGACCTGGCCGGGACGGTGGAAAAGCACGCGCCGGCGGCGGTGCTGGTCAATTGCTCGCGGCCCGAAGCGACGGGCGCGGGGATTGAAGTGATCAAGGACTTCGGCCTGCCCTTTGGCGGATACGCCAACGGGTTCACGGAGATCAGCGACGGGTTCCTGGGCGACGCGCCAACGGTGGGCGCGCTTGAGCAGCGCAAGGACCTTGGGCCGCTGGAATACGCGGAATACGTCATGGGCTGGGTCGGGCAGGGGGCCACGATCGTTGGCGGCTGTTGCGAGATCGGGCCGGCGCATATCGCGGAGATTGCCCGCTGTTTACAGGCGGCAGGACACGAGGTCGTATGAGCGAGGTGACGAGATGAGTGACGGCACGCTTCCCCCCGGCATGGTCCCGGCAAGCGGGCGATTCCGCTTTGAAAGCAGGGAATTCGGGCGTCTGGATTTCGAGGTGAGCCACGCGAAGTTCGTGCTGTGGAAGAATTTCGAGGACGGGCAGGAAGCCGAGGGCGTGCAACTGGATGTCATGATCGCCGCGCAGAGCCGGGAGATACCGGACGAGAGCGACGACGCGGACATGGCCTATCTGCTGGCGCCGGCGCTGACCACAGAATGGCTGAAGATCGATGAATGCCAGTTCGCCAGCCGGGGCCGTGCGGCGCTGGACGGTGTGACGGTCGATTTCGACTGGCGGAAGATGCCCGATGTGCTGGAGGCGCCGGCGGCGATCCAGGAGGGGTCGTATGGCTCGACCGACGTGCTGAAGCTGGCGTTGAGCCTTGTGCCGCCGGATCGCTACAGGCTTCAGGTGCAGGCGGCGGACGAGTTTGGGCGGTCCTGCGAGATCGACGCGGACCTGCCGCTGTTCGAGATCGGCGCGAGCGATTTCTCGATGTCGCGACCGCAGACCGTCGAGGACTGGGTCGACCGGCATTTCGAGCGCGATGACTTGCACGTCGAGTGGCGCACGGTGGGGCCGATGACCAACCAGTGGCAGACCCTTTATGCCGCGTTCAAGGAGACAAGCGATGAGTAACCTTCCGAAGCATGCCCGCGTGGTGATTGTGGGAGGCGGCGTGGTGGGCTGTTCGGTGGCCTATCACTTGGCCAAGCTGGGCTGGCGTGACGTGGTGCTGCTGGAGCGCAAGCAACTGACCAGCGGCACGACGTGGCACGCCGCGGGGCTGATCGCGCAACTGCGGGCAAGTGCGAACATGACGAAGCTGGCAAAATACAGCCAGGAGCTTTACGGCAACCTGGAGGCCGAGACCGGGGTCGCGACCGGGTTCCGGCGATGCGGGTCGATCACCGTGGCGCTGACCGACGCGCGGCGGGAGGAGATCTACCGGCAGGCCGCGATGGCGCGCGCCTTTGGCGTAGACGTGGAAGAGATCAGCGCGGCGGAGGTGAAGACGCGCTATCCGCATCTGAACGCGGACGACGTGACCGGGGCGGTTTTCCTGGAAAAGGACGGACAGGCGGATCCGGCAAATATCGCGCTGGCGTTGGCCAAGGGCGCGCGGCAGAACGGGGCGCTGGTGAAGGAGCGGGTGAAGGTCACCGGGATCGCGCGCGAGGGCCGCCGGGTGACGGGCGTGGACTGGGCCGCTGACGATTGCGGCGAGACGGGGCATATCTCCTGCGACATGATCGTGAACTGCGCGGGCATGTGGGGCCACGAGGTGGGGCGTATGGCGGGTGTGAACGTGCCGCTGCATGCCTGCGAGCATTTCTACATCGTGACCGAAGGCATCGACGGGCTGGGGCAATTGCCGGTGCTGCGGGTGCCGGACGAATGCGCCTATTACAAGGAAGACGCGGGCAAGATCCTGCTGGGGGCGTTCGAGCCGAACGCGAAGCCGTGGGGGATGCAGGGCATTCCGGAGAGTTTCGAGTTCGACCAGTTGCCCGAGGATTTCGACCATTTCGAGCCGATCCTCGAAGCGGCCTGCAACCGGATGCCGATGCTGGCGGAGGCGGGGGTGCACACGTTTTTCAACGGGCCGGAGAGTTTCACGCCGGATGATGCCTATCACCTGGGGCTTTGCCCAGAGATGGACAATGTGTGGGTGGCCGCCGGGTTCAACTCGATCGGGATTCAGTCGGCGGGCGGCGCGGGGCACGCGCTGAGCCAGTGGATGGACAGCGGCGAAAAGCCGTTTGACCTGGGCGACGTGGATATTGCCCGGATGCAGCCGTTTCAGGGGAACCGGCATTACCTGTTCGAGCGGTCGAAGGAGACTCTGGGGCTGCTTTACGCCGATCACTTCCCCTACCTGCAAAAGCGCACGGCGCGGGGCGTGCGGCGGTCGCCGTTTCACCACCACCTGCTGGAGCGCGGCGCGGTGATGGGAGAGATGGCCGGCTGGGAACGGGCGAACTGGTTCGCCAAGGAAGGACAGGAGCAGGAGTATCGGTACGGCTGGGGGCGGCAGAACTGGTTCGAGAACGCCGCGGCCGAGCATCACGCGATCCGCACCGGGGTCGGCATGTATGACATGTCGAGTTTCGGCAAGATCCGGGTCGAGGGGCCGGATGCGGAAGTGTTCCTGAACCATATCGGCGGCGGCGACTATTCGGTGCCGAATGGAAAGATCGTCTATACTCAGTTCCTGAACGACCGGGGCGGGATCGAGGCGGATGTGACGGTGACCCGACTGAGCGAGACTGCGTACCTGGTGGTGACGCCCGCCGCGACGCGGCTGGCGGACCAGACGTGGATGATGCGGCACAAGGGCGATTTCAACGTGGTGATCACCGACGTGACGGCGGGCGAGGGCGTGCTGGCGGTGATGGGGCCGGATGCCCGCAAGCTGATGCAGGCGGTTAGCCCGAACGACTTTTCCAACGAGGCGAACCCGTTCGGCACGGCGCAGGAGATCGAGCTGGGCATGGGGCTCGCGCGGGTGCACCGGGTGAGTTACGTGGGCGAGCTGGGCTGGGAGATTTACGTCGGCGCGGATATGGCGGGACACGTGTTCGAGACGCTTTACGAGGCCGGGCAGGAACATGGGCTGAAGCTGTGCGGGATGCACGTGATGGACTCGTGCCGGATCGAAAAAGGGTTCCGGCATTTCGGGCATGACATCACATGCGAGGATCACGTGCTGGAGGCGGGGCTGGGCTTTGCCGTTAAGACGGAGAAGGCGGAGTTCATCGGCCGCGACGCGGTCCTGCGCAAGAAGGAGGCGGGAGTGTCGAAACGGTTGGTGCAATTCCGGCTGACCGATCCCGAGCCGTTGGTCTATCAAAACGAGCCGGTGCTGCGGGATGGCGAGATCGTGGGGTATCTGTGTTCGGGGGCGTATGGTCACCACCTGGGCGGGGCGATCGGGATGGGATATGTGCCCTGTCCGGGTGAGAGCGTGCAGGAGGTGCTGGCGTCGGATTACGAGATCGACGTGGCGGGGACGCGGGTAAAGGCCGAAGCGTCGCTGAAGCCGATGTATGACCCGAAATCGGAGCGTGTGAAGGTTTGACGCCTCGGACGGGAGCATTGCCAAGATCAAAAAGCATTTTCTGCCAGATAGATAGACAGAAAACGATTATTTGATCCGCATTTTTACACGTTTCGCCTTCAGGTTAACGAGGAAGCGGTTTCCCTGCGTTCACTAGCGTCATACCCTGAAGCACTGTAAAACTTGCCAAACCGCTTGGGCCACTTCAGGTCAATGCTTGCGGGGCCGGAGCATAATGAAATCAAACGGCGTTCATCATTTGCAAGCTTGACGCCAAGCGGCTTTGGAGCCAACAACAGAAGTCCGGAAAGGCGGTGTGTAGGCCAAGTCAGGAACTCAGGAAGTTTCAACGGACAATGGGCCAACGACCGAACAGGACCAGTCAGATCGAGCGGTCCTTTTTGGCACCGGAAATCAAAGGTTACGAAAGCCCGACAAAGAATTCTGAATCAGAGTGAAGAGACGAATATTGTGAGCCCTTTCGCATGCGAAAGTTTTACCAGTGGTCGGAGGTCGCCATGCTGATCGAAGAGACCACGCTGCCTGGTGTGCTGCGCCTGACGCCACGCCGGTTCGGCGACCATCGTGGCTTTTTTGCCGAGACCTACAATATCGACACGATGGCAGCGGCAGGGATCGACACGGTTTTTGTGCAGGACAACCAATCACTCTCGGAGCAGGCGGGCACCCTGCGGGGCCTGCATTTCCAAGCGCCGCCCCATGCCCAGGCCAAGCTGGTGCGCTGCGGGCGCGGAGCACTCTTCGATGTCGCTGTCGATCTGCGTCGCGGCAGTCCCACCTACGGTCACTGGCTGGGCGAAACATTGTCGTTCGAAAACGGTGTACAACTTTTGATCCCGGCGGGCTTTGCCCATGGTTTCGTGACCCTGCAGCAAGAGACCGAGATTATCTATAAATGCTCTGACCTTTACGCCCCCGAGGCAGAAGGCGCGCTGAAATGGGACGATCCGGACCTTGCCATCGACTGGCCGCTTGATGGCCGCGCGCCGGTGATCTCGGACAAGGACGCGCGGGCGCCGGCCCTGCGGGATTTCGACAGCCCGTTTGTCTGGGACGGGGCAGGAACATGAAGCTGCTGGTGACCGGAGGGGCGGGTTTCATAGGCTCGGCGGTGGTGCGCCGGGCGATGGCCGACGGGCATTCGGTGGTCAACCTGGATGCGCTGACCTATGCGGCCTGTCTCGAGAACGTCGCCTCGGTTGCCGATCACCCAGATTACGCGTTCGAGCAGGCCGACATCCGTGACAGAGCCGCCCTGGACCGGATTTTTTCCCAACACAGGCCAGACGCAGTAATGCATCTTGCCGCCGAGTCCCATGTGGACCGCTCCATCGACGGCCCGGCGACGTTTATCGAAACCAACGTGCTGGGCACCTTCCACCTGCTGGAGGCCGCGCGCAGCTATTGGCACGGACAAGGGCGGCCCCAGGACTTTCGGTTTCATCATATCTCCACGGATGAGGTGTTCGGCTCTCTGGGAGAGGAAGGAATGTTTACCGAAGAAACGCCTTACGATCCGCGCAGTCCCTATTCCGCCTCGAAAGCCTCAAGCGACCACATGGTGCGCGCGTGGCAGGAAACTTATGGCCTGCCCATCCTGCTGACCAACTGCTCCAACAATTACGGGCCTTTCCATTTCCCTGAAAAGCTGGTGCCGGTGGTGATCCTGAATGCGCTCGCGAACAAGCCGATCGCAGTCTACGGCAAGGGCAAGAATGTGCGCGACTGGCTTTATGTCGAGGATCATGCCGACGCGCTTTTGCTGGTACTGGAAAAGGGCAAGGTGGGGCGCAGCTACAACATCGGCGGCGAGAACGAGGCGCGCAATATCGATCTTGTGCAGATGATCTGTGCCATTCTTGACAGGTTGCGGCCGGGAACAAGGCCCTATGCAAGCCTGATCGAGTTTGTGGCCGATCGACCCGGCCACGACCTGCGCTATGCGATCGACCCTGCGCGCATCCGGGACGAACTGGGTTGGCGGCCGTCCGTAACGCTTGAAGAGGGACTGGAGCGGACCGTGCGCTGGTATCTGGACAATGAGGCGTGGTGGCGCGCGTTGCTCGACCGTGAAGGTGTCGGCCGCCGGTTGGGCACGGCGTGATCCTGGTTTTCGGAAGAACCGGCCAGGTGGCGACGGAGCTGCAGCGCCAGGCGTCGGTCACGGCCCTGGGACGCGATACGGCAGACCTGTCAGATCCGGAGGCCTGCAGCGCCGCGATCGAGGCACACGCACCGGCGGTTGTGATCAACGCCGCCGCCTGGACCGCTGTCGATGCGGCCGAGGCGCAGGAAAGTGATGCGATGCGGATCAATGCCAAAGCACCGGGTGCCATGGCGCAGGCTTGTTGCGCACTGGAGATTCCGTTCCTGCATATCTCGACCGATTACGTATTTGAGGGCTCTGGCACCCGAGCTTGGCGTGAGACAGACCCTGTTGCACCGAAAAGCGCCTATGGGCGCACCAAGCTTGCCGGAGAGCACCAGGTTGCGGAGGCCGGAGGGCACTGGGCGATCCTGCGCACCTCGTGGATATTTTCGGCCCATGGGGGCAATTTCGTGAAAACGATGTTGCGTCTGTCCGAGAGCCGCGACCGCCTGAGTATTGTCGCCGACCAGGTGGGCTGCCCGACCCCGGCGGCGGATATCGCGGCAACGCTGTTGCGCATGGGACGTGAGATGACAAAAGGGCAGGGGGGTGGTCTTTATCACTACGGCGGCCAGCCTCCGGTCAGCTGGGCAGATTTTGCCCGCGCGATTTTTGCGAATGCCGGCAAGACCGTTACGGTCGAGGATATTCCGACCAGCGCCTATCCCACGCCGGCAGAGCGGCCGCGGAATTCCCGGCTCGACTGTGCGAAGCTGACGAGGGATTTTGGAATTGAGCCGCCGGACTGGACCACAGGACTGGTCAACGTGTTAAAGGAATTGGACAGAGTATGACCGCGCAATCAGCAACAGGCCGCAAAGGCATCATTCTGGCGGGTGGATCGGGGACACGCCTCTATCCCATCACGATGGGCGTTTCGAAACAGCTTTTGCCGGTCTATGATAAGCCGATGATCTATTATCCCTTGTCTGCGCTGATGCTGACGGGGATCCGTGAGATCTGTGTCATCACGACACCGCAGGATCAGGATCAGTTCCGCCGCACGCTTGGGGATGGGGCGCAATGGGGCCTGTCGCTGACCTATGTGACCCAGTCCAGCCCCGATGGGCTGGCGCAGGCGTATCTGCTGGCGGAGTCGTTTTTGGATGGTGCCCCAAGCGCCATGGTTCTGGGCGACAATATTTTCTTTGGCCACGGCCTGCCGGAACGCCTGCACGAGGCCGACGGAACCGTGACGGGGGGGACCGTCTTTGGGTACCGCGTGGCCGATCCCGAACGATATGGGGTGGTGGATTTCGCCCCCGATGGCACGGTGCGCAGCATCGTGGAAAAGCCGGAGGTGGCCCCGTCGCCCTATGCCGTGACCGGGCTTTATTTCCTCGACAGCACGGCGTCCGAGCGCGCCCGGCATGTGACCCCGTCATCGCGTGGCGAGCTTGAGATCGTCTCGCTGCTCGAGTCCTATCTTGCCGATGGGCAGCTGAGCGTGCAGCAGATGGGGCGGGGATATGCCTGGCTTGATACCGGCACGCATGGGTCCTTGCTGGACGCGGGCAATTTCGTGCGGACGCTGTCAGACCGGCAGGGCCAGCAGGTTGGATGCCCCGAGGAGATCGCGTTTCAGCAGGGCTGGATCGATGCTGAACAGCTCGAGGCCCGGGCCGCGCTGTTTGGGAAAACAGGGTATGGTGCCTATCTCAAACGGCTGGCGCTTTATCCCCGCGATTAGGGTCAGGTGCAGGGCAGAGGAGCGCACCGCAAAACAGAGACTGTTATGTGCTTTTCGCAAGCGAAAGGTGGTGGCCTGATCAAGCCCTTTTACACGATTATGATGTCGTCGATCAGCCCGTGTGTCGACCCAAGCCCATCCAGCAGGATCGTGTCGCCGCCCCCGAAATCGATCAGAACCCCATCGGCAGTCACCCTTGCGCCCTTGATGATCTGCACTGGGCTGAGGTCGCCTGCAAGGCTCGCGTCGATTTCGAACGTATCGTGCCGGCGGTTGAAATCATCGATCGTGTCACGACCGTGCCCGTCCGCAAAGACGAACACATCGGCCCCGGGACCGCCGCGCATCCAGTCGTCGCCGGGTCCGCCGTCCAACCTGTCATCGTCCCCGCCGGCATTCAGGTAGTCGTCGCCGTGGCCCCCGAGCAGGGTGTCATCGTGCCGGTTGCCTATTACTTTGTCGTTTCCCCGTCCGCCATCGACAAGGTCGTTTCGCGTGCCGCCTTTGACGAAATCGTTGCCCGTCTTCGCCAAAGTGGATGTTACTACCGCCGCCGCCTGCGATGTTGTCGTCGCCGTCGCCGCCATAGAGCGTGTCAGCGTGCCGTTGCCCGCGCAGGACATCATTTCCGTTTCCGCCAAAAAGCTGATCGGACTCACGGCCGCCCCGCAATGTGTCATTGCCGTCTCCGCCGAAGACAGTGTCGTTGTCGCCAAGTGCCCAAACGCCGTCATGACCGGGTCCGGCCTCAATGGTGTCGTTTCCCCGGCCAGATCTGACGGTATCATCGCCGCTTGCGGCGTCTATGCGGTCATCACTGGGGCCAGTTTCAAGAAAGTCGTTGCCCGCAAAGCCGCGCATATCGACTGCGTTTTCCAAGTGGCGCAAAACGTCGTTTCCGTTAACGCCCTCCAGAAGCGTCGGGCCGGACATCGCGTCAAGGTCGGACAGTGTCAGCGTTCGCGTGCCGAAGACAAAGTTTTCGACGCCCCTGATCCGGTCCGTGCCTTCTGCGGAAATCAAGGTGACTTGGGTGCCTTCAATCTCTGCGATTTCGATCTGCGATATGGCGAGGCTGAAGTAGAGCGTGTCCAAGCCCGCGCCACCGTCGACTTCGTCGTCACCTTGCCCGGGCCGCAGGCTGTCATCGCCCACGCCGCCGTTCAAGGTGTCCGCTCCGGTGCCGCCGTCGAGGCTGTCTTTGCCGTCATCGCCGCTGAGCCAGTCATTTCCGGACCCGCCCGATAACCTGTCCTGTCCCGTCCCGCCGGACAGCCGGTCGTGTCCTTCGGCGCCAAGCAGCGAATCCTGACCGGCGCCTGCGCTGAGCGTATCGTTCCCTGCCCCGCCATGCTGCGTATCCTCGCCCAGATCGGACGTGAGCCTGTCATCTCCGTCGAGGCCGTGGAGGGACGCATCAAGGCCCGTCGCGACAAGACTGTCGTTCCCCGCCCCGCCTGTCAGTGTGACGGGCGCACGCAGCTGTGCCAGGTCGGCGAAATTCACCGTGGTGTCGGTGAATTCCAGGATTTCGATCCCGTCGAGACTGTCGGTGCCTTCGGACGAGATGATGGTGGCGCGGTCGCCCGCGATGTCGAGGATCGTGAGCGCACCGGCAGGGATGCCGAATACGGCCGTGTCAGCGCCGGCGCCCCCCATGAGCGTGTCGTCGCCGCGGCCGCCGATCAGCGTGTCATTGCCGCCGCCGCCGTGCAGGGTGTCGTTGTGCCAGCTTCCCTCGATACGCTCGGCGGTGCTGTCGCCCTGATACTCGACCGAGGGAGAAGAAAAGCTGCGGTTTATGACAAGCTGTATCGCAGAGCGCACCGCTTCGGTATCAAGGGCGCTATTGTTCGGTGAAATCAGGTCCAGGATCTCGCCTCGTATCTCGATCCGGGCGCCTGTGGTCGTTCTGGTGATGTCGATCCGGCCTGTATCGTAGATCATGGGCCAGAACGACAGGTCCAGCCTGTCTTCGCCAGGATCGAAGCCACGGATCACGTCTCGTTGCCCATCGGCGGTAAGAATGTAGAGGTCGGCGCCCGCTCGGCCCTCCAGCGTATCCGCCCCGTCGCCATCTTCGAGGATGTCGTCACGGTCAGTGCCGACGAGGCGCGCGCCCCCCGCGTCTGCCGCCGCCCGAAGTCCGAGCTGGGACAGGTCGGCCTCGAACACGTTGAGCCCGTCCGTGGCCCCGGAGGAGGCAAAAATCTGCAAGCGGTCGTCGACGACGGTCATTTCCAGCTCGGTCACGCCCCGCAGCCCGGTTTGTCTGTCGTCCACCACCGTCGTCAGATGCGCCAGCCGTCCATCGGACAGAAGGATCATGAGGGTGATCCCGTCATCGCCCCCGCCGGCGGCCACCAGCGTGATGTCCCCATGTTCGACCGCGGCGAGGCTCTGGATCTGGCCAAAACGACTTTCGCGGGTGTCCAATATGTGGTCCGTCGGAGTCAGCTCTCCGTTCGGGCCTATGGCGAGAACGCTGATCGCCCCGCCGTCGCCGTCGTTTTCGGGGGCCGAGGCGACAAGTACGAAGGGCTGGTTGGCGACGGCAGCGACGGTCATGGCCAAAGGCACCATCAGCCCCAGCCCATCCTTGGGGCCGATGCTGCTTTGTGCACTGACTGTCTTGCCGGCTATCTCGAACAGGGTGACGCCGTGTTCGGTTCCGCTTGCGGTGACCAGAAACGACCTGGTGCCGACGGTCAGGGACGTCATCGCGGTGATTCCGTCCGCATGAACGGCGTTGGTATCCGTCACGGTCCTTATCGGCTGCCACGTGTTGTCGGCCTGGGAAAACAGCGAAAAGCCCGAGGCGTTCGTTTCGGCCAGAGCGATTGTTTCGGCGTCCAGCATGGCGATTGCTGACCATGCGCCACCGGGCGCCGCAAGATCCTCGGGCGCGAGCAGGCTGCCGTCGCTGCGCAGCGTGATCCTGTCGACCTCGTCCCGGCCAAGACCGGCCACGAGAACTTCGTCCGCGACTGTGGCGATCTGAGGTCCGGTGCCGGTCAACGTGTCAACCGAGGCTGCGCGCCAGCCCAGATAGTCGGGCAGGCCGCCCGCGACCGGTGCCCAGCTTGTCAAGCCGCCCTGGCCGGCCGAAACGGTCACGAGATACGGGCCGGTCTGCAGGTCGACGATCTGCAAGTCGGACACCGCGCGAAGATTTCCGGCGATCCCGTGAAAGCGTAAATTTAACATGTTCGCCCCAAATGATCTTCAGTGCTTTGATCGCGTTTGAAGAAAAGACGGCGAGGTGACGCGGAGCGGACCGAGACCGCGTCAAAACCGTGGCATGAAGCTGATATTTAATATGAATGCGAGCTATGCAGGGCATGGCACGGCAAAGCGTTTTGCGAAAACTTGCCACGCAGGTTTTCTGGAAACTCGGTCAAGTGCTCCGTCGCTGCGCGGATTTCGGCTTTATCCGGGTCTTGGAAAAAAGGCGAAACGCTTTAGCCTCCGGATGGCACGCCCATGATCTTGTTGTGGCGGTCAATCGCCTCCTCAAGATCCTCGAAGTATTCAAGCTTTCCATTGCTCAGGACGATGCCGCTGTTGCAGAAATTGCGCAAGGCGCGGGTCTGGTGGCTGACCATGATCGCGCTGGCATCCTTGACCCGTTCGTGAAACACGGCCCGGCTTTTGTGAAAGAAGGAGGCATCGCCGACGGCGGTGGTCTCATCGATCAGGTAGGTGTCGAACTTGATACCCATCGACATGCCGAACGCGAGTCGCGATCTCATCCCCGTGGAATAGGTTCGGACGGGGTTGTCGAAATGCACGCCGAGTTCGGAGAAATCCTTGACGAACTCAATCAGGTTTTCTGTATCAGCCCCATAAATGCGCGCGACAAACCGGGTGTTCTGAGCGCCGGTCATCTGCGGGTGCAGGCTCCCGGTGAGTCCGACAGGCCACGAAATTGTGCCGTCACTGATGATGCGCCCGGAGTCGGGCGGCATCACACCAGCTATGATACTGAGGAGCGTCGATTTGCCGGCCCCGTTGCCCCCCATGAGGGCCAGGGATTTGCCTGTGGGCAATGTCGTGTCGAGCTGGTCGATTATGACCTTCTGCTCGCCACGCAGCCAGAAGCTCTTTGACAGGTTCTCAAAGCGGATCATGTCACTTGCTGTCGCGAATTGAGTAGTAGATCAACGCAAGGATTGCCCAGGCCAAGGACAGGAACAGGGCGAAAAGCCCGAAAATGGTCCAGCGCTGCGGGAATTCCGAACTTTGCGGCAGTGTGGGTCGCACATAGGTTGCCAGATAGCGTGACTGGCGCGCCGCGTCTGCCCGCGCGACATCCAAGGCCTTGAGTGCCGCGGTGTAGCTTTGTTCGGCGAATTCCCGGTCCACGACTAAGCCTTCGTATTCCGCCAAGAGCGTCGGATAATCGCCGGACAGGCCATCATCGTCGCCGCGCGCCACGTTGCGGCGTTCTGCCGAGATGCGTTCGCGTATGACCTCGATCCTGCGTTGTGCCTGAACGACGCGCGGATCCCTTTCGGATGTCGACTGCGTCAGGAGGTCGAGGGCGATCAGTGCCTCGGCAAGCTGTCCTTGCAGCGTGTTGACGACGCCCATACGGCCCTGAAGATCGGTTTCGGGATCTACCAGCTGGGTCCTCGCCCTGAAATTAATCAAGGCCGATCGCGCTTCGCGCAGCCGACGTTGTGCCTCGTCAAGATCGAGTTCGGCATATCGGATCGTGTCCGCTCTGGCTTGCGAATTGAGGTCGTTTATCAATTGCTGGCTTTGATCAAGGACTTCTTCTGCGATCTCTTGCGCTATGCTTGCCTCGAAGGCCAGAACGCGGAGTTCGATCAGTTGGGAATTGCCGTCATAGGAAACCCGGATGATGCGATGCCAGTAGTCCAGCAGATCCTCAAGATTGCTATCCGGCGCCAGGGCGAACACCGGGTCCAGGTCGTAAGGGGCCGAATAGATTTCCGTGAGATTGAATTTCGCGTCAAGCGCCTCGACCATCGCGGGGCTTTGTATGAATTCGTACAGAATGTCGGTGTCCGAGCCGCCCGAGACGCCACCGACCTGTGCGGCGAGACCGCCAAGCAGATCAGACGCACCGGCGCCTTCCTCTTGTCGCACGGCGGATGTCCTTGACGACCTTCTCGCCGTGGCTCTGCTTGGTTCCGGGTTTCTGTCTCATCTCCACTCCTTGGTGGTTACGATGTGCCAGAAACCTTCTCTTATCAAATCACCCTAAACTGTCCCATTGGCGCTGACGTCAGACACAAGGCGTGCGGCCTGCGCGGCTCTTGAAGTGGGTCGAAACCTATTTGCCGGAGATGGCTGACGACATGTGCGTGCTGGCCTATGTGCGACCCCACGCGGAATTCACGCTTTCGCTTTATGCGGAGCGAGTCAAGCTGGGCGCCACGACCGATCCCATCGACACTTACCTGCCGCGGTTTCTTGAAAATGACCGCATCCGCTTTGCGCCGCGTTTCATGCGGTGGCGGCGGGTGTTCGGCGACCGCTTCATCTTGCGCCCGGTGGTTGCGCCGTTGCTGGCCGGCGGGGACGCCCTGAATGATTTTCTGAACATCGCGCTTGAGGGACATGCATTCGAGCTTAACCAGGGGCACCTGCGGTCCAACCCGTCTTTGAGCGCCGAGGATCTGTGGTTCATGCGCCACGTACATGCGCGCATCAGCGAACTCAGACCGGACCTGGACAAGGCCGACCGTCGCCGTTTCGGCAATGCGCTGTACAGCGTCCTGTCGGATAAAGGCCCGTCAGGCACGCCTCTTGGCCTGACATCCGATCAAATTGCGCTGGTGCAGGATAATTGCAATGAGAATGCCCGCGCCATGGACCGGGCGTTTTTCCCCGAAGGTGCGCTGGCGCCTGCGCTTGCCGAGGCTGACAAGCTGTCTTGCCCCGATCTGGGCGCCCCCGCCGATCATGTCAGTGCACGGCAGCGACTGGCGCTATTGCGCAGCTGGCCGAAATTCATGCGCTCGGCGTCAGAGGCCGACGGGCTGCTGGCCGGTCTTGTCTTCGGCTCTTGAACGCAGCGCGACCATCGTACTGGCACCCTCCGGGATTGAACATTGCAACCAGAGATTGGAGTGAGTACTACATCGCCGCCGGCAGCAAACGATTGCTGCGGGGTTTTAATGCCTGTAGCAGGTGTCGTTAACTGTGGTTGCGCTATTAAACCGTAGCCTTTCATTAGGAGGTAGGGAATATTGAAAACGGCGCTCATCACCGGCGTCACCGGCCAAGACGGTGCCTATCTTTCCGAGTTCTTGCTTGAAAAAGGCTATCAGGTGCACGGTATCAAGCGCCGCACCTCTTTGTTCAATACCGACCGGATCGACCATCTCATGGAAGGCGAGCCGGGAAGGTCGGGGAGTTTCAAGCTTCATCACGGGGACATGACGGACAGTTCGTCTCTGACCCACATCCTGCAAAAGACACAGCCCGACGAGGTGTACAACCTAGCGGCGCAAAGTCACGTGGCGGTGTCGTTCGAAGAACCTGAATACACGGCCAATTCCGATGCCATGGGCGCGCTGCGCCTGTTGGAGGCCATCCGGTTTCTGAGCATGGGCGAGACGACCCGTTTTTATCAGGCTTCCACGTCGGAGCTTTATGGCTTGGTTCAGGAAACGCCCCAGCGTGAGACGACGCCCTTTTATCCGCGCTCACCCTATGCCGTGGCCAAGCTATATGCCTACTGGATTACCGTGAACTATCGCGAGGCCTACGAGATGTACGCCTGCAACGGTATCCTGTTCAATCATGAGAGCCCGATCCGTGGTGAAACCTTTGTCACGCGCAAGATCACGCGTGCCCTGGCGCGCATCAAGCTGGGGATGCAGGACGATCTGGTGCTGGGAAACATGGATGCCTTGCGGGATTGGGGCCACGCCCGCGACTATGTCAAGATGATGTGGCTGATGCTTCAGCAGGACACGCCAGAGGATTTCGTTATCGCGACGGGTCAGCAATATTCCGTGCGCGAGTTCGTCACTCGCGCCGCGGAGGTGCTGGGCCTCAAGTTGACCTTTGAAGGCGAGGGCGTGAACGAGGTGGCCCGCGACGAGACCGGTCGGGTCATCTTGCGGGTCGATCCGCAATATTTCCGCCCAGCCGAGGTCGAGACCCTGTTGGGTGATGCGACCAAGGCGCGTGAGAAACTGGGCTGGGTGCCCGAGACGCCGTTCGAGGAACTGGTACGCGAGATGGCAGAGGCCGACCTGGAAGACGCACGTCGCCATGGGTGAACCGCTCTTCAAGCTTGCCGGAAAACGGATATACGTGGCCGGTCATCGCGGCATGGTCGGAAGTGCAATCTGCCGACGGTTACAACAAGAAGATTGTACCGTGCTGACGGCGACCCGGTCGGAAATGGACCTGACACGGCAGGCCGAGGTTGAGGCGTGGTTTTCCGAGTACAAGCCTGACGCCGTGTTCCTCGCCGCTGCAAAAGTGGGCGGTATCCTCGCCAACGCGAGCTATCCTGCGGACTTTATCTATCAGAACCTGATGATCGAGACGAATATCATTAAGGCCGCGCACGACACGGACGTGGCCAAGCTGATGTTTCTCGGATCCAGTTGCATCTATCCCAAGATGGCCGAACAGCCGATGCGCGAGGATGCGCTGCTGACCGGCCCGCTGGAGCCGACGAACGAGTGGTACGCCATCGCCAAGATTGCGGGGATCAAGCTGGTGCAGGCCTATCGGCAGCAGCACGGGCGCGATTTCATCTCGGCCATGCCGACCAATCTTTATGGCACCGGCGACAATTACGATCTTGAGACCAGCCATGTCTTGCCGGCATTGGTACGCAAGGTTGTCGAGGCACGGGACAAAGGCGCGCCGGAAATCGAGGTTTGGGGCAGTGGTACACCGCTCCGCGAATTCCTGCATGCCGATGATCTTGCTGATGCGCTGATCTTTCTGATGGAGCACTATTCGGATTACGATCACGTCAATGTCGGGTCCGGGCAGGAAATCTCAATCGGCGAACTGGTGCGCAGCATCGTAAAGGATGCCGGTTATGAAGGCGAGATCGTGCATGACAGGACCAAACCCGATGGCACGCCGCGCAAACTGATGGACAGCACGCGGCTTTTGGACATGGGATGGGCCCCGAAGATCGGGCTTGATGAGGGGTTGCAGCGCACGATCGCCGAGTTTGAAGAACTAAAGAAAGTGTGAAAATGGCAAATACGCAGCAAAAGAGCAAAAGACTCATATTCAATTTGTCCGTCGTCAGGGAATTTGGGACAGATGTCGGTGTCTAACGTCAGGGCCAATGGGACAGTATAGGGCGATTTGATAAGGGAGGGTTTCTGGCACATTGTAACCACCAAGGAGTGGATCTATGGACGCCCCCTGCGCAAGGTGTTTTTTGCCTTTAGCTCCAACGGCCTTGGATGCGTGAATCTATCCGGCCTTTTGCGAAGCTGTCTTGCTTCTGGCCTCGATGGGATCCGCTTGGTTTCGTGTCTTCTAAGATGACCGGCCTTGGATGGCCATCACTCCTTGCAGGCTGTGAATTGGCGGCCCCTGCCGTTACACCATCGTCTTTCACCTCGCTTTTCTAAATCCGAAGCGCCCTGCGCCCCGGCTATGCGATTTTGTAGCTTTCTCCATTGCGCAAAACCGCCCAGGCGATGCGTGCTGTCTTGTTGGCGATTGCCACCAGGGTCTTGTTGTGGCCTAGACGTGCAAGTAGGTCTTGCGCCCATTTGGCACGCCGATCATTTCGCCCGGCGATCCTGATCAGGACCGACCTCGCCCCGTGGATGATCTGGCGGCGCAAGTATTGATTGCCCCGTTTGCCTATGCCGCCAAGCCGACGTTTGCCTCCGGTCGTATATTGTCTGGGGACCAGCCCGATCTATGCCGCAAGAGCCCGGCCCGACGAGAAGTGTCGCCCGTCATCGACGGCGGCAATCAAAGCGGAGGCGATCACCGGCCCGACGCCGGCAAGGGTTGCCAGTCGTTTGCAGCGACCATCGGTTCTGCAGATTGCGATCAGCTTTCGATCAATCTCGGCCACGCGTTTGTCAGAGGCTTCGAACTCCGCGATGAGTGCGTTGAAGTTCTGCCTCGCCAGGGCCGACAGTTTCGCTTCAGCGACGGCAGTCCTGATATCCTTGCCAAACCGGACGGCACCGACAGGAATGACCACGCCATATTCCCCAAGAAGGCCACGAATGTGATTGATCAGGCCGGTGCGTTGCGTGATGAGCCGGTCGCGTGTTCGGTGCAGCATCTGCAAATCCTGTTGCTCAGTCGTCTTCACCGGCACAAACCGCATGGTCGGACGTAGTGCAGCCTCGTGGATCGCCTCCGCATCGACGGCATCATTCTTCGAGCCTTTGACGAATGGCATAACGAAACGTGGATGAATGAGGCGAACCTGAAATCCCAACGCCTCGAAACGGCGCCCCCAATGGTGAGCGCTGGCACAGGCTTCCATAGCAATGGCTTCAGGAGAAAGCTCCCGGACGGCGGCTTCAAGTTTTGATCTGGTTACTTTCCTTGAGATCACCTCGCCGTCATTGCTAATCCCGTGAATGTGGAAAGATTGCTTGCCTAAATCGATCGCGAGCAACTGCATTTTTTGAACTCCTTTTCCTTGTAACATGTGCCGAAAACTATCGGCTTGGGTGCAAGGGGCGTACATTCCATAAGATGAGACAGAAACCCGGAACACGCAGGAGCCACGGCGAAAAGGTTGTCAAAGACATCCGCCGTGCGACGCGCAAACAGTATTCAGCCGAAGAGAAGATCCGGATTGTGCTGGATGGCCTGCGGCGCAAGCTCTCCGCAAACAACGCGGCCTAGGAACAGCCCGCGCGTCCGCGTCAACGCTATGACCGGACGCGCGCAATCGGTCGTGCGGGTCACCAGCGGCAACGCCTGATGGCACTCCGGAAACACATTTGTGTTTGGGAACGGAAGTGTTTATCGACGCGGTTAAATCGATACATGTAACAACAGCTGCTTGTTGTGCCGAATCTTAAGCGGATGGGAAGCCCATGAAAGACTACATCGTAAAAGACATTTCGCTGGCCGAGTTTGGGCGCAAAGAACTGGACATCGCCGAGACGGAGATGCCGGGCCTTATGGCCCTGCGCGAGGAATACGGATCTGAAAAGCCGCTCAAGGGCGCGCGCATCGCGGGGTCGTTGCACATGACGATCCAGACCGCCTGCCTGATCGAAAC
>NZ_JASHIN010000034.1:0-33544 GCF_030733705.1 Roseovarius sp. MMSF_3298
GCCAAGATGGCGGAGGGTCAGGAAATCGAGTTCGTTGCCGACCGGGTTGAGGGAAAGCTTACTGTCACGCAGATGAAATAATCACTTAGATGTTCGGGTGGCGCGGTTGCCACCCGAACACTACTACCATCCGAGCGCGAACACTTTAATTGGCATCCAGATGCCCATAAGCATCATCATCAGGTTCTCAGTCAGGGAGATGAAACCCAGTGGCACATTGCTGTCACCGCCCACACAGGCACATTTAAGCTCGCGTTTATCGACATAGACCGCCTTAAAAACGCTTATAGCTCCCACCGTTCCAATGAACAGCGCAACCGGCGCCGAAAGCCAAGTGAGAGTGCCAGTAACCATAAGGATACCAGCGAAAGCTTCCCCAAACGGATAGAGATAGCCGTATCGGACCCAACGGCGAGCCAGTAGATCGTAATTCAGGAACATAGTAGAGAAGCTCTCGACATCCTGCAGCTTCTGCACGGCGAGAAAGCACATGGAAATGGCGATGAACCATTCCGCCGCGCGCAGCGTGAAGATGCTACCGAAGCTTGCCCAGCTGAGGCCGAGCGCTAAGAAAAACGCGACCGAGAAGATCGCAATGACTGGCTGATAACTGGTTTCGTCGCCTTCCGTATTGTCGTTGCTGAAGTGCACTCGCAAAGCCTCGTGACCACCGATCCGCTCACCGTCGATGAAAGTCTGTGGCGTGGTCTCGACGCTGTGCTGTTCCATGAAGGCATCGGTGTCCTCTCGGGTGGTCAGATGGTGGTCCTCGACCTCATACCCCTCCCTTTCAAGAAGATCCTTCGACTTCAGGCCATAGGGACAGAGATGACCCGGCATCACCATGCGATAGAGCTTCGCCGTGCTCGGAGTTGCCTGCTGGTCCATGTCAGCCCCCGCAGCTGTAGAAGCCGCGGTAGCCGGCGGAGAGACCGGCGTCGAGCTCCAGCGTCATCGTCGCCTCGACCGGCTTGCTGCCCACCGAGTCAAGCGCCGCTCCGTCCTCGGCGGCGGTGAGAAGGATCGCCAGACCCTCGGTGCCTAGTTCCCCGGCCGCACCTTGGTCGATCCGCACGAGGTCGCCGCTCAGCTTGACCAGCCCGACGGCCTCACCATTCACTTCGCCAAGTGCCAGAGAAGCCGGACTGCCAGTGGTGTATTTGAATGTGCAGGCCGCGCCATTGGGCAGAAGCTGAGCGATCTCCTCCTCGGTCAGGAAACCGGGATCGAGCACGGCGATGTTCGCGGTAGAAAGGGCTTCGTCGAGGTTCACGATGCGAGGGCTCACGGGTTTCTCAGGCTCGGATACGTCACCCGAGGCCTCCATCTCGTTGATGAGATAGCGCATTTCAGCGATTTCCTTGTCCTGCGCATAGATAATCTCGTCCGCCAGCTTGCGCACCCGGGGATCGGAGATGTTGGCCCTGCTCGACGTCATGATCGCGATCGAATGGTGCGGGATCATCGCGCGCATGAAACTGGTATCGCCAACCGTCGCCTGGCTGCGCACGAGCCAGAGCGACCCGGCGAAAGCGATGGCAGCTCCCGCGAAAATCGCCGTATTGATCGCCTTGCGTGAATACATCGAGAGCATGAAGGCCAGCATAATGAACGCCATCGTCGCGCCCATCAGCAGTGCCATGTAAGCCCGGGTTTCGGACCAGAAAACGTGGGAAATGAGGTAAGTATTCAAATACATAAGTCCGAACATTACAACCGTGGAGGTCGCAATCATGGCTGCAAATCTCCAATATGACATGTTGTACTCCTTCTGCTTTCACTGTCGTCGCGGACATAGCAACAACAACCATCCAGCGCTGGAGGGTTCCAGATTTTCCGGGCATTAAAGCGTTTCGAGATTAGTTTGAGACATATCCGGCGGCCTTGAAGTAGTTCCAGCACTCTTCTGGGTCGTAGAGATCGCAGATTTCTCGGATCGCCTCGAAGAGTTCGGTGAAGGTTCTTGCTCCGATCCGTCGCAAGTGGGCTTTCAGTTTCAAGAAGGCTTGTTCTATGGGATTCAAGTCGGGCGAGTATGGCGGCAGGTATAGAAACCAGCAGCCATGGTCGCGCAGGGCTTGTGCCGCCTCTTTGTTGCGATGTGTGGCCAGGTTGTCGAGGATGACCACGGTGCCGGGTGCGATTTCCTTGACGAGGACTTCTCGGATGTAGGCAGCGAAGGCCGGACCGTCCATTGCGCCCCTGATGACCCATGGCGCGATCAGCGCGTCGCTGGTCAGCCCCGCGATCAATGTTTGTGTTCCCCAATTTCCAAAAGGCGCGTCCATGGTCAGGCGTTCCCCTTGGGGTGCCCAGCCTCGGAGCCGGGTGAGGTTCGTCTTCACCGCTGTTTCGTCAATGAAAACCACGTGGTCTGGCATACGGGTGATGGCCGGAGAACGATAGGCGGCCCAGTCGTCGCGCCGGCGTCTTACCTTGGCGCGGCGGCGTTCGGTGGCCACCAGCGACTTTTTTTGTGCGTGAAGCCAAGGCGCTTCAGCAAACTGGCAACGGCTGAATGATGAACCGTGATCCCCTCGGCATCGGCAAGCGCATCGCGCAGCTCGAACAGGGTTATGTCAGGGTCTTGCGCCACCAACTCTCGGAAGAACTCAACATGGGGCGCCAACTTTCCGCCGCCACGTGGACGCCCCATCCGCGCAATGTGGACCGCGCCGGAGGCATGTATTTGCCGCCTCCAGCGTGCGCCAGTTGCCGCAGAAACCTGAAGACGGCGTGACGCCTCCCTGCCTGACAGCCCTTCTTCGATCAATCGCAAGAAACGATCTCGGAGTTCCTTTGGCAACGGTGCTGGCATGGTCCTGATCCTCCCACAAAGGGTGAATCACAAATCCGACCTCAGGGGAATCCCTCCGATTCAAACTTTGATCGAAAAGCTTTAAGTCATCTGAGGCTTCTAGTCCTTCCCTCTCGTAACCACGAGAAAGATGGTGGAGGCCGAGCAACTAATTAGGAGAAAGCCATTCAGGGCCTCGGCACCGGCCAGAAAACGCAGATGGTCCGTGGGATAGATATCGCCGAGGCCGAGGGACGAATAGTTGACCAGGGAAAAGTAGAAAACGTCCATAAACGTGTCGATGTTCTCCTGTTCAAAGCCGCCGATACCGATGAGTTCACCGAAACTGAAGCCGAGGGCATAAAGTCCGGCTTCAATGATGTGGGCAAGCGCAAGCGTATAAAGAGCAAAAAGGAGACGTGCGGACTGTGTGGACGGCGTCCCACGCGCCCGGTTCATCACAAGGGTCATCGCACGGACGTGCACCAGCCCGCTCGACCCGAATAGAACGACAACCAGAAGGATGGCCCAAACCACGTCTTCGGACCCAACTAAGTTGATTTGCGCCGGTCGTCCTCGTCGCGCCGTTTCATGGCCAGATCGGCCAGGATCGGGCAGTCCGGGCGATGATCTCCGGCACACTCCTCGACGAGATGCGCGAGTGTCGCTCGCATTTCCTTTAACTCGGCGATCTTGCCGTCGATTCGCTCAAGATGTTGCTTGGCGATCTCCTTCACCTCGGCGCTGGCACGTTTTTCGTCTTCGTAGAGCGCAAGAAGATTACGGCAATCTTCAATTGTGAAACCGAGCGCACGGGCGCGTCCCAGAAACGCCAGCTTGTGCGCGTCACTTTCACGGAACGTGCGATAACCGTTCGAACTGCGCAAGGGCTTGACCAGTCCGATATCTTCGTAATAGCGGATCGTCTTGGCGGGCAGCCCGGAAAGGTCGGCGACATCTCCGATATTCATTCCATGATCCTCCTTATTGAGCGGCGACAGGGGCAGGGGAAAGAGAATTCGCCCCTTCAGATTTCAAGCTGCTGGCTTCATCCATGGCCGGGCGGATCCGGCGCAAGCGCAGCGCGTTCGTCAGTACGAAGACCGAGCTCAGCGCCATTGCCCCGGCGGCCAGCACCGGCGACAGCAAAAGCCCGAAGGCCGGGTAGAGCACACCTGCCGCCACCGGGATCAGCGCGACATTGTAGCCGAAGGCCCAGAACAGGTTCTGGCGGATGTTGCGCATGGTCCGCCCGGACACATTGAGCGCGTTCACTACGCCGCGCAAATCACCCGACATCAGCACGACATCGGCAGATTCGATGGCAACATCGGTGCCGGTGCCAATGGCGATGCCTACATCCGCATGCGCCAGCGCGGGCGCGTCGTTGATGCCGTCCCCA
This sequence comes from Roseovarius sp. MMSF_3298, assembly GCF_030733705.1. NCBI lineage: Bacteria > Pseudomonadati > Pseudomonadota > Alphaproteobacteria > Rhodobacterales > Roseobacteraceae > Roseovarius > Roseovarius sp. MMSF_3298. Next base: position 4,200 of record NZ_JASHIN010000034.1, read on the forward strand.
ACGAAGGCGATCTGTTGGCCGCCTTGCCGCAGTTCATCCAGCGCCGCCACCTTGCCATCGGGCAGGACGCCCGCGATCACGTGGTCGATGTCGATCTCCCGCGCGATGGCCTCGGCCGTTTCGCGCTTGTCGCCGGTGATCATCGCGACCTTCAGCCCGAGACCATGCAGCGCCTCGATGGCGGCGGCGCTGGCGGGCTTCACCGGGTCGGCCACGCCGATGACCGCCGCGACCTTTCCATCCACGGCCGCGAAAAGGGCCGTCCGGCCCTGCTCCGCGAGCCGGCGCTCGGTATCGGCCAGCGCCTCGATGCTCAGTTCCTCGCGGGTCATCAGGCGATCCGCGCCGACAAGCACGTCGTGCCCCGCGACCTTGGCGCGCACGCCGTAGCCGGTGATCGAGTCGCAGCTTTCGACGTCACGCCGTGCCGCGCCCTCGGCCTGAGCCGCGCGCATGATCGCCTCGGCAATGGGATGTTCGGACTGCGCCTCGACAGCCGCGACTAGCGCCAGAACCTCGGCCCGCTCAAATCCGTCGGCCAGAACGAGGTCGGTTAGTTCGGGGCGGCCCTCGGTCACGGTGCCGGTCTTGTCGAGCGCGACCATGTCCACGCCAGTCAGCTGTTGCAAAGCGTCGCCCTTGCGGAAGAGCACGCCCATTTCTGCGGCGCGCCCGGTGCCGACCATGATCGAAGTGGGCGTGGCCAGCCCCATCGCGCAGGGGCAGGCGATGATCAGCACCGACACGCCCGCCACCAGAGCGTAAGACAGCGCAGGCGACGGCCCCAACAGCAGCCAGACCAGCACAGCCAAGGCCGCCAAAGCCATGACCGCCGGCACGAACCAGAGCGTGATCCGGTCCACCATGCCCTGGATCGGCAGCTTGGCGCCCTGGGCTTGCTCGACCATGCGGATGATCTGCGCCAGCGTTGTGTCCGCCCCCACGCGGGTCGCGCGGAACCGGAAACTGCCCGTACCGTTGACGGTGCCGCCGGTCACCGGATCGCCCTCAGCCTTGACCACGGGGACCGGCTCACCGGTGATCATGCTCTCGTCGACATGCGCGCGGCCTTGCGTCACTTCGCCATCCACCGCGATGCGCTCACCCGGCCGCACGACGAGGGTGTCGCCCACGCGGATGCGCTCAATGGCCACGTCCTGCGCCTCGCCGTCCACCAGAACCCGCGCCGTGCGGGCCTGAAGGCCCAACAGCTTCTGGATCGCGGCCCCTGTACGCCCCTTGGCGCGCGCTTCCATCCAGCGGCCCAGCAGGATCAGCACCACAATGACCGCAGCAGCCTCGAAGTAAACGGCGCGAGCCGCCTCGGGCAGCACGGACGGCGCGAAAAGCGCGGTGATAGAATAGACATACGCGGCCCCGGTCCCCACCGCGACAAGGCTGTTCATGTCGGGCGCGCCTTTCACCAGAGCGGGGAACCCCTTGGTGTAAAATTGGAGACCGGGCCAGAAAAGCACGATGGTCGTCAGCACGAACTGGATCATCCAGCTGGCCTGATGGCCGATCGTGCGGCCGATCATCTCGTGCATGCCCGGCACGAGATGCGCCCCCATCTCAAGCAGGAACACGGGCAAGGCCAGCGCCGCTGCGAAAGCGGTCCGGCGGGCGAGCGCACGGGCCTCGCCTTCCTTGCGCGCGCCGCGATCCTCCGCAGTGCCGTCGTCGGCCAATTCGGCCGAATAGCCCGCCGCCTCGGCGGCCTTCAGAAGTTCGACCGGGTCGGTCGCGCCCTCGACATAGGTGACGGTCGCGGTTTCTGACGCGAGGTTGACATTGACCCCGCTCACCCCTGCCACTGCCGCGAGCGCCTTGTCGACGCGACCAACGCAGGAGGCGCAGGACATGGAAGAGACGTTCAGGCGCGCCGTTTGCGTTCGGGCGGGATAGCCGGCATGCTCCAGCGCCCCGATCACCTCGGGGATCCGGGCATCCGAGTTGATCCGGGCCTGCGCCGTTTCGGCGGCGAGGTTCACGTTCACCTCGTCGACCCCGGGTAATGCTAAAAGCGCACGCTCGACCCGACCGACGCAGGACGCGCAAGACATGTTTTGAACAGAAAAACGCAAATCTCTTGAGCCCGGCATGAACGTCTCCTTCATCTACTGAAAGATATCTAAGGCTTCCCCCCGCTGGAAGGTCAACAATGTCGGGATATTTTTTCGCCCTTGACCTTCCCATGCAGGAAGCAGGCATCTAATGCCGAGAACTGGAGAAAACAGATATGCGCAGCTTCAAGGTTCCGGATATGAGTTGCGGCCATTGCACCGCAACGATCGAAAAGGCGATCAAGGCGATAGACCCAACATCGTCCGTGACCTGCGATACGGGTACGCGGCAAGTCGAGGTTGATAGCGTGCTGAACGAGCACGTCCTGACGGAGGCGATCCGAAATGCCGGTTACGGTGTCACGGCTGCTTCGACGACCTGAAGATCACCGGTGCCGGGCAATTCTGGCGCCAGTTCTCCATCGTCGCATGAGGTTCATTCCCTTTCGCGGGCCTCATCGACCAAGGCTTCCAGTTGGTCTTGTTCGATCAAACCGGGAACCAGGTTGTCGCCGATCACGAAGGACGGTGTGCCGTTGAAACCCAACGCCTGCGCCAGCCGCATCGATTCGTCGATGTGCGCCTGGACTTCCGGCGCCTCCATGTCCGAACGCAGCTGGTCCACGTCAAGGCCGATTTCTTCGGCGATCCGCAGGACAGACGCCTCTTGCGCACGTTCCGCCATGCCCATCAACGCCCAGTGGAATTCCTCATACTTGTTCTGATTGCGTGCCGCCAAGGCCGCCTTCGCCGCAAAGACCGACCCGTCGCCGAGTATCGGCCATTCGCGAAAGACGAACCGCACATTCAGGTCCGCCTCGATCAAACCTTCAACCTCCGACATGGCCCTGCGGCAATAGGGACAGTTGTAGTCGAAAAACTCCACAACAGTGACGTCCCCGTCAGGATTGCCCAGCACCGGTGCGTTCGGATCCTGTTCCAAGAGCTGGCGTTGTTCCTTGAGCACGTCGGTCGTGGCCTCTGCCTGCGCGGTCGCTTCCTGCTGTTCGAGAAGCTGCACCGCTTCCATGATGATCTGGGGGTTTTCCAGAATCGCTTCCAAGGCCAGTTCCTTGACGCGTTCCTCGCTCAGCTCCTGTGCGAACGCGGAAAGCGGCAACAGGATGCTAATGGCGAGCACTGCCAGTCGAAGCGATTTCATTTTCAGTCTCCTCTTTTTTGCTGTTCCGCTTCGCTGCGGGCGGCCTGGACCTCCCGCTGACGGTCGGGCCATGTGGATTTGATGAAGGCGAGGATGTTCCAGATCTGCGCATCGGTCAGCTCATTGCCAAAACCGGGCATGCCGCTTTGGAAATCCACACCCTGCTTCGCGAGGGTCTTCTTTCCGCCGAGCTTGGTATAGTCGAACAGAATACTATCAGGATGATGCCAGGTGTGACCGGTTTCGTCATGCGGGGGTGCGGGCAGGATGCCATCCTCTCCGGCCGAGCGCCATCCGGCCTGTCCCTCGAGATCGGCGCCGTGGCAAGAGGCGCAATACTCCTGATAGAGTTCTGCGCCCTCGGCGAGATCGACAGACTGCGGCGGTTCCGGCGTGGCGGAGGTGCCGGATGTCCCTCCCGCCATCATCCAGGCGCCGACTCCAGCCGCGCCGGCCATGAGCAGAAAGAGGATCAGCCAACGTCGCATCATGTCACCTTCATCCAGGTCATCATGCCCGAGGCCGCGTGGCTGAGCATGTGGCAGTGAAACGGCCAGTCGCCGGGATTGTCGGCCACGAAACCGATCGTGTGGGTCTGGCCGCCGAACATCAGGATCGTGTCGCGCAAGGGACCGAGCCCGCCATCCTCGCCGATCTCGCGGAAATGCAGCCCATGCAGGTGCATCGCGTGGGGAAAGGACGTGTCGTTGTAGATCTGCAGCTTGACCGTTTCGCCCTTCGCGACATCTACGAGCGGCGCATCGGTCATGCCGATCGTTCCATTGAACGACCAGAACTGGTTGGCGACCACCAACTCGCGAAAGCTTTTCTTCTCGCCATTCAGAAACGCGCTGTCGAGCGTGCCCATTGCGCCGCCCTGCATGTCGAGCCGCACGGTCCTGGCGTCATCGAGGCCGATCACCTCCATCCCCGGATTGGGTCGCAGCGCGTCCGGTGCATCCCGGGAGCGTGGTCGAGGCCTTTCCAGTCACGGTGAAAGCCACCTGCGAGGCCGCCTCCTGATCGTCGAGGCGAACGAGATGGGCGGTTTCCTCGGGCGCGGCGGTCACGTCGACGATCAGATCGGCCCGCTGACCGGGGCCGAGGATCAGCGCCTCAGCGAGCGGCTCGGGCCGGGGCAGTGGCATGCCGTCCAGTGCAACCGTCCAGCCCTCCATGCCATGAAGCGACAGCACGAAAATCCTGGCGTTGGCCGCGTTGACGAGGCGCAGGCGCAGACGTTCGTGTTGGCGCACCTCCAGGGAAAGGTCGTGCCGGCCGTTGGTGGCGATGAAATTGCCGCGCCGCCCGGCATGGCCGCGGTCATGGCGCGAGGTGAAGTCCGGGACGATCTGCGCCATTTCGGGGTCGAGCAGCCAGTCATCAAGGATCAGTACCTCTTCCCGATCCAGGTCCGGCGGCTCGGATTCCTCGACGATCAACGCGCCATAGAGCCCGCGCGCCACCTGTTCGGTCGAGCGGTTATGAGCGTGATACCAGTAGGTTCCGGCATCCGGCGCGATGAAATCATAATCAAAGCTCTGCCCCGGCTCGACCGCGGGCTGGGTCAGCCCGGCAACACCATCCATCGCATTGTCTATGCGAACCCCGTGCCAATGCACCGTGCTTGCCTGGGGCAGTGCGTTCATGAAGCGGCGTTGCAGCCGCGCACCCTGCTGAAGACGCATTTGAGGGCCGGGCATCGCGCCGCCATAGCCCCAGATTTCGGTCTTGGGATAGCCTTCCGGCGCCAATTGAACGCTGGCCGTGCGGGCGTCCAGGGATTGAAACTCTGACGTTGCGGCATAAAGCCGCTTTGGAAGGGCAAGCGCCGCGGTGATAGCCGCCCCCTGCATGAGAAAATCGCGTCGCGTCGGCATGGAGAATCCTGTGTTTCAATCGCGGCAATTATGGCGCCGGCAATCAGATCTGAAAATCGGAAGATCAGGCCGGATAGTGAGAGTGGGCACCCGGAACCTGCCCAAGGCTCAGTTGATCCCGTTCTCCCTTTGCAATTCACGTACATAGCGTGCGATCAACTTGACGTCGCCATCGGTCAAACCTTCGACCGGTGGCATGTTTCCGAATTTCCAGTGATGCGCGCGCACACCGTTTTTCGCGGCCATCACGAACGCCATGTCGGAATGGTGGTTCGGTTCGTAGATCTTGTGCACGAGTGGTGGTGCGACCCCGTTCTGGCCTGCGGCGTTCTTGCCGTGACATTCCGCACATGTCGCCTCGTAGGCCCGCTTGCCCATCTGCGCCTGGTCCGAAAGCTCCGCCGGCAGCGAAACTTCGACCATGGGGGCGCCCGATTCCAGATCACTGGTGTCGGGAGGTACCATCGAATGGCCCATCCCCTGCTGGGGTTGCTGCGCGATTTTCCAGTAGACTACCGCGCCGCCCAACACGAAGAAGGCCAGAATGGCTAGAACTGTCTTGTTCATTTGATCCTTACTTCAGATAAGTTTGACTTGGGTGCCGATTGGAGTCCTGTCGAACACTTCGATGATATCTTCGTTGTGGAGACCGATGCAGCCGCTGGAGGATTTGCGACCGATCTTGCGCGTGTCGCCGGTCCCATGGATGCGGTAGTACTGCCAGGTCAGATGCATGGCGCGCACGCCCAGCGGGTTCTCGGGGCCGGGGGCGACATATGCCGGCAAAGACGGATCGCGCTCGCGCATCGACGGGGTGGGCACCAAATCCGGCGCATCGTCCTTGTAGACGATTCGCTATAGCCACGCCGCGTGAGTTCGTCGCCCTTAGGAACCGATGTGGGGTAGATGCGCATCTCCCCATCCGCGGTCCAGTGCTGAAGAACTCTGGTGTTGGTATCGGAAAGCAGAATTCCTTTGCCGAGCGCGTCAAAGTGATCCTGCCAGCGATGCAACCGGAATGACGAAATATTCCGGCGAACTGAGTCCGAACTCTGGGGCACGCAACACCGATGGTGCCGCAAGAGCAACGAGCCCTCCAACCGAAAAGAATAGAAAGCCTCGGCGTCTTATTGCCCTGGGGGTCTTGTCTTCCATCGTCCGTCTCCGCGCATTCGATCCTTGAATGGGACTCTTGAACCGCCTTCCCGCACTGGAAGATCAAGAATGGTCGGGATGAAAACTCCGTGAAATACGTAACGGTTTGTATCGCTCACCTCCCTGCAGGATAAGCCTTTAGCAGGGTTTCGAATTACGGGGTCTCGACATTATGAAAATGGCCAAATCACGAGTAGAGCTTTCCAATTCAAGTAACATGATGAACTTTGGGATATGAGTCTGCTGTGCGGTCACACTTGCGCCGGTTTTGTTTTATGCTGTGGCAGGTCGCGTATCTGTTGGTTTCTCGAGCAACACGTTCATACTCGCGCCTTTGGCATGATGTCTGGGAGGTCATTTCGGCGAAGCGGGAAAGGGCATGATGGCTTAGCCTTGGAGTTCTTGCTTGCGGCGCCGAAACTCATCTTGGACCTGTCCCGGAATTGTTCCGCTCCTTTGACTTGGTAATTTGCCACAAAGGAGAGACATCATGGCACAAAAAACCAACCCCGGAATTCCGCGCCGAGGCAGTGGGGATAGCTTTGACCAGCGGACTGCCGCGTAAACAAGTGGCCGCCGATTTTGGCGTAGGCTTCTCCACGTTGAGCCGCTGGATTCAGAAGGATCGGCGCAATCCAGAGAAACCAACGGTCCAGTCTGATCTCGAACGCGAGATCACGGAGCTGCGGAAAGAGAACCGCATGCTCCGGGAGGAGAGGGAGGTGTTAAAAAAGGCCACGGTGTTCTTTGCGGAGAGAAGCAAATGAGGTTTGCCTTCGTTGAAGAACACCGAAACGACATCCCGGTGAACCGCTTGTGTGAGATTATGGACGTCAGCCCGCGAGGCTACCGCGCCTGGCTGTCCCGCCCTGCCAGTCGGCAGCAACGCACCGACATGGTGTTGCTCGCCCACATCCGCGAACAGTTCCGCTTGTCTCTGGGCAGCTACGGCAGGCCCCGCATGACCGAAGAGCTGAAGGAGCTGGGGTTTGATGTCGGGCATCGCCGCATTGGCCGTTTGATGCGACAGAACCGCATTACGGTGAAGAGGAACAAGAAGTTCAAGGCTACGACCGACAGCAATCACAGCTTCAACATCACGCCGAACCTGCTGAACCGGGACTTCTATGCGGATCGCCCCAACCAGAAATGGGCGGGCGACATCAGCTATGTCTGGACGCAGGAGGGGTGGCTCTATCTGGCTGTCATCCTCGACCTGCATTCTCGACGTGTCATTGGTAGGGCCGTCAGCAGCCGGATGAAACGCGATCTGGCGATCCGGGCACTGAACATGGCGATTGCGATGCGGCGGCCACACAAGGGCTGCATCCACCATACGGATCGCGGCTGCCAATACTGCTCTCACGACTACCAGAAAATCCTGCGCCAGGACGGCTTCAAGGCATCTATGAGTGGGACCGGGAACTGCTACGACAACGCTGCCGTCGAAACCTTTTTCAAGACCATCAAGGCGGAACTGCTGTGGCAGCGGTCTTGGCGGACACGTCGCGATGCTGAGATGGCCATCTTCGAATACATCAACGGCTTCTACAATCCGCCTCGAAGGCACTCAGCATTGGGCTGGAAAAGCCCCTTGGCCTTCGAAGCAAAGGCTGCATAAGTGAGCAATCGGAGCGGCACGAAAGCGTGACAGGTCCATCTTCGTCGATCTCACCGCGTGCATAGCGTTCCTTGAGGATCTCCATCGCATCGCGAGTTTCGCCCAAACGGTTGCTGGTGAGCATACGGAAGAAGAATACGGTAACCGCGATAATCACCCCCCAGAAAAGGATCATGCCGAAACCTCCCAACCAACCATGACCATCTCCCCACATCATGTGTCCAAAAGTGTTATCAGCAATGCCGCCTGGATCCGCGAGGGCCGAGACTGTGCCCGCAAACAGAGCGATTACGCTGGATTTGACCGTCAAATAGGCATTCATGATATTGTCTTTTCTTGCTGGTTGGAACTTTGTGAAAACGGCAAATCGAGTCGCGCAAGAAGCCCGCCGTCCGGGTGGTTCTGCAAAATTATATCGCCGCCATGCGAGCGCAGGATGGTGCGTGCGATTGACAGGCCGAGACCGGTGCCACCCGTCTCGCGTGAGCGTGACGTCTCGACCCGAAAAAATGGTTCGAAAACCTCTTCTAGCTGCGTCTCCGGGATGCCGGGACCATGATCACGAACCCAGATCGATGCCCTGTCATACTCGCGGCTATACGTGACCTCGACATCGTCGCCGTAACGTACTGCATTTTCTATGACGTTCCGCAAAGCTCGGCGCATGGATTGAGGCCGAAGCCTCACCCGAAGCGGTGTGTCCGTTTCGAGTCGGAATGCGTTGAGCATGTCACACTTCAGCTCAGTGAGAAATTCCCCCAATTCTATTGTTTCAGGAGGTTCACTTATTGCCATGCCTCGAGCAAAAGCCAGTGTGCGCTCGACCATATCCTGCATTTCCTCGATGGATTTCACCAAGGCGTCACGCGTCTCTTCCTCATCCACCATCTCTGCGTGAACCCGCAAAGCGGTCAGTGGCGAACGCAAATCGTGACCCAGAGCGGCCATTATACGCGTCTTGTCAGCGACCGTGCGCACCAGTCTCTCCTGCATGTGATTGAAGGTATCCGTCAGTTCTCTGACTTCGCTTGGTCCCGCGACTGGGAGTGGCTTGTTTTCCTCTCCCCTGCCAAGCCTGTCTGCGGCTTGCGCCAAGCGCCTTAACGGCCAGGTCAGGCGAGCAAGCAAGTACCAAAAAGCAACACCAATCAGGAACGCCGCCGTGAAACCAAAGCTCACCGCAGAAAAGATTGGCCACTGTAGCGGCGGTCGCTGAAAGCGCGTATCGACATTCAGCCATGTGCCATCTTCAAGCGCGATAGACAGTGTCAATTCAAGCCCCGAGATCTTGTCATGCATCATCTGCTTGTGCTCTGCGGCCATCTCCGGCGGCACTGACCTCATTGGCGGGAATGCGCGCTCAACCTCATGCAATTCTACTCGGATTTCGCGACTGTCTTCAGCGCCGAACAATGACCTGACGCGCGCTTCGACAGCTCCTCCCGCGCGGTGATCAAGATGATCCACAGCCGCCTGCGGGTCGGTCCGAAACCGTGCCAGCGGCGAATCTGCGGCGCGAAGAATCGAGGCTCGCAAGTCCGTTGGGGCCTGTTCTAGTAGCATGGCCACATTCGCCGCGCGCCCAGCCGCCTCGGCTCCTATTGCAGCACGTATCGCGAGACTGCGCTCGTCCACAAACAGCCAAATGCTAATCGCCTGAGCCACGGCGAGGCTACCAATGATGAGCAACAGAAGCTGGACGCGTAAACTATCCAGACGCTTGCGGATCACTGCTGCACCTCGACATCCGTTGCAAGGCAATAGCCCCCGTTTCGAACCGTTGTGATGATCTTCGGACGACCCGGGTTGTACTCGATCTTCCGCCTGAGGCGGCTGATCTGGTTGTCAATTGTCCGGTCGAAAGCGGCCGGTGTTCGTCCGACTGCCAGGTCTAAAAGCTGTTCTCGGCTAATCACGATACGCGGGCGTTCGAGCAGGATCGTAAGAAGTTTGAACTCTGATGTCGTCAGTACGTCCTCGCGGCCGTCCTCTGCGAAAAGGCGGCGCGTATCGGTTTCGAGCGTCCAGTCCGCGAACCTAACCCTGCTCCCCGTAAGACTCCCGGCAAGTGCTTCCGGTTTCTGCGCGCGGCGCAGAATTGCCTTTATCCGCGCCAGTAGCTCGCGAGGATTGAAGGGCTTGGGCAAATAGTCATCCGCACCGACTTCGAGGCCGATGATGCGGTCCATTTCCTCGCCAAGCGCTGTCAACATGAGGATGGGGGCCAGCCCTTTGGTGGACAGACGACGACAGACCGATATCCCGTCTTCGCCCGGCATCATCACGTCAAGGACAATAAGGTCATAGCGGCCAATCTTGAGTAGACTATCCATCTGGGAAGCGTCGACCGCCGTCGTCACGCGCATGTCATTCTTTTCCAGGTATCGCGCAACCGCTTTGCGAATTTCGGCGCTGTCGTCGACCAGAAGTATGTGCGGAGAGTTTGTCATCTTTTGTAACTAAGCGATGAAAGGATCGCTGCCGAGAAAATTTGTCGCGAAACGTAACAAAGCCGCACTTTGCGACAGATTGATACACACGTGCCGTCAGCAGCGTTCCAAAACCAAGTCATACTTCATCGGCAAACAATGCATGTAGGACAAAAGGAAAAAGTGAATGGGACGTAAACTGGCACTGATTTTTTGTACAACTGTCGCGGTGTCTGCTGGTGGTATTGTCTTGGCAGACAACGGCTACGGTACCGGGCATCACGAACTGCCCAAGCGAGGTGATGCCACCCATTCGGGAGATACAATGAAAGGCCACTTTCGGCACATAGACCGCAATCAGGACGGCATGGTGTCGCGCGAGGAGGTTGAAGCCCACGATGAACGTGACAAATGGTTCAAGCGAAACGCCCTGCTCGGGGAGTTTGCTGATCCAGGATTTTAGTTGTGAAGAACTCTCACAAAAGGGCAGGGTGGCTTGCTGAACAAGAGCGTGATCGAATTCTGCTCTCGCAGGCTTAGCTTTTGATTGAAGGAAGCTATCTCAAGCAGCTGAGCCGCTACAAGTTTTTCAGAGTTGACTAAATTGGCCACGTCGTGACGGCCCTTATTTCCGGAGCGGCGTGGTGATTTGCTTCAGCCTAGACTGCCAGCAGGGCCGTTGTACATACCGCAGCGTTGCTTATGCTGATTTGGCACTAACTAATCAGCTCAACTGCTTTGTCAGTAATCTTGCATAGCGGTGGACCTAAAACTGCAGTGTCCGATTGGGCTGAAATCGCCAGAACCTATGGTATTTGAACGAATTGATTCCCACGCGCCCACCTGTTGCGCGGTCAATGCGTACCACAAGGTTACGCTCGCGTGCACTCGACCAGATTGCATCTTTATCCGCTGCAACGCCGTGCAGGTTTCCTCCAAGTTCAAACGAATCAAGAGTTTCACCACTGTCGGCATTTTCAATTGAAACCTTGCCGACGTCAGACTCGCTGATAATCAATTGACGGGCCTCGGCATCCAGCATCATGTGCTTGGGTGGACCTTGCAGTTTGAAGTTGCGCGTAACTATCCCGTCTTCAGGATCGAGTTCGCTGATCGCGTCATTCCCGGCGTTGGAAACGAAGAAATAGCCCTTCTTTGGCTAGGCGATTACATATTCCGGGATCGGACCCGTGGCGACGATCGCAGTAACCTCACCGTGTTCCAGGTCGATCAGCGAAACAGCATCGAGTCCAGGATGCGTCACCGCGGCGAAGCGTTCATCCGACGAAACCCCGACATGGTGTATTATGCCGGGAACTTCGACGCGACGCAGGATTTCATGACTGTCCGCGTCGACCAAGGTGATCAGGCTCGAAGTGGTCGGGCCGGCATCTTCTCTGCCTCCATGGTGAGCTACGTGATCCTCCTCAGAAACTTCGGAAGGCTTGGGCACCATGCCGACTTCGGTTTCCGTAAGACTACCGGCAACCAGGATGCCGCGGTTTGTTGCGCCTGCCAGTTCGTGAACGTTGTCGAGACCCTCGATGCGGCCAACAGCCTCAAAGGCTTCATTCAGATGAAGTACTGTTCCGAGTTCTCCTTCCGGAATTTACACATCGGCTATTGCAGCGCTGCTAGTGAGTACTGTTGCACCGATTGCCAGTAACGGCATTCTCATAGGGTCGCTCCTTGTTTGCGCATAGCTTTCCGTGTTGATTTCCGAAGCTACCCGAAACGGGAATCGATGAACTGCGTCGACTGTGCGTTCTCTACCGCGAGGCGAAGCACGGATGAAAGGAAAGCCATAGCCGTTGACGAAACTTAAGCTGACTGCGGCGCATATTGAGCGCCACAGTCGTGATCAAGCTACAGAGAATTTGACTTTCCTTTGTCAGCAACAGCGCCTGCTGTATAGCCTCATTGGCCTCGCTGCGGATTGTCAAAGCGCTCTTCGAACATGCTCTTGAACTCTGATGCAGCCTGCATATGGGCCTCCATCTCCGCGCGCGTGACCTTGCCGTCCTTGTTTTGATCGGCGTGATCGAAATGGCCGCGCATCGTATCGTTCATGTGGATATTGTTATCGCGGTCGGGCAGATCATGATGCCCGGTTATATATCCCGTGTCCGCGAGCGCTGCGCCGCCGAGAGCCGTAGCAAATGCGGTTGCGAGAATGAGCGTGGTGTTACGTTTCATTGAAAGCCTCCATTTTGGCGTGTTGCAGGACCAAAGTGGCAAATGCGACGTGTCTTGCAACAGGCTCCGGGCGCTGTCGTGTAACGGTCTGTCGCAAAAGCCGACCTGGTTACATTTGGTGACAGATTCCCTCGGTATCTGACGCTTGATCCTGTCGATCCTAGACAGGATGAACGTGAGCCGGTTCGATGAAAGGACTGCCTATGACACCAGTAGCGGCCCTGAAGGTTGTGCTTGCGATGGTGCTCTGGGTCTTGTGCTTTCCGGTCATCGTGGTCGGGCTCAAATACTCGCCTCATCTCACTTTTGCCGCCATGAGGGCGCTCCTCGCAGGCGGCGTGCTTACAGTTTTGGCGCTGATGTTAGGGCGACCATTTCCGCGAGGGCACCGGGTTTGGTTGACGCTAGCGGGAGCTGGCTTCGGTGCGACGAGTCTTGGCTTTCTTGGGATGTTTCATGCGGCAGAGTTTGCCTCACCGGGCTTTGCGACAGTAATAGCGAATACGCAACCTCTTCTGGCCGCTGTCCTCGCGGCGTTCTGGCTCGGGGAAAAGCTGTCCTTGATTGGTAGCATAGGCTTGTTTGCCGGATTTGCAGGGATCGTGCTAATTGCTCTGCCCGATTTTCTGGCTGATGGAAACGAGAGTTATGTTATAGGCGTTCTGTAAATCATTCTTGCAGCCGCTGGCGTTATGCTTAGCAACGTCCTGATAAAATCCATTGCAGGAAAGGTGGACACCCTTTCGGCAATGGGCGTGCAGATGCTGTTAGGTAGCGTACCACTCGTCATTGCGGCGATATCCATGGAGGAGCCAACTACAATTAACTGGGCGCCCGCATTCATCGCGTCGCTTCTCGTCCTGGCGATGGCAGGATCGGCACTTGTCTATTGGCTGTGGTTCTCAGCGCTTGAAACAGTTCCATTGAATCGGGCCATTGCCTTCAGTTTTCTCATTCCGGTTTTTGGACTGACCTTGGGTATCGTTGTCTATGGCGAGTGACTCTCTGTCTTACAAATTGTAGGCATCGTTATGATATTTTTGGGAATAGGGATGGTTCAGCGCGGAAAGGAAAGGACACTCAATGAGGTTTGAATACGCATTCTTCCGAAACAACCGAGAACCGGTCGTTCATCCGTCACCTTCGATGAACGAACTTGAGTGCCACGTTATGTTGAACTTAATGCAATTTGCTCGCATCTAAATGAAATGGAGGGATGAGATATGACGGAGCCAGACACAAAAACACGGGAACCTGCCCACGACCGCGACCCGGCCGAGATCGCGCTTGCAGAGGGTCGGCAAGCCTTTCTGGGATTTCTGGTGCGCCGTTTGGGCAACAAGGCGGATGCGGACGATGTTTTGCAGGAATTCTGCGTTCGGGTGCTGACGCGCAAAGACCAGCTGCGAGACGTGGAGCGAATGGATTCCTGGCTCTATGCCATCTTGCGATCGACGATGAACGATCATTTCCGTAAGTTGGCTCGCCGGGGGCGCCTCGCCGAAGCGTATGGCAGCGAACCCGAGGCATTGGCTGATGATGCCCCCGCACAGATGGCGCAATTTTGCCGTTGCCTGGATGGTCTGGTTCCGGCGCAGCGGGCAGCAGATGCAGAATTGATTCGTCGGGTCGACTTCGGAGAGGAGGACCGTGCCGCGGTCGCCTTCGACATGGGCCTAACCCGCAACGCGCTTGGCGTGCGTCTGCATCGTGCCCGCGCGGCCTTGCGCGATGCGCTGACGGGTCAATGTGGCAAGTGCTGCAAGACAGGTTGGGATGACTGCTACTGCACTCCGATCGGCTGCGAAAACCCCGAAGATGAGACCCACTGTGCTCCCAAGGACGCATCGAACTGATGCTAGGTGAATAGGCCCAGCTTGTAATGGATTCCGCCAGGAAGCGTCGACTTACGGGAAAGCCCAGGTCCGGGCGTCATGGCAGGGACACCAAAATGATCAGCGGAAAAAAATATATCGGATCAGGCAATCCATGAGCGCCTCGCCTCCTCAACGGAGTTGTTTAGTCTCGTTCACCGGATAGGCTGCGCTTGCGCGTCGCATTCGCACCATGCCGATGCTCCGGTTTCCCAAGAACTCTTTCGGAGGATCGAAAGTGACGGCCAGAGTCTGGTTGAAGCGGCCAGAATTTTGGGTCTCGGACCCAAGGACTGCGCCTACCTCCTTGCCGGATTACGTCGCGATATGGCGACCGAACTCGTGGTTCTGCTGCTAGATACCGAAAGACCGTCTCCTGTTGTCTCAAATGAGACCAACAATTCAAAGCTACGGAAGTAGCGGCCTGATAGCAGCAAAAACCAAACGAACAGTGCTGCGGCTAATGGCCGTCGTGAACTCGACCAACAGCAAGCGACGGGGAGCAAGATGTCCGATTTAAAAACAGGCAATTGATGTCCCAGACGCAAACGCTCGCGAGACTTTCTCTACTGTGCCACTGGCGCCACCGGAGTAGTGGCAACGGGCCCCGCCGTCTGGCATTGATCAATTCCGTGAATTCTTCGGCCGATATCATCAGCCAATCGACTAGTGTCGTCGATTTAACGGACGCTACTACAAGACCCGGGAGCGCGTTTGACTGGGCGGGAGATCCTGTCTTTATATAGCGGCGTTAGCCCGCGATGATCGCTAAGGCGCGAGCGGCAGTTTTGGATCAGCTCGTTGACCCGATTGACGACGTGAAGGACCCCCCACCGTCGACTAGGAGTTGACAGCGATTGATCAGAACAGATCGGCTCTGGAGGGCGGTCAAGGGTTAATCGTGGTTCGAACGTGCACCACCTATTTGGGGGTCTGCCGGTGGGTCAGCGTTGGAGAGTTCGGCGAGTGGTTTTGCGCGTGCCACTGATAGCAGTGCGATCAGTCGGGCTGAATTGGAAAAGGTCCCGTACCCCGAAATCTCGGCATTACGCCCTATAGCCTCGAGTCCGATTTGTTGCTGTTGATCGGAGCGACGTGACTGGCGGATGGGTCGCGGAATTCACCGAATTTCCTGTAATGGAATGTAGTAGTGGGCGTCTCCAATATGAAACCATGATTGAAGGAGACCAAGATGGCTCAGAAATCCATCCAAAACGATGAATCTCAAACCAAAACCGCAAAGTCCGGTGGGTGCTGTGGCGGCAGTTCCGTCAACACAGCTACCGAAGTCCAACCCAAGGCCAGATCGTCTGCTGCACCGTTGGGGAAATGCTGCTGCAGCAAAAATTGAGATCAGTTGCGACACGGCCTCGCTTAGCGAGAAGGACAGATCAGTAGCTGTTCAACATACGTCAAGAGAAAGGTTTCATAGCCATGATTATAATAAGCGTTTTTGCGGGTTCCTGTGCCCTGCTTTTCGTCCATTCGTACTACTCATGGCGAAATCGCGCGGTAGCTATCCCGGTTGTCCTCGAACGAGATCACACATCGGACGCCATTTTTGGGCGCACATTGTGACAAAACGATACAGGAAGCTTCGTGACAGCCCTTCGGCTGTGGGTGCAGTCATCGCCACAACGAGGCAGCTCTGAAAGGTTTGGAAGGAGAAATCATGTCAGATTTTAAATCGGTTCGTATCTATCCCCTAGGGATGGCCCTTGGGACTCTGCTGGCGATCAGCTTCGTGCTGTGCGTTATCTCCGGCCTGACATTCCCGACCGCCACCATGTATCAGGCCTGGCTACCACTTCTGCCCGGCGTGACTTGGATCAGCTGGCCAAGCGTCTTTCTGGGGCTGATCGAGAGCTTCGCCTATGGCTGGTAAATTGCCGTGATTTTCGTACCGGCGTTCAACTTCTTTTCGCGCAAGGCGAAGGCATGACAAACCAACAAGAGTACCCCCAAAAACCACCTTGTGGCCATCGTCCCTGCGCGTTGGGGGCGTCGGTTACATCGATCCAATAGTGACGAGCCAATTGCGAACAGGAAAGGAAGCAGGATGAACGTGACGAAATGCCGGGGCGGCAGGCAAAGAGAGGGTGACGAGAGCTATGACATGGTACCAGACGGCTATACCGGCACGGTCTATACCTGCTCGATGCACCCCGAAGTGCGTAGCGCCGAGGAAGGGAAATGTCCCAAATGCGGCATGTTCCTAGTGCCCGAAGGTGACGTTGGGCAGCAATGGCATCATGACCATTCTGGGCACGCCCATGCGCATGGCGCTGCAACTGTCGGGGTGAAGAACGGCGACTATGACACCGTGCCGGAGGGCTTCAACGGCACTGTCTATACGTGCCCGATGCATGCGCAGGTACGCCATCCTGGCCCCGGATCCTGTCCGATCTGCGGCATGGGGTTGGAGCCTGAAACAGTCAGCCTTGAGGATGATGGTCCGAATCCCGAGCTGGTCGACTTTACCCGTCGATTCTGGGCTGGTGTCGTGCTGACAATGCCCGTTCTCGTTTTAGCGATGGGTCCTTTCGTAGGTTTCACATATTTCATGGAGCAACTGGGCGAACGCCCTTCGCTCTGGCTGGAGTTGGCGCTCTCGACGCCCGTGATCCTTTGGTCGGGTTGGCCATTCTTTGTGCGCGGCTATCAGTCGTTCCGGACGATGAATCTCAACATGTTCAGCCTGATTTCGATGGGTGTAGGTGCGGCGTATATCTTCAGTATCGTTGCGGTCATCGCGCCGCAGATTTTCCCGACCGGGTTCCGCGATGAGAACGGCAATGTCGGCGTCTATTTCGAGGCCGCCGCCGTGATCGTAACGCTGGTTCTGCTGGGCCAGGTGATGGAATTGCGCGCCCGCGAAGGCACCGGCAAGGCGATCCGGGCCTTGCTGGACATGGCAGCCAAGACAGCGCTCGTGATCCGCCCTGACGGCACCGAAGAGGAAATCGAGCTGGACCAGGTGCAGCTGGGCGATCACATTCGCGTGCGCCCCGGCGACAAGGTTCCGGTCGATGGTGTGGTGGTCGAAGGCCGCTCCTCGGTGGACGAGTCGATGATTTCCGGAGAACCCGTCCCCGTCGAGAAGGTCGCGGGCGAACCCGTTACCGGGGCCACGATCAACGGCACCGGCAGCCTGGTCATCGAGGCCACGCGCATCGGGGCGGATACAATGCTTTCCCAGATCGTGCAGATGGTTGCCAACGCACAGCGCAGCCGTGCGCCGATCCAGAAATACGCCGATCAGGTCGCGGGGATGTTCGTGCCAGCGGTGATCGCCGTCGCAATCGTGTCATTCATCGTCTGGTCGATCTGGGGGCCTGATCCCGCAATGGCCTATGGCCTCGTCTCGGCTGTGGCGGTGCTGATCATCGCCTGTCCCTGTGCGCTTGGTCTTGCCACGCCGATGTCGATCATGACCGCCACGGGCACAGGTGCGCAGATGGGCGTACTGATCAAGAACGCCGAAGCGCTGGAGCGGTTTGAAAAGATCGACACGCTGATAGTGGACAAGACTGGTACGCTGACCGAAGGGAAGCCCAAACTGGTCGCGGTGCTGACCGAGGAAGGACATGACGAGGCCGAAGTCTTGCGCTTGGCCGCATCGCTGGAGCGCGGCTCAGAACACCCGTTGGCCGAGGCCATCGTGCGCGGGGCAGAGGAGCGCGGTGTCGATTTCACCAAGACCGAGGACTTCGAGGCGGTGACCGGCAAGGGCGTCAAAGGCCGCGTCGACGGCAAGTCGGTTGCGCTTGGCAATGCAGCACTGATCCACGACATGGGACTGGACAGCGGCGCGCTGGTCGACACCGCCAACGCGCGGCGCGACGAAGGCGAGACCGTAATGTTCATCGTACTGGATGGCACGATTGCCGGATTGGTCAGCGTCGCTGACCCGGTCAAGGAAACTACTCCCGCGGCCCTCAAGGCGCTACATGAACAAGGATTTCGGATCATCATGGCGACCGGCGACAACGAGCGCACCGCGCAGGCCGTCGCTAGCCGCCTCGGCATTGATGAGATTCGCGCTGATGTACTGCCCGAGGACAAAGCGCATATTATCCGCGAGCTGCAAAAACAGAGCCGAAAGGTCGCCATGGCCGGCGATGGGGTCAATGACGCCCCCGCACTTGCCCAGGCAGATGTCGGCATCGCGATGGGCACGGGAGCGGATGTGGCCATCGAAAGCGCGGGGTTCACATTGGTTAAGGGCAATCTCGACGGCATCGTGCGAGCCCGCAAACTGAGCCACGCCACGATGCGCAATATCCGCCAGAACCTGTTCTTCGCGCTGATCTACAACGCGTCGGGTGTGCCTATAGCAGCCGGTATCCTCTATCCGTTCTTTGGTATCCTGATCGGCCCAATTTTTGCCGCCTTCGCCATGAGCGCATCTTCGCTGTCGGTGGTGTTGAATGCTCTTCGGCTGCGGCGACTGAAGTTCTGAACCAATAATGGCAGACGATTTCTCCATTCAACAGTAACAGGATCAAAGCAGATGACTGAGCATGATGATAATCACGACAATCACGAAAACGGCTTTTGGAAATCTCGCACAGGCGTCTTTCTTCTGATTGCTCTCGGGATTGGTGCGTTCCTCCTCGCATTCGAACATCGCGTCCACATTTTTGGCGGTAATGGGTTTCTCGCGCTGCTTCTTCTCGGATGCGTCGTGATGCATCTCTTCATGCATGCTGGGCACGGGGGTCATGGCGGAGGCGATAAGTCATGATGCACGATCCCGGTTATGGGCTGTGGTTCTTTACCCTGCTGAATGCCGCCATTTTCATCATGTTTGCATTCAGCTTCTTCAAGCCGCAAACGGCGCGAGACTGGCGTAGTTTCGGAGCCTTCAGCGCATTTTTAGTGGCCCTGTTCACCGAAATGTATGGCTTTCCTCTCACGATTTATCTGCTGTCCGGTTGGTTGCAGAGCACGTACCCAGGGATTGACTGGTTTTCGCACGATGCCGGCCACCTTCCGGAAATGCTCTTCGGCTGGCAAGCCAACCCGCATTTCGGCCCTTTCCACATCCTAAGCTTCGTTCTGATCGGACTTGGGTTCTGGATGATCTCGGCCGCATGGCGAGTGCTTTACCAAGCCCAACGGAACGGCACGCTGGCTACCAGTGGTCCCTATGCGCGTGTCCGACATCCGCAATACGTGGGTTTCATCCTCGTTTTGACCGGCTTTCTGGTCCAGTGGCCAACATTGCTGACACTGGCGATGTATCCGGCGTTGTTCTGGATGTACGTGCGGCTTGCTCGCGCAGAGGAGCGGGAAACCCGGGCCGCGTTCGGAGACAGGTTCGACGCGTATGCCGCGCGAGTTCCCGCCTTCTTGCCAAACTTCACGCAGGCACATGACGCAACTCAATGACAAGACGGTAGTGGATCCCTGAACGACAATCCAACCGATAGGGAAGCACACAGTAATGGCGTGTCGTCATGGTTTCCAACCGCGTACACGATCCTTTTTCCTTAATCATCATTGTCGCAGGCCTGACCTGGATCATCCCCGCAGGACAATATGATCGTGCGATGAACGAAGAGGTCGGGCGTGAAGTTGCCGTGCCGGGAACCTACCAGACCGTCGATCCCAATCCGCAGGGCTTTGTCGAAGTCATGCTAGCTCCCGTGGCAGGATTCTATGACCCGGACAGTTATGCGGCGAACGCAATTGATGTAGCGCTGTTTGTGCTCCTGCTGGATGGGTTTCTTGGCGTAGTCAACGCCACCAAAGCCATCGATACTGGCATCCAGACGGGCGATGGGCTGCATGAAAGGGCGCGAGATCTGGATGATACCGATCCTGATGTCGCTGTTCGCCTTGGGCGGCACGACCTACGGCATGGCATAGGAAAAACCGGCCTTTTATGCACTGCTGATCCCGGTTGTTGTCGCCGCGGGGTTTGATGCGGTCACCGGCGTCGCCATCATCCTGATCGGAGCTGGCATCGGCACCCTCGGCTCCACGATCACCCCTTTTACAACCGTCATCGCATCAAACGCGGCGGGGATACCCCTTACCCAGGGTATGGCATTGCGGCTAGTCATCCTGACCGGCAGACTCTTGACATGCATCGCCTACGTGATGCGCTACGCCGCTAAAGTAAAGGCCGATCCATCCCACTCGGTGGTCGCCAAGCAGCGCGATGCACATCGCCGGATATTCTTAAGCGCTGACGATGGCGAATTCACCGAACCGGAGCTGACCGGAACCCAGAAGCTGGTGCTGGTCCTGTTCTTCGCCACCTTCGCGGTGGTCAGGGCTTTGCTCAGGATCCGCGTGGATATTTCCGAGCTGACACCTGGCACGCAACTCACTGTCAAGTAGCGGGGAAAACCGGTGTTCATCCGCTATCGAACTGAAGAGGAAATTTCTGCGGCACGTTCCGAAAGTGTCGCCGACCTACCTGATGCGATCGCAAGAAACCCCAACTTCGACGGGGACGTGCCTGCGACCGATGAGCACCGGGCAGTTCCCGGCCGCGAAGAGTATTTGATCATGATTGGCGTTTGCACTCACTTGGGATGCGTTCCGCTTGGAAAAGGCTCCGGCGATTTTGGAGGTTGGTTTTGCCCTTGCCACGGCTCGCATTATGACCCCGCCGGGCGCATCAGAAAGGGACTCGCACCAGAGAACCTTCACATTCCGGACCTTTCGCTGTCGGATGACTTGATTCTCGTTTTGGGATAAACGGCGCGCAGCGTTTCATTGCATAGGTTCGAGCGGATCGAAACTTACACAGTCTCGGTTGTCTTCTGGTCGCGATCTCGCTGTTGCATGCGAAAAGCCCAACAGATCAATGCCAGTCCGGCAAAGATCATTGGAAGCGACAACGCCTGCCCCATCGTTAGTCCCCAGGTTCCGAAATGCAGGGCGTGTCCGATTGGGTTATCCTCACTCACGAATTGCAAATCCGGCTGCCTGAAGAACTCGACTAAGGCCCTGGACATGCCATAGCCCGCAAGAAACACTCCTGTCAGGGCACCGGGCCTTTTCAGCCATCCCTTTCGCCATGCCAGAACCAGCATAAGGATGCCCAGCACCACTCCTTCAAGCAACGCTTCGTAAAGCTGCGACGGGTGCCGCGCACATAGCCCCACCACGCCTGGGCAGGCTTGCGCGGCCTCTCCGGGGAAGATCACCGCCCATGGAACATCAGTCGGCCGTCCCCAGAGCTCGTTATTGGTGAAATTGGCGAGACGTCCGAGTAACAACCCGGGTGGCGTGGCCAGAGCCAAGATGTCCGCAGTTCCAAGAAACGACGCGCGCTGGCGGATACAGAAGACAAGCCCAGCGACCGTCACCCCGAGAAACCCACCATGGAAGGACATGCCGCCCTGCCAGACCATCAGGATTTCCAAAGGGTTTTTCAGGTAGTATTGCGGCTCGTAGAACAGGACAAAACCAAGACGCCCACCGATGATGACGCCGAGAATAATCCACGTGAGCAGTTCATCCAACTGCGCGGGTTTCATAGGTGGCCCAGCATCCGACCAGAGCGCAGGACGCCCGAAGGTCCGAACGCAAATTCGCCAACCTGTTACGATGCCGACGATGTACGCGAGCGCGTACCATCGGAGCGCGAGGTGAAAACCCCAAATATCAATCGAAAAGACTTCGTGGCCGATGTCTGGAAACGGAAGGGCGGCAGTTAGCATTGTCTATCGTCCTACATATGCGAGTGAGGCTCGGATTTATCCTCTTGTGGTGGACGATGGCGCAAGAATAGACCCACGAAGGCAAAGACAGCGACCATCATCCCGATCGAGACCAGCACGATCAACGGATCGCTCTGCCATTTCAGCGCGGTGAACGCCGCCAGCACGATGATGTCGAGCGCGATCGCGCCGAGCAGAATAGCCCCCACGGCACCAATCTCCTGTCGCAGGTGCCGAAACACGCCCCAGTGGATGATGATGTCCATCACCAGATAGAAGAACGCACCGAGCGAGGCGATCCGGCTGAGATCGAAGAACACCGCTAGGAAACTGGCGATTACCACGGTGTAGACCAAAGTATGGTCTCGGATCGCACCCGGCATGCCGAAGTGGCTGTGGGGGATCAGTTTCATGTCGGTCAGCATGGCAAGCATTCTAGAGACCGCGAAAATGCTCGCGATCAGTCCTGATGACGTGGCGACGATGGCCAATAGGACAGTCAGGTAGAAGCCCGTGCGGCCCAAGGTCGGCCCCGCGGCTTCAGCAAGGGCATAGTCTTTTGCAGCGATGATCTCTTCAAGGTTAAGACTGGAACCGACGGCGAAGGCGACGAGAAGATAAACGATAACGCAGATGCCGATGGACGCAACGATGGCCCGACCGATATTACGGTTCGGATTGTTCACTTCGGCACCGCTATTGGTGATCGTGGTGAACCCTTTGAAAGCCAGGATCGTAAGCGCAACGGAGGCCACGAAGCCGGTGATTTGCGTCGATTGCCCGTCCGTCGCCGCCTCGAACGAGATACCGCCTGCCCAGAGCGCCGCCGCCCCGAAAAGCGCGATACCTCCCACCTTTAGGATAGCCATGACGATCGAGAACAAGCCAACCGACCGGTTGCCGGCAGCGTTGATGAGATAGGCAAACACAATCAGACCCACACCGAGGGTAGAAACCAACCAGTTGGTCCGCTCGACGCCTAATCCCTCCAAAGAATATGTGGCGAAAGTCCGCGCAACGAGGCTTTCGTTGATGACCATCGATAGGGCCATGAGCAGCGCGGCCCCCGCGGCGACGGTCGTCGGGCCATAGGCCTTTTGCAGGATCACCGCGATGCCTCCCGCAGACGGGTAGGCGTTGGACATCTTGACGTAGGTATAGGCGCTGAACGCGGTGACGAGCGCGCCGGCGATGAAGGACAACGGGAAGAGTGGTCCGGCAAGCTGCGCGATCTGCCCGGTCAGTGCGAAGATACCGGCGCCGATCATCACGCCTGTCCCCATCGCAATCGCACCGGCGAGGCTGATGCTGTTCGCCTTGTATTCCGATTTCATCTAGACATTTTCCTTTCCGAATGCGCGTGCCTTCCCGGCAGAGAGCGTCTGCGGTCTGCGGTAATGGCCCCGCTTGCCATCCCCGGCGATGAGATTGGCGCCGGGCCAGTCGTAGAGGCACCAACTTTGGCGAAAGGCTTCCAGCAGTTCGGGCTCTGCGCGATGCCTCGCGACCGCCCGGGCGAATGTTTGCGGCGGACGATGTGTGAAATGCGTTTGCGGGTCGTCACCATCGCGAAAGACGCGCGCGGCATAGCCCGGGGCGCCGACCGGGTAGAAGAGAAACACTAGCAGTGCCCGGATCGTCCAGCGCAGCCTGCGCCCGGGATAGCGGCTGATGAGCCGCGCGGACAGCGACGACAGGCGCAGCATCCGGCGGTAGAGGTCCCAACCGACATCGGTGACGACCGCGTGCGCGCACCCCGTCTCGACCCCTGGGCGCCGCAGAGCGGTATCGGCGGCGACGGTGTAGATGTCAAGCTCCACCATCAGCCGGCTGCCGCCATCGGGCAGGGTCTGCAAACCGACAATCTCCCGCGTTTCTTCCGCTGCACGATCGAGCGTGACGAGAAAACGCTCGATGTCTTCAGGCGGCCAGCGCACCTCTTCGCCATCCGAAAGGTGCAATGCCCGATTGCCCAGTTGCCGGCGGCAAGTCCGCAACATCTCGCGGCGGATCAGCGCGCGAACGGCTCTCCAGTCCGGGGACGGGCGCGCGTCGGGCCTGGGGGTCGCGGTCATGAGCGTGCCTTCCTCCCGCGCTGCTCGCGGATCGCCACGGCGATAATGGGGGCCAGCGTCAGTGCCCCCAGCCCGACAGCGGCCCAGGCGGCTCGCCCGGGCTCCCCGCTCATCGCCTCGTTACCGAAATGCGCGAGAACGAAACTGGCGGGGATGATGCCGGCAAGCGTCGCTACAGCGAAACGCCAGAAATGCAGGCAGCTGAGACCGGCAGCGTAGCTGACGATGTCGAACGAGATAAACGGCATCAGCCGGCTGGCGAACACGGTCAGGGTCAGCGCGTTTTGCGATCCGAGCCAGCCCTTGTCCACCGTCTCGCCGAACCATCTGGTCAGCACATCGCGCCCTAGGAACCGTGCCAGAGCGAAGGCCGCCAGGGCGCCGAATTCGGCGCCGATGACGATGTAAATGGTGCCGATCGTATGTCCGTATGCGGCACCTGCCGCCAAGGCGATAGGTGCGCTTGGGATCGGCGTGGCGACGATGGCGATCGTCATGAGGGCGATGATGACGATCGGCCCCCATGCGCCGGCAGCGCTCACCCAGGCCGATATCCGCTCGCCGCTGAGGTCTTCCACGAAGCCTGACAAGGGCCCAAGGAACAGCGCCGCCGCAGCGGCCACGAGCGCGACCGCGAGGACGATTTTTGCGCCTGTTCCAACCGTGATGCCCTGTGCCACCTGACCGCCCTCACGGTAGATAAAGGATGAGGAGAAAACCGGCGGTCAGCAGATCGAAGACCACGCAGTAGGGAATGTACCATTTCGGCACCGGTGCACCGAAGGCGCCAATACGGTGCAGCAGGTCCCAGGCCGCATGCGCCGCCAGTCCCAGCGGCAACGCGAGCGGCGACCAGAGCAGACCAACAAGCGCCACAAACGCGTAGAAGGCAGCGGCCCCGAATTCCAACCAGAACAGCCGGGCCAAGCCAGAGGAGGCGCCGAAACCGATATAGGCGCCCCCTATCACGGCCAGTGTCAGGGCCGCGATTGCGACCGAGACCTGTTCGGGCACCCAAAGGTGAACGGGCGCAAATACGAGGAACAGCCCCGAACCGATGGCACTTGGACCCAGCGTATCTGTAGTGATCCAGCCGACTTGGCTTCTATCGTTCGACATCGAGCGGTGCGTCCTCGTATTTGGCGGGGTTGCGTCCGGGTCGCTACGACCCTAGGGCTTCCAGCTAATGGAAGCTCAAGACGTAATCGTAGAATCTCCATTTCACGCGGCGTCGACGGCCTGGCCCATCATCTCGCGCACTTCGACAGCGATCTCGTTAAGCTGACATTGCCATGCTGCGTCCGCTCTACCGCATGTGACCCGCGTGTCCCCGTCCACTCATCACGGTTTCGTTTCAAGTTTGGCTGTTAATCTCTCACGCTCCCTTTGGGAATTGCATAGTTTGAAGGTCGCCCGGGCTTGCAGCCGGGGCGACAAAATTTTCAGAACATTAGGCTTGTACCGAAGACGATCGAAAATGCATCAGTATCTTCACCATTTGCTTTGACGATGTCCTTCGTGTCGCCATAAGAGGCCTCGTAGTTAACGCCGACATAAGGAGAAAAAGCGCGGTCGATGACGTCATAGCTAAGCCGCGCTCCGATCTCCACTATAGCACCGCCAGCGCCGCGTTCGCGCGCCAGATCATCCTTCAGGGGCATATCAACTTCGATGCTCGGCGTGAAAATCAGGCGGTTGGTCAACAGTGCCTCATACTCTGCCTCGAAACGGAAGAATGGGTGATCAGACACGAAAAGATCGGCATCGATCTCGAACCACTGCGGCGCGAGGCCTTTGAGGCCGACCACACCAGCGTAGCGGTCAGGTGCCCCACCCGGCGTATCCGCATAAGCCCCCACTACGGCATCAAAGAAAGGCGAAACTGGAAACTGAAGTCGCGCCTGGTTTTCCAATTTTTCGAAATCATCCGATGTGAGGCCAAGCTCGGCTTCGCTTCTCCAGACGAATTTCAACTCATCCGATCCCGCGAGAGCATCAAAATCCCATACGAAGGCATCCTCACCATCCATCGCGCGATATTCGAACTGCTCCGCTTGGAAACCCCAGATAAGCGGCTCGGCGTATGTGACCTGAGCCCAGGGCAGAAAGAGGCCGGCAAGTCCGGCCAGTTTGAAACGTTTCATCTTGATTTTCCTTTTTTCTGACTGGTTCAGGCTGGGCGCCCTCTGACTACGACTTTGCGGAACATGCCACCGTCAGCGTGGTAAGAGAGGTGACAATGGAAAGCCCACTGTCCAGGGGCATCGACCTCGACCTCTATGTCGGTTGTCGTGCCGGGTTGGACGCTCACCGTGTGCTTGATGGGGTTACGCGCGCCCTGACCGGTATCGATGATCGACCACATCCCGTGCAGGTGCATTGGATGCGCCATCATTGTCTCATTGATGAAGCGGATGCGCACCCGTTCGCCATAATTCAGCACGATTGGGTCGGCATCCTCGTATTTTACCCCGTTGATCGACCAGATGTAACGCTCCATGTTGCCCGTCAGACGCAGTTCAATGGTGCGCGAGGCAGCGCGGTTCCGGTAAAGCGGCCGCGCAGCGCGCAGATCCGTGTAGGACAGGAACTTGCCGCCGTTATAGGCCTTGGGTGTCAGCCCGCTGCCTGGCGCATAGAATGGGTCGCCATTGCCTGACATATTCATGCCAGAGTGCTCCATGCCGTTCATGCCGGGCTTATTCATACCCTGCATTTTTGAGTGCTCCATTCCACTCATGGTCTGCATGCCACTTGCGTTCTGCATGACGTGGTCACCCATATCCATCCCCATCATGCCGCTCATGTCGGCCATTGTGAGCAATGGCTTGGACCTGAGCCGCGGCACGGCCCCGGCATAACCTTCTTTTGGCGATAGAGTCCCACGAACGAGCGCAGTGCGACCCATTGATTCGGCAATGATGCTATAAACTTTGTTTTCCCGCGGCTGGACGATGACGTCAAAAGTCTCCGCCACGGCAACACGCAGTTCATCCACCGTGACCGGCTTGACGTCGTTGCCGTCAGCCTGGACCACGCTCATCTTCAGGCCCGGGATACGCATGTCGAAATAGGTCATGGCCGAAGAATTGACTATTCGCAGGCGGACCTTCTCACCGGGCCGGAACAGCCCTGTCCAGTTTTGCGATGTGCTCCGCCCATTGATCAGAGCGGTAAATCCCTGCACATCCTCAATGTCCGTTGGCATCATCCGCATCCGCCCCCACATCCCGCGATCCTTTAGGGCTGCTTTCAGACTATCCTGGCGCGCGTCCTCGATCAGGGTTTGCAAGGTGCGTTGCGAGCGATTGTAGTAATCCGGCATCCTCTTGAGATTCCGCATAATCCGGCTGCCCGGATGCGGGTGCTTGTCGGCCAGTTGCACGACATAATCACGATCCGCCCGAATCCGTTCACCGTCGCGCGGCTCGATTACGATGGCCCCGTAGGCACCATCGGGTTCCTGAAAGCCCGAGTGGCTGTGGAACCAGTAAGTTCCCGCTTGCTGGATCGGAAACCGGTAGGTGAAGGTTTCACCCGGAGCGATACCGTTGAAGCTGATACCGGGGACGCCGTCCTGCTGGAAGGGCAGGATCAGCCCATGCCAATGAATTGAGGTGCTCTCGCGGAGGTTGTTGGTCACGTTTATGGTGACTTCCTCGCCTTCCTTGAACCGCAGGATCGTTGGAATCTGGCTCTTGTTGTAACCGACCCCCATTTTCCGAAAGTTCCCAGTGTCGATCCGAACCCGGTCGACAGTGATATCATAGGTCCCTTTCGATGTGATCTTTGGCGATCCGTGCGCGCGCAATGCCGTCGGCATGGCAAGCGCGGCAGCCGCAGTCAAACCGAACTGACGCCGGGACAGACCTTTTGCCAGATGTTCCGACGAACTGAGCGCTGTATCGGAAAGCGCGCACTGTTTTGCTTTGAAGAGTCGCATACTCTTCTCCTTTGCGATGATTGAGTCGAAGGTTCGCCCGATCACGGCAGACCTCGAGTAGCTTCTGAGAAGTGATCCCGCGAGTACCCGAGGTGTTTCAGGACCACCCGAACAGGGGAGCCCTTCACACGTTCACGCCGTTTCTTATTTGGACGAGACCGGAAACCTGAGCCGTAAGATGCAGGGATGAGAATCGAAGCGCGTTCAGACTCGCGGAGGGGGCGAAGACGCTTCCGGCTTCAAGCCTTCTGCGTCGACCGCGCGAGACCCATGATAAACGTGCACGACAAAGAGCTTCGGTTCGGGTAGTGCATGATCGGCGTTAGAAAAAGTGACGCAATGCACCATCATACCAGGGCAACCGGGGATAGTATCGTCCGACACAAGATGTGCGTCACAATCACGAACGTCCATCGCGGCAACGTGGCTCCAATCTTCTTGCGGCGAGCCAGCTTCAGGTCCGACAAACGGCATGGCCGCTACCATCAAGACGATGAGCGACAGAATATGAGCCATTCGTGTCAATCTGAAAAAACGCATACATCCCGAACCTTTCACAATTAAAAAAGCGCGATTGCCAACAAAGATCAAGGATACATTTCGTTACAAAAATTATGCTTCTAAAGCATTGGTTTTTCTTGACCTTCCAGCGCCGGAGCATAGCCTGCTCGATCAGGACCCACGCTTCAAAAGGCTGAATATGCTACTTTCACCAATGCTATTCTTTGAAAGGCACAGGTTTCATTCGGCCGCTAAGGCAGTCGCGGCGAGCCGCAAGTTTTTGCAAGCGCAGCCGGTGGAGAACATGCGGCAGGCGAAACCAGTCCGTCGCATAGATTTATCGTTCATACTGATCGACCGGGCTGCACAGGCGGTGGCTGGGTTCCACCTGAAGCCCAATGGCCGGAGGTCAGCATCTACATACCCGTTGGCGCCGTACGCGCTTACGAGTTCACAGCCGTTCATCTGGGTGACTGGGCGATCCACTGTCACAAGTCACACCACACGATGAACGCCATGGGCCATGACGTGCCGACGTTCATCGGGGTCAACAAGAAGCCGCTGACGCAGAAGATCCGTCAGTTTCAGCCGGAATACATGCCTATGGGCACGAACGGGATGGGCGATATGGCGAAAATGGAAATGCCGCTGCCCGACAATACCATCCCGATGATGACGGGTTGGGGCCCTTACGGCCCCATCGAGATGGGCGGCATGTTTTCGGTCGTAAAGGTGCGGGACGGCATCGACGCGGACGATTACTC
>NZ_JASHIN010000035.1:0-33455 GCF_030733705.1 Roseovarius sp. MMSF_3298
TTTTGGCCGGGGGGTTGGTGCAGGTGGTCAGGCACGCGAGCAATGGCAATCGCGGAGTGTCAAATTAGCCTGATGCAGGCACGATCAAACCTGACGTCAGAAAACAAGACGTTCCGGATTGAGAACCGCCGATAGGAGTTTTTCGCAACCAGTATCTTTTTATGGCTGTGTTCAAGTCTGTCCGCTGGATTCTTGCGCGTCGGCATGCCACTCGATATCGCGTCCGAAAGGCTCGGATGTGAAACGAAAAAGGAAACCACCAATTGTTTAGCTGGGATGAAGTCGCCAAGAACTTCAGGTTGCCTCATGCAATATGGAACAAGAGCAAGCAGGACGAGAACCCTGCCTTCGCATGCAACCGCATTTTCGACGGCGAAGCGAAGATTACCGTGCGCCCGAAATTCACCGTGCCGTCGGACACCAGCTTTTTCACAATCGGATCCTGTTTTGCGCGCAATATCGAGATGGCGCTGATCGATCGTGGGTTGCAGGTCAACAATGCGCTCTACAATTCCAAGGATTTTGCGCAGCGTGAAAACAAATATGGAGATGCCGCGTTACTTCACCGCTTCAACGTGCCGTCAATGAAGCTGGAGATCGACAACTACTCGGGTGGGGATGAAAGGCTTGGTGAGCATCTGATTTTTCCTCTGCCGGAGGAAGGCATGTTCTGGGACAGCAACTATGCCAACAACCAGATGCCGCGGCCTTTTGAAAAAATCGTCGAGGATCGGGCGCATCTGCGGCATTTGATGCGTGAATCTTTGTCGCAAGCGGGTTGCATGATCATCACCCTTGGCCTCTCAGAAGCCTTGTTTGACAACGAGACATCGCTTCCGCTGAACAGCGCTCCACCTGCGCGGTACGCCCGGAAGTCAAACAGGTTCTCGGGCGTCTGGGTGTCCATGGAAGAAGCGCTTGAAGGGCTGGAGGCCATCCGTACCAAAGCAAAGGCGACTGCCGGGGATCAGCTCAAGATTATTGTCACTGTCTCACCCGTGGGGCTGCAACGCAGCTTTACCGGACAGGATGTCGTCGTGGCGAACACGTTGTCGAAGGCGCAGCTTCGAGTGGCGGCGTCGAAGTTTTCAGACGCACACGACGATGTCGACTATTTCCCTTCCTACGAGTTCGTGACCCTGTCCCATCCCAAAACCGCCTGGCAAAACGACAGGCGCCATGTGAAGCTGGCGCTGGTAGAGAAGATCACAAGCCTGTTTTGCGAAACTTACATTGATAAGTAGGCCAGCCCGCCTTTTGGAATGGTGCAAAGAATTCAGTATTGCCGGTCCTGCGCATACAGGATCGGGCCGATCTCGCGAAACAAGCGGTGCACCTTCTCGGGGAAGTCCGGGTGCACAAGCACGATTCAAGATAGGTAGCCGCGGCACTTGCCGCGGAAGTCCATCGACGCCGTCGCGGCGTCGGCCTCGCCTAGTCCTTCCAGGTCGGGTGGAAGCGGTTGCCGGGGGACAGGGTAAAGATCTCGCACCCGTCGGCAGTTACGCCGATGGAATGCTCGAACTGGGCCGAGAGTGAGCGGTCGCGGGTGACGGCGGTCCAGTCGTCGGACAGCACTTTGGTTTCGGGGCGGCCGAGGTTCACCATCGGCTCGATCGTGAAGAACATGCCTTCCTCGAGCGTGGGACCTGTCCCGGCGCGACCATAGTGCAGGACGTTGGGGGGCGCGTGGAACACCCGGCCCAGGCCGTGGCCGCAGAAGTCGCGCACCACGCTCATGCGCTGGCCTTCGACGAAGCTCTGGATGGCGTGGCCGATATCGCCGAAGGTGTTGCCGGGCTTCACCGCCTCGATCCCCTTCAACAGGCTGTCATGGGTGATCTGGATCAGGCGTTCGATCTTGCGGTTGCGTTTTCCCGCGACATACATGCGGGAGGTATCGCCGTACCAGCCGTCGACGATCACGGTGACGTCGATGTTCAGGATATCGCCATCCTTCAGCTTCTTGTCGCCGGGGATGCCGTGGCAGACCACGTGGTTGACGCTGATGCAACTGGCGTGCTGATACCCCTTGTAGCCGATGGTGGCGGATTTCGCGCCGGCCTCGGTCACCTTGTCCTCGATGAACTTGTCCAGGACGGCGGTGGTCTGGCCCACTTCGACAAGGTCGGCGACCTGGTCCAATATCTCGGCGGCCAGCGCACCGGCCTTGTGCATGCCGGCGAAATCCGCCCTCTCGTGGATGCGGATGCCGTCGCGGGTCAGTCTGCCTCGGTGTTGTTCGTTCACGTCTGGGTCCATGCGAGTCAATTCTTTGAGGTGTATGTAGGCTGAATTCGGCCCGAGAACCAGAGGGGCAGGTCATCGCAGGGGCAATGTGCGCCGAATTTCGACCTCTTCGGGGGTAATTGCACAATCATAGGCCAGAACCTCGACCCCGGCGAGGCGGGCCATGACCAGCGCCTCGGCATAGGTGGGGTCTATGTCGGCGGCCACGGTCAGGCGCGTGCAGTCGGTGCGCTGGACGAGGTAGAAGAGCATGGCGCGGTTGCCTGCGCGGGCCATTTCCGCCAGTTCGTGCAGGTGCTTGGCGCCGCGGGCGGTGACGCTGTCGGGAAACTCGGCAAGCCCCTGTTCGCGCGACAGGGTGACGGATTTGACCTCGACATAGGCGTCGGGCAGGTCCGCGCCGCGCAGAAGAAAGTCGATCCGGCTGTTTTCCCCGTATTTCTGTTCGGGCAGGACGGTTTCATAGGCGGCAAGCTCGGGGATGTCGCCGGCCATCAACGCGGCCTTGAGGGCCTTGTTCGGCAGGCCGGTGTCGACGCCGGTGAAATGCCCGTGCCCATGATCGACCAGCCGCCAGCCGTATTTCAGCTTTTTCTTCGGGTCGTCGTTGGGTTCGACCCAGATGCGCATTCCTTCGTCCGCCAGCCCCATCATCGAGCCGGGATTGGCGCAATGGGCCGTGACCTCGCGCCCGTCCGCCAGCCGGATATCGGCGAGGAAGCGTTTGTAGCGGCGGATCAGCGTGGCCGGTTCAAGAGGGGTTTGAAAGCGCATCGGCCATGCCTATACCGGAGCAAGACCTGCCGCAAGGAGAGCCGCCATGCCCAACCCAACCGCCGCGATGCTGGTGATCGGTGACGAGATCCTGTCGGGCCGCACGCGCGATGCCAACATGCATCACCTCGCGGGCCGTCTGACCGAGCATGGGATCGACCTGAAAGAGGTGCGCGTGGTGGCGGATGACCCGGGCGCCATACAAGAGGCGGTCAAGGCGCTGTCGGGGGCGTATGATCACCTGTTCACCTCGGGCGGGATCGGGCCCACCCATGACGACATCACCGCCGAGAACGTGGCGGCGGCCCTCGGCCTGCCCATCGGGGTGCGTGACGATGCGCGGGCCATCCTGGAGACGCATTACGAGAAGCAGGGGCTGGAGATCAACGAGGCGCGGCTGCGCATGGCGCGGGTGCCGGAGGGTGCCACGCTGATCGACAACCCGGTGAGCGGGGCGCCGGGATTCACCCTCGAGAACGTGCATGTGATGGCAGGCGTGCCCAAGATCTTCGAGGCGATGGTCGAGGGGCTGTTGCCGACGCTGACGGGCGGGCAGCCGGTGGTGTCGCAGACCTTGCGCGTCGAACGCGGCGAAGGCGACATCGCGGGGCCGCTGGGCGCATTGGCGGAGCGGTATGACGCACTGTCCTTCGGGTCGTACCCGTTTATCGTGAACGGCAGGTTCGGGGTGAACGTGGTGATCCGGGGACAGGACGAGGCGGAGGTGACACGCGCGATGCAAGAGTTGGAAAAGGCGTTTCCGGCATGAGCGGGCTGCCCGATGCCAGGACGCTTTATGCCGTGACGGAGGCCTCCTGGCCCGCCGCCGAGATGTTTGACGCGGGGCCGTGGACCCTGCGCGAGGGCAGGGGCGGCGGCAAACGCGTCTCGGCATCGACGCTGCGCGAGCCGGGCAAGCCCGTGACACGCGACGCGCTGCCCGAGGCCGAGGAGAAGATGCGCGAGATGGGGCAGGACCTGCTGTTCATGATCCGGCATGGCGACGAGTCGCTGGATGCGATGCTGCGGGCCGCCGGGTACGACGTGATCGACCCGGTGAACATGTATGTCTGCCCGGTCGCCACGCTGACCGCCGAGGACCCGCCGCCGGTGACGACCTTTGACCTGTGGGAGCCGATGGCGATCCAGAAGGATATCTGGAAGGAAGGCGGCATCGGGCCGGCGCGGGTTGACGTGATGCGCCGGGTGGAGGGGCCCAAGACCTCGCTTTTCGGGCGGACCGAGAACCGGCCCGCCGCCACCGGGTTTGTCGCGATCTCGGACGGGGTGGCGATGATCCACGCGCTGGAAGTGCGCAAGGGCGAGCGGCGTGGCGGGCTGGGGCGGCACCTGACGCATCATGCGGCGCATTGGGCCGCCGGGCAGGGGGCCACGCATGTGAGCGTGCTGTGCACCATCGCCAACGATGCGGCCAACGCGCTCTACTCTTCCCTAGGGATGACGCTTGTGGGACAGTACCATTACCGTATCAAGAAGGATGCCCGCACCACATGAGCCAGGATGATCTGCCCACCGCCCTGAACCTGCCGATGGCGGACCCGCTGCCCGAGGACACGCGGAAGTATTTCGATGTCTGCCAGGACAAGCTGGGCATGATCCCGAACGTGCTGCGGGCCTATGCGTTCGATATCGAGAAGCTGAACGCCTTCACGGCGATGTATAACGAGCTGATGCTGGGTGACAGTGGCCTGAGCAAGCTGGAGCGGGAGATGATCGCGGTGGTGGTCAGTTCGATCAACCGCTGCTGGTATTGCCAGGTGGCGCATGGGGCCGCGGTGCGCGCGCTCTCCGGCGACCCGAGCTTGGGCGAGGCGATGGTGATGAACTGGCGGGCCGCCGATCTGGACGCGCGGCAGACGGCGATGCTGGAGTTCGCCGAGAAGGTCACCAAGGCCAGTGCCGAGACGGTGGAGGCGGACCGGCAGGCGTTGCGCGATGCGGGCTTTTCCGAGCGCGATATCTGGGACATTGCCGCCGTCGTGGGGTTCTTCAGCATGTCGAACCGGATGGCCAGCGCGGTGGGCATGAAGCCCAATCCCGACTATCACGGACAGGCCCGCTAGACAGTGGGGCCGCGGGCGACAACTTTGGGAATTGCGCTGGGCCTTTGGGCTGCTGGTGGCGTCGGGGCGCTGGAGCTGACCTTGCCGCAGGGCGCCACGATGACCCGGGAGGTGCGCCGCGCCGCCGAAGCCTATCTTGTGCCGACGGATGTCTATGCCGACGGGCAGATCCCGGCGATCGACGCCGAAGGGTTTTTCCTGCAACAGGCGTGGCGGCTGGATGCGCCGGGGCTGACCAGCCTGCAATTGCAGCGGCCCTTGCGGCGGCAGATCGTAGAGGCGGGATATTCCATCATGCTGGACTGTGCCGCGCGGGAATGCGGCGGCTTCGATTTCCGGTTCAACACGCCCGTTCTGCCCGCGCCGGACATGTTCGTGGACCTGCGCGACTATCGCTTCCTGTCGGCCCGCAAGGAGGGCGATGACGGCGTGTCGGACTACGTGACCGTGGTGGTCAGCCAGGTGTCGGGCAGCGGCTATATCCAGGTGATCCGGCTGGCGCAGTCCGAGGCCGCGACCGGGAACCTGTCTGCCGAGGACGGTGCGGCAGGGCCGGAGACGGTGACAACCGGCGCCGTGCCGGACGCGGCCACAGGGCCCCTGGCGGAGCGACTGACGCAGACCGGGCACGCGGTTTTGTCGGACCTCGATTTCGAGACCGGCACGGTGTCCTTGGGTCCCGGCCCGCACCCGTCCTTGCAGGCGCTGGCGGCGTTTCTGCGAGAAGACCCCGAGCGGCGCGTGGCGCTGGTGGGCCATACCGACACGGTCGGCACGCTGGAGAACAATACCGCGCTGTCGCGGCGCCGCGCGGCGGCCGTGCTGGAGCGGCTGGTGTCGGAGTATGACATCCCGCGCGTCCAGCTGGAGGCGGAGGGGATGGGATATCTTGCGCCCGTCGCCTCGAACCTGACGGATGCGGGGCGTGAGGCCAACCGGCGGGTGGAGGCGGTGCTGCTCAATACCGAGTGAGGCAAGGGGCCGAGAGGGCGGGATTTGAGTATTTTTGGCAAGAAAAAGCCGGGAGCGGTCTTCGAGGCCGGGATGGAGAGCCCGGTGGGACCTTTACGGGTGACGAGCGACGGGGCGTCGATTGTCGGTTTGGGCTGGGGGCAGGCCGGGGCGTCGGAGGCGCGGCCTGAACTGGAAGCGGCCTGCGCGCAGCTGGAGGCCTATTTCGAGGGCCGCTTGAAGACGTTCGATTTGCCGCTGGCCCCCGCAGGGTCGGACTTTCAGCGCGAGGTCTGCGCCGCGATGCTGGCGATACCGTGGGGCGAGACCCGCGAGTACGGCGATATCGCCAAGGTGCTGGGCGTGCCGGCGCAAGCGGTGGGCGGGGCGTGCGGGGGCAATTCGATCCCGGTGATCATTCCCTGCCACAGGGTCCTGGGCGCCGGAGGGCTGGGCGGCTATTCCGGGGCGGGCGGGATCGAGACCAAGGTCTGGCTGCTGCGCCATGAGGGGGCGGCGGGGCTGTTGCTCTAGCCGTTGCGCTCGGGGATCAGCTGTTGCGCGACGCCTGCGAGTGTCAGGTAGACCGAGGTCACCACGAGACCCCAATGCGCCCAGCTTTCGGGATGGAAATCGACCCAGGCGGCCCATCCGGCGAAGAAGGTCCAGGCGACGATCATCGGCAGGGAAATCCAGCGCCAGCGCTTGGTGCGCACCGGGTGGACGAATTTGAGCGGCAGGAACATCGAGACCGCCAGCAGCGTCACGATGGTGAGAGAGACCCAGAAGTTGGGCTCGATCGCGAAGAGCACGAGCGCCAGCATGTTCCAGCAGCCGGGGAAGCCCGAAAACGAGTTGTCCTTGGTCTTCATCCGCGTGTCGGCGAAATAGAGCGCCGAGGAGTAGGTGATGATGATGATCGCGACCCAGCCGGTCCAGCCGGGCAGCAGGCCGAATTCAAAGAGCGCGAAGGCGGGGATGAACACGTAGGTCAAATAGTCGATGATGAGATCCAGGAGCACGCCGTCGAAGAGCGGGAAGTTGGTCTTTACATCGTATTTGCGCGCCAGAGGCCCGTCGATGCCGTCCGCAGCGAAGGCCACCACCAGCCAGAGGAACATCAGCGACCATTTCTCCTGGATGGCGGCCAGCATCGCCAGCATGGCAAAGACCGCACCCGTGGCGGTCAGCAGGTGCACGAGAAGGGCTTTCATACGCAGGCTCATGGCACCCGTGATGGGGGATCGGGCGCAGGGATGCAATTGCAAATACATGCGTGCGGCGTCTGGTGGAGGCTTTGTGGCTTTGGGCTGACAGGGTCAGGCCTTGCCGGGCGTGCGCGCCTTGGGGTGGGTCTGGTTGTAGACTTCCATCAGGCGGGCGGTGTCGACCGCCGTGTAGGCCTGGGTGGTCGAGAGGGAGGCGTGTCCCAGGAGTTCCTGGATCGCGCGCAGGTCGCCGCCGGCGTTCAGCAGGTGCGTGGCAAAGCTGTGGCGCATGGCGTGGGGCGTGGCGGTGGCGGGCAGGCCAAGCTGCATCCGGACGCTGGCCATGAGTTTCTGCACCGCACGGGGCGAGAGCGCCCCGCCGCGCGCGCCGCGGAAAAGCGGCGTGTCGGGCTCGGTTCGGTAGGGGCAGAGGTCGAGGTAGCGGGCGAGGGCCGTGCGAGCGGGGGCGATGACCGGCACGATGCGTTCCTTGCCGCCCTTGCCGACGATCCGCAGGCTGTCGCCCACGGGCAGGGCGCGGCCCGTCAGGCCAAGCGCCTCGGAGATGCGCAGCCCGCAGCCGTAGAGCAGGGTCACGACCGCCTGGTCGCGGGCGGCGATCCAGGTGGTGGGGTGCTGGGTCTCGGTGGTCTCGATCACGTCGCGCGCGGCGTCGGGCGACAGGGGCCGGGGCAGTTTGCGCTGGAACTTGGGCGCGCGGGCGGCGAGGACCGCCGCCGGGTCAACCCCTTCGCGCTCGGCCAGCCAGCGAAAGAAGCTTTTGACCGCAGAAAGCTTGCGCGCGAGGCTGCGGGCGCCCACGTCGCGGCCCCGTGTGAAGGCCATCCAGGCGCGCATGTCCGACACGGTGAGCTTGGCCAGCGCGCCGAGGCCCTGGGACGCGCCCTTGTGCTCGGTCATGAAGGCGAGGAAATCCGCGACGTCACGGGAATAGGCGTCGAGCGTATGGGGGGAGGCGCCGCGCAGGGATTTGTGATGATCGAGCCAGGCCTGAAGCGCGTCGCGGGCCGCGGCCGAGATCATGACAGCCAGCGGCGCATCGCCCGTTCGAAGATACCCGCGAAGAAGGACAGGAGGTCGGTGCCCTGTTGCGGGCTGAACTGGTGCGGGTCCTCGGAGCCCAGGACCAGCAGGCCGGGCAGGCGGTTTTCGCCGAAATCGAGCAGCAGGCACGCCTCGGAGCGCATGAACTCGGCCTCGCGGCCATAAATGCGGTCGTCGCCCTCGTGAACCTGGCGCAGGGTGACCTGACGCACGGGGCCGGAGTGGCGGGCGCCGAGATAGTGTTCGATGAAGCCGGGTTCGGCCACGGACAGCACGTCGCCCAGTCGCTTGACGGCGGGGTCGTCGTCATTCTGGACGGATTCCAGCACCAGCTTGACGCAGTCGACGCGCAGGATGGTGGCGACGTCGCCGCCGAGATCCTTGAGGAAATCCTCGAACTCGACCGGGTCGAGCATGCGCAGGATGGCGCGGTGCACCTGGTTGGTGCCGGCGAGGTTTTCATAGGCGGCGGCGATGACCGAGCGGTGGGTGTCCTCCAGCCGTTCCAGCCGCGCTTCGAGCCGGTCCATGGCGATGCCGCGCAGGTCGACGATATTGTTGCCCATCGCGCGCTCGTTGGCGGCGATGAGGGCGCGCATAAGGTCCTGATCTTCAAGGATAACATCGGGTTGCGCGATGATGTGGTCGCGCATCTGGTCGTTGATCTCGGGCTTGCTGCTCATGTGTGCCTCTGATTATTTTTAGGAAGCTTATCAGATGCGGCGGGGTGGTGCCGCAATAAATTTCTTGGAAATGGTCGGATTTTTACCCATCGCGTGGCGCTTGGGTGCAGGACCCCAAGACAATTCGGCTCTTGAAATTCGATTGCCTCTTTCAAAAAATCTGCAAGGGCGTCTGTGTTTGAAGCGTCGGTTTTGCAGGACGGAGCGGCCGTTCGTGACGGAGGCGAGCGCCAGCCCCAGGGGTGGCGATCCGACGACAATTCTGAAGCGCTTCATGCCTGCCAAGCACATCCGCGGAAGGATTGTTGCGCCCAGCCTCGGCCAAATCGCCAGCCCAGGGGAGGGGCTGACGATAGCCGGGCCGCTTCGCGGCTGTTAACCGGCTGGGGGCTCGAAATCGACGACACCTCCAAGGCCTCGAAGCTGCCGTAACCGTACATTGGGTCGCAAGCGGTGACGCGCAACCTTCCGCATGACCGCCAGTAGGCCTGCCCGTCGCAGGCCGCCGATTAAAGGATCTTCTGCCCGGTTTTTTCCCAATCCGCCAGGAAGGCCTCCAGCCCCTTGTCGGTCAGCGGGTGCGCGGCCATTTTCTTGATCACGTCCGGCGGCGCGGTCATCACGTCGGCGCCGATCAGGGCCGATTGGGTGGCGTGGTTGACCGTGCGAATCGAGGCGGCGAGGATCTGGGTCTCGTAGCCGTAATTGTCATAGATCGTGCGGATGTCGCCAATGAGGTCCATGCCGTCGAGGTTGATGTCATCCAGACGCCCGATGAAGGGCGAGATGAACGTGGCCCCCGCCTTGGCCGCCAGCAGTGCCTGGTTGGCCGAAAAGCACAGCGTGACGTTGACCATGTTGCCCTCGCCCGCCAGCACCTTGCAGGCCTTCAGCCCGTCCCAGGTGAGGGGGACCTTCACCGCGATGTTGTCGGCGATCTTGGCGAGCTTGCGGCCTTCCTCGATCATCTGGTCGGCCTCGACGGCGACGACCTCGGCCGAGACCGGGCCTTCGACGATGTCGCAGATTTCCTTGGTCACTTCGAGGATGTCGCGGCCCGATTTGAGGATCAGCGAGGGGTTGGTGGTGACGCCGTCGACCATGCCAAGCTCGTTCAGTTCCTTGATGGCGTCGACGTCGGCGGTGTCTACGAAGAATTTCATCTCGAAAGGCCCTCTCTTGGCCGCGTTGGGGTTTCCTGTCGGATGCTTTACCTCATAAGGTATGCGCCCGAAACCCCTGTCCCGGGCCTGACCCGGGACCTCGTGACGAAGGTCGCCGTTTTTGACGTATTCCGGTGCAAGTTTTTTCGAGACCGGCCAGTTGGTGGGCGTTCTGACGACGCAGCCGCTGGGCCGTGTGCTGGATTACAAGGCGCCGGAAGGCGGGTGTCATCTTGGCGCGTTCGTCGAGGTGCCGCTGGGGCCGCGCAAGGTGCTGGGCGTGGTCTGGGGCGCAGGGGCCGGGGATTATGACATCAGCAAGGTGCGGTCGGTCATTCGCGTGCTGGACGCGGCGCCGATGCGCGAGGAATTGCAGGCGTTCATCCGGAAGGCCGCCGATTATACGCTGACGCCGCTGCCCGCGATGCTGCGGCTGGCGACGCGCGCGCCGGGGCTGGGCGATCCGCCGTCGATGCAGAAGATCTATCGCCTGGGCGAGGGGCGGCCCGACCGCGAGACCGAGGCGCGGCGCAAGGTGATCGCCGTGCTGGAGGAGTATGGCGGGCTGGGGTTCACCCTGAAGGAAGTGAGCGACATTGCCGGGGTGACGTCCTCGGTCGTGAAGGGGTTGGTGAAACAGGGGGTCGTGCGCGAAGAGGACACGCCGCGGGATGCGCCGTTCCCGAGGCTCGATCCGGCGCGACCGGGGGCGGAACTGACCGAGGATCAGGCGGTGGCGGCGGAGGCATTGAGGGCCGGGCTGCGCGAGGGGGTGTTCGGCACGACCCTGCTGCGCGGTGTCACCGGGTCGGGCAAGACGGAAGTGTACCTGGAGGCCGTGGCGGAATGCATCGCGCAGGGGCGGCAGGCGCTGGTGCTGTTGCCGGAGATCGCGCTGACGTCGGAATTCCTGACGCGGGTGCAGGCGCGGTTCGGGGTGAAGCCGGCCGAGTGGCATTCGGGCGTCACCATGACCGAGCGGCGGCGCATCTGGAAGATGGTGGGCCAGGGGCAGTGCCAGCTGGTGGTGGGCGCGCGGTCGGCGCTGTTCCTGCCGTTTCAGGACCTCGGCCTGATCGTCGTCGATGAAGAGCACGACACCTCCTACAAGCAGGAGGACGGGGTTCTTTACAATGCCCGCGACATGGCGGTGCTGCGCGGCAGCCTGTGTGCGGCGCAGGTGGTGCTGGCCTCGGCCACGCCGAGCCTCGAGACATGGGCCAATGCGGAGGCCGGCAAGTACCGGCGGCTGGACCTGACGGCGCGGTTCGGGCCGGCGGTGATGCCGGAGCTGCGCGCGGTGGACATGCGCGACGAGCGGCTGGCCAGCAATGCGTGGGTTTCACCCACCCTACGGGCGGCCGTCGACGCGCGACTGGCAAAGGGCGAGCAGTCGCTGTTGTTCCTCAATCGGCGGGGCTATGCGCCGGTGACGATCTGCCGGGCCTGCGGGCACCAGGTGGGGTGCGATCATTGCGACGCGCGGATGGTGGAGCACCGGTTCCTGAAGCGGCTGGTCTGTCACCAGTGCGGCGAGACCAAGCCGATGCCCGAAGCCTGCCCGGCCTGCGAGGTGGAGGGCAAGCTGGCCGCCGTGGGCCCCGGCGTGGAGCGGATGACGGAAGAGGCGGTGGCGCTGTTCCCCGAGGCGCGGGTGGCGACGCTGTCGTCGGACATGTTCGGGTCTGCCCGGGCGCTGAAGGCGCAGATCGAGGAGATCGCGGCGGGGGGCGCGGATATCATCGTTGGCACGCAACTTGTGGCGAAGGGGCACAACTTTCCCAATCTCACATTGGTCGGCGTGATCGACGCCGATCTGGGCTTGCAGGGATCGGATCTGCGGGCCGCCGAGCGGACGTTCCAGCTGATGCGGCAGGTGGCGGGGCGCGCGGGGCGGGCCGAGAAGGCGGGGGTGGCGCTGTTGCAGACCTTCCAGCCCGAGCATCCGGTGATCCGGGCGATCCTGACGGGGGATGAGGAAGGGTTCTGGCGGGCCGAGGCCGGGGAGCGGCAGCACGCGGGCGTGCCGCCATTCGGTCGGATGGCCGGGATCATCCTGTCGTCGACCGACATGCAGGAGGCGTTCGATATCGGCAACGCCTTGGCGCGGAACGATGGCCCGATCCGGGCCGTGGGGGCGCAGGTGTTCGGGCCGGCGCCGGCGCCAATCGCGCGGGTGCGGGGGCGGCATCGGGTGCGGCTGCTGGTGAAGGCGCCGAAGGGCGTGGCGTTGCAAGGGGCGCTGGCGCAGTGGATTGCGCCGGTGAAGGGGTCG
Source organism: Roseovarius sp. MMSF_3298 (assembly GCF_030733705.1). NCBI lineage: Bacteria > Pseudomonadati > Pseudomonadota > Alphaproteobacteria > Rhodobacterales > Roseobacteraceae > Roseovarius > Roseovarius sp. MMSF_3298. The sequence goes on from NZ_JASHIN010000035.1 coordinate 12,454, forward strand.
ACCCAGTTCCGGCTGGCGGTGGATATCGATCCGCAGAGTTTCATGTGAGCGTATCGCGGGAGGTCCCGGATCGGGTCCGGGACGGGGTGGGGGCGTTGCGTGGTCCGCGTGGGTTTTCACCCACCCTACGCGGGTTGTGCGCCCACGCCATGCTGGTCCACCAGGAAATCGGTCATCATCGCACCGATCCACATAGAGAAGAGCGCCAGCCACGCGGTGCCGGCGAAGATCGAGGCCCCCGTGACGCCGTTTCCGATCGAGCAGCCCCCGGCCAGCATCGCGCCGAAGCCCATCATCAGCGCGCCGGTCATCATGCGGCGCATGTTGGCGGCGTCCTCGAACCCCTGGAAGCTGAGTTCGCGGTTGACGTACGAAGCGAGGAAGGCGCCGAGGAACACGCCCGGCACGAGGCCGATGTCGAAGTTCAGCACCGGGTCGGAGACGAGGAAGAACATCAGCGTATTGGCCGAGGGGCCGCTGAACGTGGCGCTTTCCACCGAGACGGGATCGAAGCTGACCTGCGCCAGCGCGAAGGTCGACACCCACCCCACTGCGACGGCGAAGCCCACGCCGGAGGCGAAGACCACGCGCGCGGCCCCGATGCGGTTGCGGCGCGCCACGACGAGGGCGAGCACGGCAAAGGCAAGGCCGATCAGCAGGCCGCTGTAGGCCGGCAGGCCGAGTGTGCTGAGCAGGTCTATGTTGTGGCCGCCTTGGGTGGTCCAGAGCGCGGCCAGTTGCGTGCGCAGGTCCGAGAGCATTCCCGACAGGCTCATTTGCGCCGCGACGGCAAAGACGAGGCCGGTGGTGATGGCCCGCAGGTTGCCGGTGGCCGCGAGCACAAGAAGGCGACCGGGACAGCCGCGCGCCAGCACCATGCCCGCGCCGAAGATCAGCCCGCCGATCACCGCGCCGGACCAGCTGCCGGGGATGGCCATCATGCGGGCGTCCGACGCGCGGAAGAGACCGAGCAGCCGCGCGCCCTGCACCCAGACGACGGCGGTCGAGAAGGTCAGGAACCACACCGCGATGCGGTCGCCCATGCGGCCCCGGGCGAATTCCACCGACGCCGCACGCAGGCAGAAGCGAGAGCGTTGTGCCGCGACGCCGAAGATCACGCCGGTGAGCAGACCCAAGAGCGCCGCTGCCGGTGCTTCGCCGATCCATTCCACGAGGGCGAGAACGTCCATGACCCGTGCCTTTCGGTTTCAGGCGGTCGTGCCACGGGGGCGGGCCTGCTGCCTTGATCCAGATCAGGCCGCGTATTTTTGCACAGTCGCCTTGCAGTCGAAGCAATGGTCAAAGCGGAAAGATGGGCGTAAAGCATGAGGATGGCGAGGACATACCCCCTTGAACTGGCGCGGGAGCTGCCGATCTGGCGACGGCCCGTGGCGCTGCTGTTCCTGATGGCTGCGGCGATGCCGCTGGCCTTTGCGACGTGGTCGGCGCTGCTCAACAACTTCGTCATCGAGGCGGCGGAGTTCGACGGCTCGGATATCGGTTGGTTGCACACGGTGCGGGAGATCCCCGGATTCCTGGCCATCGGGGTGATCGCCATCATCATCTTCATGCGCGAGCAGACGCTGGCACTGGTGTCGCTGATTCTTCTGGGCGTGGCGACGACGATCACGGCATGGTTTCCCAGCTTGGGCGGGATCCTGACGATCACGATGCTGAGCTCGATCGGGTTTCACTATTTCGAGACGGTGAACCAGTCGTTGCAGCTGCAATGGCTGAAGAAGGAGCGCGCGCCGCAGATGCTGGGCTGGCTGCTGGCCGCCGGGTCGGGCACGACGCTGGTGGCTTACGTGCTGATCGTGATGACGTGGGAGACGCTGGATCTGAGCTACAACACCGTCTACATGATCGCGGGCGGGGCGACGGTACTGATCGCGCTCTACTGTGTCTTCGCGTTCCCGCAATTCGAGGCGCCCAACCCGCAGATCAAGAAGATGGTGCTGCGGCGGCGATACTGGCTGTATTATGCACTGCAGTTCATGTCGGGGGCGCGGCGGCAGATCTTCATCGTGTTCGCGGGCTTCATGATGGTCGAGAAGTTCGGCTTCGAGGTGCACGAGGTTACCGCGCTCTACCTGATCAACCTTGTGGCCAACATGGTGTTCGCACCGCTGATGGGCCGCGCGGTGCATGTGTTCGGGGAACGGGCGACGCTGCTCTTTGAGTATGCGGGGCTGGCGCTGGTCTTTTTACTCTATGGCGGGCTCTACTTCTTTAGCTGGGGCGTGGTGCTGGCGGCGACGCTTTACGTGGTGGACCACATGCTGTTTGCGCTGGCGCTGGCGCTGAAGACCTATTTCCAGAAGATCGCCGATCCGGGGGATATCGCGCCCACCGCGGCGGTGGCGTTCACGATCAACCATATCGCCGCCGTCTTCCTGCCCGCCGCGCTGGGCTACCTCTGGCTGGTGTCGCCGGTGGCGGTGTTCGTGATGGCCGCCGCGATGGCCGGCGTGTCATTTATCCTTGCGATGCTTGTTCCCCGTCACCCCGAACCGGGGTATGAGACGATCCTGACCGCCCGGGCGCCCGCCCCGGCGGAGTGATCTGATCGACAAGGGAGGCTTCATGCCCACATTCACCGCTTTGACGACCCTGCCCGGCAAATCCGAGGCCGAAGCCCTGGGCGAGGCGCTGGAACGTCTGACACCGGAGCCCACGGGCGTTGGCGTGTTCGAGCTGGAGGACGGCTCTGGCCTGTGGGAAGTGGGCGGCTATTTCGAGGCGGAACCGGATGCGGCGGGGCTGGCGCTGCTGGCGTCGATGCACGGTGCCAAGGATTTCATCGTGTCCGAACTGCCGGAAACGGACTGGGTCGCCAAGGTGAAGCGGGAACTGACGCCGGTGGTGGCGGGGCGGTTCTTTGTCTATGGCAGTCACGATGCCGACAAGGTGCCCGAGGATGCGCTGCCGCTTCTGATCGAGGCGTCGATGGCGTTCGGCACCGGGCATCACGGCACGACGCTGGGCTGTCTGAAGGCGCTGGACCGGTTGAACGCGGATCAAGGCCCGCTGGACAGCGTGCTGGATCTGGGCTGCGGCACCGCCGTGCTGGCGATGGCGGCGGCGCGGGTCTGGCCCGACGCGACGATCCTTGCCAGTGACATCGACGCGGTCGCGGTCGAGGTGGCGGAGATCAACGTGGCGGCCAACGATCTTGTGGGCCGGGTGACTTGCCTGGAGGCCGAAGGGCTGGAGCATCCGGGCATTGCCGGGGCGGCGCCGTTCGACCTGGTCTTCGCGAATATCCTGAAAGCGCCCCTGATCGCGCTGGCGCCGGGAATCACCCATGCGCTGAAGCCCGGGGGGTACGTGATTCTATCCGGCATTCTGAATGAACAGGCCGACGAGGTTGCGGCGGTTTATGGCGAGGCCGGAAACAGTGTCGTATCGCGCGAACAGATTGGTGAGTGGACGACGATAATAACCCGCAAAAGTGTTTGAAAACGCTTGTAAAAAAAGTTTTTTAAAGGCAGCTGCCCCACAATTGCCACATTTCAAACCTAGTTTCATCAACAAGGGAACGGGGATGAACAGAGTTTGGGAACGCTGCCATGACCAATGCGACCGACAACTATCAGGGCTTCGATGCCCGTCTGAAAAAGATCGACCGCAACCGGGCTCGACTGGCCAACGGCTATTCCGCCAAGGTGACGCGCGAAGGCCTGATCGTTTTCCGCCCCAAGCCCCGCGCGCGGGGCTTTTCGGTCCGCGGTCTGGCGTTCCTGGTTCTGGGCGTGTTCCTGTTCAAGGCGATGATCCTGGCGCATCTGGGCAGCACGATCTACGACCAGCGCGTTGACGCGCTGAAATCCGGCACCGTGGTCGAACAGGCCGGCGCCTTCGTGATGCAGAAGGACCAGGTGTCCAGCGTGATCGCGCAGTACCTGCGCCCCTTCGTGAAGTAACGTTCCTTTACGTCTGGCCTCTCTGCCCTCCAAAGACGCTTCTCGGAACACGAAAAGCCCTGCACGTTGATCACGTGCAGGGCTTTTTGCTGTCCGGCGCAGGGAGGGGACGCCGGGCGGGGGCGATCCGGGATTAGCGGATCGCGCGTTCGATGTCGCCGCGCGACAGGCCGATATCGTCCAGCTCGCGGTCGGAAAGGCGGCTGAGCGCGTTGCGGGTGACGCGGGCGTCGTTCCAGGCGGAGACGGTTGCGAGGATGCGCGCGAAGATGGAGCCGAAATGGGCGCCGTGGTGCACGCTGCGGGTTGTGTCGATTGCAGCCATTGTCATGGTCCTTGATATAAGTCGGTTCGTTTCTTGTTCTGTGGCTGGAGTTAGGAGGTTCGGCGGAGTCGGACAACACGCATTTTCCGCATAGTCACTATGCAGGCATTGCATGGGTTGATTTATCTTAACGTCATGTTAATGCTTTATTTTTCCTGTTCATATATTGTGCGGGGAGGGGGCGAGGCGGTGTGATCCGCGCGCAGCGCAGGGCGCGGAAGGGTGGTTTTGCGCGTGGAAGTGCTTGGCGTTTGTTCTTGTTTCGTGCTAGGGCGTTGAAAAACAAGCAAGGGCGGGCAGTGCAGATGCGGGTCATCGGGATCGATCCGGGCCTACGCAACCTCGGGTGGGGCGTGATCGACATGGAAGGCAGCCGCCTGACCCATGTGGCGAACGGGATTTGCCACGGGGACGGGGGCACGCTGGCGGCGCGGCTGTTGTCGCTGCACGGTCAACTTACGGATATCATTGAAAAATATGCGCCCGGCGCGGCGGCGGTGGAGCAGACCTTCGTCAACAAGGACGGGGCCGGCACGCTGAAGCTGGGACAGGCGCGGGGCATCGCGCTGCTGGTGCCGGCGCAGTTCGGGCTGGATGTGGGCGAATACGCCCCCAACACGGTGAAGAAGACGGTGGTGGGCGTGGGCCATGCCGGCAAGGACCAGGTGGCGCACATGGTGCGCGTGCAACTGCCGGGGGTCGAGCTGGCCGGGGCGGACGCCGCCGACGCGCTGGCCATTGCCATCTGTCACGCGCATCACGGGCCTGCACGAGTGCTGAAAGAGAAGGTGCGCGCATGATCGGGCGGATCGCGGGACGCATCGATTACCGCGCCGCCGATCACGTGCTGATTGACGTGAAGGGGGTCGGGTATCTCGTCTATTGCTCGGACCGGACGCTGGCGGCGCTGCCGGGGGCGGGCGAGCATGTGGCGCTATATACCGACCTTCTGGTGCGCGAGGACCTGTTGCAGCTTTATGGCTTCACCTCGCTGGTCGAGAAGGAATGGCACCGCCTGCTGATGAGCGTGCAGGGGATCGGGGCGAAGGCGTCGCTGGCGATCCTGGGCACGCTGGGACCGGATGGCGTGGGCCGGGCGATTGCCTTGGGCGACGTGAACGCGGTGAAGGCGGCCAAGGGGATCGGCCCCAAGACGGCGCAGCGCGTGGTGATCGAACTGAAGGACAAGGCGCCGGAAGTGATGGCGATGGGCGCGAGCGCGTCGGTCGCCGCGCCGGAGGTGGTCGCGGACGAGGGTGAGGTGATCGAGGCGCCGGTGGCAAAGCCCGCGCCCGCCAAGGCCCCGGACGGCGCGGCGCAGGCCGAGGCGCTGTCGGCGCTGACGAACCTCGGATACGGCCCCGGCGAGGCGGCGGGCGCGGTGGCGCAGGCGGCGGGCGAGATGCCCGAGGCGGCGACGGCGGACCTCATTCGCGCCGCGCTGAAGCTGTTGGCGCCGAAGGGATGACAGGCCATGCGCTCATCAGGCCTTGCGGCCTGCCGCGCGGACGTGGGACGATTAATTCATGACCGAGCCTGACCCCACCCTGCGCCCCGAGGCCTTGCCCGAGGATGTGGACCGCGCCTTGCGACCGCAGGCGCTGGCCGATTTCATCGGGCAGGCCGAGGCGCGGGCCAACCTGAAAGTGTTCATCCAGTCGGCCCGGCAGCGCGGCGAGGCGATGGACCACACGCTGTTTCACGGCCCCCCCGGCCTTGGCAAGACGACGCTGGCGCAGATCATGGCGCGCGAACTGGGCGTGGGGTTTCGGATGACCAGCGGCCCAGTTCTGGCCAAGGCGGGCGACCTTGCGGCGATCCTGACGAACCTCGAGGCCAATGACGTTCTGTTCATCGACGAGATCCACCGCCTGAACCCGGCGGTGGAAGAGGTGCTCTACCCCGCGATGGAGGATTTCGAACTGGACCTGGTGATCGGCGAGGGACCGGCGGCGCGGACGGTGCGGATCGAGTTGCAGCCCTTCACGCTGGTGGGGGCGACGACGCGGCTGGGGCTGCTGACGACGCCCTTGCGGGACCGGTTCGGGATACCCACGCGGTTGCAATTCTACACCGAGGAGGAGTTGCACGAGATCGTCACGCGCAACGCGCAGAAGCTGGGTGTGCCCGCCGAGGCGCAGGGCGCGCGGGAGATTGCGCGGCGGGCGCGGGGCACGCCACGGGTGGCGGGTCGGCTCTTGCGGCGCGTGGTGGATTTCGCCGTGGTCGAGGGCGACGGGCGGATCACGCAAGGGTTGGCCGACAATGCGCTGACCCGGCTGGGCGTGGATGGGCTGGGCCTCGATGGGGCCGACCGGCGCTACCTGCGCCTCATTGCCGAGGCCTATCAAGGCGGGCCTGTCGGGATCGAAACGCTGAGTGCCGCGCTGAGCGAGAGTCGCGATGCGCTGGAAGAGGTGATCGAGCCGTTCCTGTTGCAGCAGGGGCTGATCCAGCGCACGCCGCGGGGGCGGATGCTGGCGGCGCGGGCCTGGGCGCATCTGGGGATGGCCGCGCCCAAGGCGGCGGGGTCGGGGGATCTATTCGAACGGTGACACGGGCTGCGCCGTCGGGATTCGAGTATTTTGGGAACAGTGAAAGCCGGGGGCTTTGCCAGGCAGTCGGGCTTTGATAAGGGCGGGCCATGGCTGATCTGATTTCACCCGAAGATGTCGAGGCGCTCTTTACCCGCGCAGATGGCTCATACCTCTTTGCCCGCTGGGGGCGGCCCATCGTGCCGGTGGTGTTCGGCACCGACGACAAGACGCTGGAAACCGTCAAGGGCGCGGTCGAGGCCGTGGTGATGATGGCAGGTCACCAGATGGCCGAGACCGACCCGGAACTGGGCGTGAACCTGATGTTCTTTTTCTTCCGGGAGTGGGACGAGTTGCTGGAGGTGCCGGACATGGACCGGATGATCCCCGACCTTGGCCCGCTGGTGGCGCGGCTGAAGGCGGCGGATGCCAACCAGTACCGGATTTTCCGCTTTGACGAGGCCGGCGCGATCAAGGCCAGCTTCGTCTTCCTGCGCATGGATGAACAATTGTCGAAAGTGCCCGCCGACACGCTGGCGTTGGCGCAGGTGGCGCAGACGATCCTGCTTTGGTCCGACACCGCATACACCGACCGCTCGGTGCTGGCGCAGGCGGGCGAGGGGCAGGTGATCCTGCGGCCCGATATCGGCGCGGTGATCCGGGCGGGGTACGATCCGGTCATGCCCGCCGTGGCGAAGGATGCGAGCCATGCACTGCGTCTGTGTGCGCGGCTGGGGCAGATGTAGCCGTTGCGGGTCTTTGTTGGTGTCCCGCTGGACGACGCGGCCATCGAGGCGCTCTTGCCGGTTCAGGAGGCGCTGCGGCAGGGGCGTCTGGTGGACGAGGAGAACCTTCACCTGACGCTGGCCTTTCTCGACGATCAGCCGGAGGCCGCGCTGGCGGAATTGGACGCGGCGCTGCAAGACATCCGCGTGTCGCCATGGGAGATGGAGTTCACCGGAATCGAGGCGCAGGGCGGGCGGCGTCCGGTGCTCGTCTGGGCCGAAGTGGCCAAGGCGGAGCCGCTGCGGCAGTTGCACGACAAGGTGCGCGGCGCGGCGCGGCTGGCGGGGATCGACCTGCCGCGCGAACGGTTTCGCCCGCATGTCACGCTGGTCCGGTTCCCAAGGTCACGGCCGGTGGACATGGGGCGGCTGACCGCGTTCCTTGGCGCCTATGGCGGGTTCCGCGCGGGGCCGTTCGCGGTGGATCGGTTCTGCCTTTACGGCTCGACCCTGACGCCGGATGGCCCGGTCTACGACGTGCTGGCCGACTATCCGCTGTAGCCGCCGGATCCTCCTCTGGCCAGAAATATCCCGGGGAGCGGTGAACCGCAGGTTCGCGGTGCGTCAGAGCCCCCTCTTGGGGATTGCCGTCGCCGCCGCCGAGCCGTAGAAGGCTGGCATGGCACACACGTTTCCGATCCGCGTTTATTACGAAGATACCGACATGGCCGGGATCGTCTATTATGCCAATTACCTCAGGTACATAGAGCGCGCGCGCAGCGACTGGGTTCGGGGGCTTGGCATCGACCAGAACGCGATGCGGCGCGACGATGGCGTGGTGTTCGCCGTGCGGCGGGTCGAGGCGGACTATCATCACCCCGCGAAGTTCGACGATGAACTGGAGGTCAGGACGACCGTGACCACGGTCACGGGCGCGCGGCTGGTCATGGACCAGCGGGTCCTGCGCGGCGAGGAACTGGTGTTTTCCGCGCAAGTGACCATCGTCTGCATCAATGACACCGGACATCCGGCGCGGCTACCGGCAAATATCCGCCTGATGCTGCACTGATCACCTGCAATTGACCGCGCGAATGCGGTTGAGGTTGGCTTTCCCCTTGGAAATCGTCTAGTTTCACTCTCAATACGGCCAGACAACAAGGCCCGGACAAGCAAAAGAGCAGGCAGATGGAAGCAGAAACCCTGGCAATGGCACAGGAGATGGATTTCTCGCTGTGGGCGCTATTCGCACGCGCGACGCTGATCGTGAAACTGGTGATGCTGATGCTGATCGTGGCGTCCTTCTGGGCGTGGTCGATCATCATCCAGAAGACGATCACCTATCGCAAGGCGCGCGCCGAGGCGGAACGGTTCGACCGCCGCTTCTGGTCGGGCGAGCCACTGGACGAGCTGTTCGACGAGATCGGGCCGGACCCGGCGGGGCAGTCCGAGCGGGTGTTTGCCGCAGGAATGAGCGAATGGCGGCGGTCGCATCGCACCGACGGCGCGCTGATCGCGGGGGCCACGGCGCGGATCGACCGCAGCATGGACGTGGCGATCGTCAAGGAAAGCGAGAAACTGCAGAGCGGGCTGACCATTTTGGCCTCGATCGGGTCGGTGTCGCCTTTCGTGGGCTTGTTCGGGACGGTCTGGGGGATCATGAACGCCTTCATCGAGATCGCCGAGCAGCAGAATACCAACCTCGCTGTTGTCGCGCCGGGGATCGCCGAGGCGCTCTTGGCGACGGGGCTGGGCCTGCTGGCGGCCATTCCGGCGGTGGTGTTCTACAACAAGCTGAGTGCGGATGCCGACCGCATCGTGGCGAGCTACGAGGCGTTTGCCGACGAGTTCGCAACCATCCTGAGCCGGCAGTTGGACAGCTGACATGGGTGCGGGTGTCGTCCAGAAATCGGGAGATTCAGGCCGCAGGCGCAGAGGGCGCGGGCGGTCGCGCCCGATGGCCGAGATCAACGTCACGCCCTTCGTGGACGTGATGCTGGTGCTTCTGATCATCTTCATGGTGGCCGCGCCGCTGATGACCGTGGGCGTGCCGGTGCAACTGCCCGAGACCGCGGCCAATGCGCTGCCCGGCGAGGAGGAAGAGCCGCTGACCGTGACGCTGACCGCCGAAGGGGTCGTGATGATCCAGACCACAGAGGTGCAGCGCGGCGAGCTGGTGAACCGGCTGCGCGCCATCGCGACGGAGCGTGACAGCACGCGGGTTTTCCTGCGGGCGGACGGGGCGGTGCCCTATTCGGACGTGATGCAGGTGATGGGCGCGCTGAACCGGGGCGGTTTCGCCAATATCGGGCTGGTGACGGATACCGGCGGCCCCACGCTTGACGAGCAGGGCGGCTGAGATGCGGCTGGACACCGGGCAGATCATTTCCGGTGTGGCCCATACGGGCCTGATCGTCTTTGCCATCTTCGGTGGGGCGTTCAAGTCCGAGCCCCTGCCGTTCGAGATCACCGAGGTGACGGCGGTCTCGGAAGAGGAATACGCGGCGATGATCGCCGAGCCGTCGCCGGATGCGGTGGCCAATGTCGACACGCCCGAGCCGCCCGAGGAGGGTCAGACGCCGGAGCTTTCCAGCGAGGCTGACACGGCCCCCGAGCAGGACCAGCCCGAAGTGACCGAAAGCGTCGAGCCGGACCCGGTGCCCGAGGCCGTCGAGCCCGAGCCGATCCCGGTGCCCGAGGCCGAAATCGCAGACGCGCCGCAGGAACCGACGCCGCCTCAGGAAGATACAGCCGTCCTGGCGCCTGAACAGTCGGACCGCCCACAGCCCCGGCCGGCGCCGCGCGTGGCCCCCGAGGCGGTGGAACAGCCTGACCCGGATGTCGAGATCGCAGATGTGGACCAGGAGGCGCCGGAGCCATCCGAGCAGGCCGAGGAGCCGACTCCAGAGCAGGAGGAAACCGCCCGGCAGGAGGCCACGACCGAGATCGTGACCGAGGCCGAAGAGGTGGCGTCCGCCGCGCCGCCGCGCTCGGTACGGCCGCGCACGCGGCCGGAACAGGCGACCCCGGCGGCACAGCCCGACCCGGACCCCGAACCGCGCGACGAGCCCGCACAGCAAGCTGACCCGGAACCGGCGGCGGAGCCCGAAACGGAGCAGGCCACCAGCCCGGACAGCTCGGCCGTGAATGACGCGCTGGCCGAGGCGCTGGGCGCCGACCCCGAACCGCAGGGCAATCCGCAAGGCCCGCCGCTGACGGCAGGAGAAAAGGACGGGTTGCGGGTGGCGGTGCAGGAATGCTGGAACGTGGGCTCGCTGAGTTCCGACGCTCTGGCCACCACGGTAACGGTGGCGGTGTCGATGTCCGAGGATGGCCGCCCGATCACCAACTCGATCCGCATGATCGGCAGCGAGGGGGGTAGCAACTCCTCGGCGCAGCAGGCGTTCGAGGCCGCGCGGCGGGCGATCATCCGCTGCGGCGCGCGGGGATATGACCTGCCGGTCGAGAAGTTCGCGACATGGCGCGAGATCGAGATGACCTTCAACCCGGAGAACATGCGGATCCGATGAAACGGCATGGTATCATTGGTGGGGCGGTGCTGGCGGGTCTTTTCGCCCCGGCGGCGGTGTTCGGGACGCAGGCATCCGACTGGATCGACGGGTTTCGCGAGGACGTACAGCGTTGCTGGAACCCGGCCGAGGGCGGCGCGGTTGTCACCGTAGCGTTCGAGATGAACCGGGATGGCACCGTGGTTGACGACAGCCTGCGCTCAATTCCCCGTGAAATGTCCGACACGGACTCTTTCATGGCGGCGCGACGTGCCATCCTGAGATGCGGGCGCGACGGGTATGACCTGCCAGCCGAGCAGCATGAGGCGTGGCGCGAGATAGAAATGACATTCGACCCGGTGGTCGAAGGGGAGCAGTGACATGAGAGTATTTCTGGCCCTTGTGGCGATCCTTGCAGGCCTTGCGGCGCCGGTGGTGGCGCAGGAAGAGCGCAGCGGGCCGCTGAGGATCGAGATCACCGAGGGCGTGATCGAGCCGTTGCCCTTTGCCGTACCGAACTTCGTGGCCGAGAGCGCCCAGGCGCAGGAGATGGCGGCCAATATCACGCGGGTGATCGCCGCCGACCTGACCGGCACGGGCCTTTTCCGCGAGATTCCGCAGGATGCGCATATCGCGCGGGTCACCGCGTTTTCCAGCCCGGTGCAATTCGCGGACTGGAAGGCGATCAACGCGCAGGCGCTGATCGTGGGCGGCGTCAATGTGGATGACACCGGAAAGGTCGTCGTGAAGTTCCGGCTGTACGACGTTTTCGCTGGGCAGCAGATGGGCGACGGCCTGCAATTCGTGGGGACCGTGGATGGCTGGCGGCGTATCGCGCACAAGGTGTCGGACCAGGTGTATTCACGGCTGACGGGCGAGGACCCGTATTTCGACAGCCGCGTCGTGTTCGTGTCCGAGACCGGGCCAAAGGATGCGCGGCAGAAGCGGCTGGCGATCATGGACTACGACGGCGCCAATGTGACCTACCTGACGGACAGCGCGTCGATCGTGCTGGCACCACGGTTTTCGCCGGGTGGCGACCGGGTGCTTTACACCAGCTACGAAAGCGGATTTCCCAAGATCTACGTGCTGGACGTGGCGACGGCGGGGCGCAACGTGCTGAATGCCGCCGATGGCGAGATGAGTTTCGCGCCGCGTTTTGCGCCCAACGGGCAGACCATCGTCTACAGCCTGACCACGGGCGGCAATACCGACCTTTATCAGTTGAACATCGGCAGCGGGCAGACTTCGCGCCTGACCACCACGCCGTCGATCGAGACCGCGCCCAGCTTCAGCCCCGATGGCAGCAGGATCGTGTTCGAATCCGACCGCTCGGGCACGCCGCAGCTTTATGTCATGCCGGCGGGCGGCGGCGAGGCGACGCGGATCAGTTTCGGCCAGGGCCGCTATGGCACGCCGGTCTGGTCGCCGCGCGGGGACCTGATTGCCTTTACCAAGCAGTCCAAAGGCCGGTTCCATATCGGCGTGATGCGCACCGATGGCAGCGAGGAGCGCCTGCTGACCGCGTCCTTCCTGGACGAGGGGCCGACATGGGCGCCCAATGGCCGGGTCATCATGTTCACCCGCGAGACCCAGGGCGCGCAGGGGGCGTCGAGCCTGTGGTCGGTGGACATAACCGGGCGCAACCTCAAGCAGGTTCGGACAGAGACCGGGGCGTCGGACCCGTCATGGGGACCGCTGCAGAACTGAGGCCGCAAAAGGGACATGCATCCGTTGCGGGCCTATGATATTAACCAATTCAAGAGCAGCAAAGCATCGAGTGGGGCACTGATATGAAACATCTGAGCAAAGCACTGATCGTGGTGGCGGGGCTGGCGGTAAGCGCCTGCAGCAACCCCGACCGGTTCGGCGACCAATACAACAACGGCGCGGGCAGCAGCGGCACGGCTGGCGGGGTCGCGGGCACCGCGCAGGACCCGCAATCGCCGCTCTATTTCCAGCAGACGATCGGAGACCGCGTGTTGTTCGGGGTGGACCAGTCCACCCTGTCGCCCACGGCGACGGCGACGCTGGACGGTCAGGCGCAATGGCTGGCCACGAACACGGCATACAACGCCATCATCGAAGGTCACGCCGACGAGCAGGGCACGCGGCAATACAACATCGCGCTGGGCGCACGCCGCGCCAACGCGGTGCAGGAATATCTGATTTCGAAAGGCGTCAGCCCGGCGCGTCTGAAGGTTATCAGCTACGGCAAGGAACGCCCGCTGGAGATCTGCAGCGAGGAAGCGTGCTATGCCAAGAACCGCCGGGCCGTGACGGTGATCTCGGCGGTGCCGACAAGCTAGGACGAATGGTGGGGTGAACATGCGTCGTGTGATACTGGGCCTTGTGGTGGCCGCGTTCGGGATGGGGCCGGTTTCGGCCTCGGCCCAGACCAATACCGAAACCCTGGCGGATATCCGGCAGGAGTTGTCGGTGCTGTATGTCGAGTTGCAGAAGCTGAAGCGTGAGCTGAACACCACCGGCGCCAGCGGCAATGCGACCGTGGGCGGCAGCGTGCTCGACCGCGTGAACACAATCGAGTCCGAGTTGCAGCGCCTGACCTCGAAGACCGAGGAGCTGGAGTTTCGCATCGACAGCGTGGTGACCGACGGCACCAACCGCGTGGGCGACCTGGAATTCCGGATCTGCGAGTTGGAGCCGTCCTGCGATATCGGCAGCATCGAGCCCGGCGACACGCTGGGCGGGGTGGCGCCCTCGACCGGCGGCAACGCAGGCAGCACCGGAACGGACCCGGCCCCGGCCCCGGCCACGGACACGACCGGCACGACCGGCACCGCCACCACCGGCGGCACCACGGGCACCGAGGGTGGCGTGCAGATGGCCGCTGCCGAGCAGGCCGATTTCGACACGGCCATGGCGGCCTTCGAGGCGGGCGAGTATGCCGCCGCGGCCGAGCAGTTCGAGCGGTTCACGACCAACTATCCCGGCAGCCCGATGGAGGCGCAGGCCGGTCTGAAGCGTGGCGAGGCGCTGGAGCAGGCCGATGACATGACAGGTGCTGCGCGCGCCTATCTGAATACGTTCAGCACGGCGCCGGACGGCCCGCAGGCGCCGCAGGCGCTGTTCCTGCTGGGCCGGTCGCTGGGGGCGCTGGGCCAGACCAACGAGGCTTGCCTGACCTTGGGGGAGGTGGCGCAACGCTTTCCGCAATCGCCCGCGGTGGGGCAGGCGGCCTCGGCGATGCAGAACCTTGGGTGTTCGTGAACGGCCCGACGGCGCATATTCTTGATCAGTTCGTGGCGACATTCAGGAATGCCCGGCCCAAGCGGCTGGGCATTGCCGTTTCGGGGGGCAGCGATTCGCTTGGGCTGCTACTGCTGGCCCGGCAATGGGCCGCGCAGGGCGGGCCAGAACCTTACGCGGTGACGGTGGACCACGGTCTGCGCGCAGCGTCGCGCGACGAAGCGGCGGGCGTGGCAGCGCTGTGTGCCCGACTGGGCGTTGCGCACAAGACGCTGGAATGGCGGGGCTGGGACGGTGCGGGAAACCTGTCCGACCAGGCGCGGCGCGCGCGGTACGGCCTGATCGCGGACTGGGCCGAGGCGGGACAGATCACCGACGTGGCGCTGGGGCACACGTTGAACGACGTGGCCGAGACATTCGTCATGCGACTGATGCGCGAGGCGGGTGTCGACGGGCTGGCGGCAATGGCGCCAAGCTGGCGGCAGGGTACGGTGGAGTTCCGCCGCCCGCTGTTGCAGCTGTCGCGGGCCGAGCTGCGCAAGGTGGTGGAGCGCGAGGGGCTGGCTTGGGTCGACGACCCGACCAACGAGGACGAGGCCTTTGAACGGGCGCGGGTGCGCAAGGCGCTGGCGGCGCTGGAAGACCTTGGCGTGACCGCGCGGGGACTGGGCAACGTTGCCGGACATCTGGGCGAGGTGCGCAGCACGCTGTATTGGTATGTTTTCCTGGCGGCGCGCAACCATGTGAGTTTCGACCGGGGCGACGTGATGGTCGACCGCAAGGGGTTCCGGACGTTGCCGCGCGACATCTGCCGCCGCATGGTGCAGGAGATCCTGCGTTGGATCAGCGGCGCGGACTACGTTCCGCGCGGCAAGGCGGTCGCCCTGATGCTGGAGGCGATCCGTGGTGGCAACGGCATGACGTTGCACGGCGTCATGATGAGCGTGGAAACGGATCATCTGCGGTTCGCGCGCGAGCCAAAGGCGGTGGCGCAGACGCGGGCCGCGCCCGGCGAGGCGTGGGACGGACGTTGGCAGCTGGACGGTCCGTGGCCCGATGGGGCAGAGGTGGCCACGCTGGGCGAGGCAGGTCTGGCGCACTGCCAAGAGCGGCTGCAGCCAGGTTTGCCACGGTCGTCGCTCCTGGCCAGTCCGGCGGTCTGGCGGGGCGGTCATTTGGTCGCGGCGCCGCTTGCGGGGTTTGCAGAGGGCTGGACGGCAACACTTTTGCGGGATGAAGACATGTTCTTTGCCAGCATCCTTGCGCATTGAACATCGCTTAACGATCTCTATTTATCATACACGGGCCCTGTGGTAGGTCAGGCCCGGCATCACGTGAGGAGAAAGCCCTTGGGCAACGCGAGAAACTTCGCCTTTTGGTTGGTCCTGTTCCTGTTGATCATGGCGCTGTTCAGCCTGTTCAACGGATCCGGTAACACATTGCAGAGCCAGGCAATTCCCTATTCGGAATTCGTCGCGGCGGTCGAGGACGGCGAGGTGTCCGAGGTCACGCTGGATGGCGAAAACGTGCGTTTCCGGGGCGAGGACGGCAACAATTACTCGACCATCAAGCCCGAAGATGCCGAGGTGACGTCCCTGCTTTTGGAGCGGGATATCCCGATCAAGGCGGAATCGCAGGAGCAATCCGGGTTTCAGACCTTCCTGATCTCGCTTCTGCCTTTCGTGCTGCTGATCGGTGTGTGGATCTATTTCATGAACCGCATGCAGGGCGGCGGCAAGGGCGGCGCCATGGGCTTTGGCAAGTCCAAGGCCAAGATGTTGACCGAAAAGCATGGCCGCGTGACGTTTGACGACGTGGCCGGCATCGACGAGGCCAAGGAAGAGTTGGAAGAGATCGTCGAGTTCCTGCGCAACCCGCAGAAATTCAGCCGCCTCGGCGGCAAGATCCCCAAAGGCGCGTTGCTGGTCGGCCCTCCGGGCACCGGTAAGACGCTGCTGGCCCGCGCGATTGCGGGCGAGGCGGGCGTGCCGTTCTTCACCATTTCGGGTTCGGACTTCGTCGAGATGTTCGTGGGTGTCGGCGCGTCCCGCGTGCGCGACATGTTCGAACAGGCTAAGAAGAACGCGCCCTGCATCGTCTTCATCGACGAGATCGACGCTGTGGGCCGGCATCGTGGTGCCGGCTATGGCGGCGGCAATGACGAGCGGGAACAGACCCTCAACCAGCTGCTGGTCGAGATGGACGGGTTCGAGGCCAATGAAGGCGTCATCATCGTCGCGGCCACCAACCGCAAGGACGTGCTGGACCCCGCGCTGCTGCGCCCGGGCCGGTTCGACCGGCAGGTGACGGTGCCCAATCCCGACATCAAGGGCCGCGAGAAGATCCTGGGCGTTCACGCCCGCAAGACTCCGCTGGGCCCCGACGTGGACCTGCGCATCATCGCGCGCGGCACGCCCGGGTTCTCGGGGGCGGACCTCGCCAACCTGGTGAACGAGGCGGCGCTGATGGCCGCACGTGTGGGTCGGCGGTTCGTGTCGATGGTGGATTTCGAACAGGCCAAGGACAAGGTCATGATGGGCGCCGAGCGGCGATCCATGGTGCTGACGCCCGAGCAGAAGGAAAAGACCGCCTATCACGAGGCCGGTCACGCCATCGTGGGCCTTGCCCTGCCGCAATGCGATCCGGTCTACAAGGCGACGATCATCCCGCGCGGCGGTGCCTTGGGCATGGTGGTCAGCCTGCCCGAGATCGACCGGCTGAACTGGCACAAGTCTGAATGCGAGGAAAAGCTGGCCATGACCATGGCCGGCAAGGCAGCCGAGATCATCAAGTACGGCCCCGACGCGGTGTCGAACGGCCCTGCCGGCGACATCCAGCAGGCATCTTCGCTGGCCCGCGCGATGGTCCTGCGCTGGGGCATGTCGGACAAGGTCGGCAATGTCGATTACGAGCAGGCGCATGAAGGCTACATGGGCAACAGCGCCGGCGGCTTCTCGATCTCGGCTCACACGAAAGAGCTGATCGAGGACGAGGTCAAGCGCATGATCGACGACGCCTACCAGCGGGCCCATGACATCCTGACTGACAAGCATGACGAATGGGAGCGTCTGGCGCAGGGCCTGCTGGAATACGAGACCCTGACCGGCGAAGAGATCGAGCGCGTGATCAACGGCGATCCGCCCGAGGCGGATGACGACCAGGGCGGCACGCCTCAGAAGGATGACAAACCGTCCCTGACGGCCATTCCGAAGACCAAGCCGAAGTCGACACCGCCGGACGGCGGCATGGAGCCGGAACCGACAGCGTGACGATGACGACCAACGCGAAGACCGACTGGAACCCGGGCGCCTATGCCCGGTTCCACGACCTCCGCCAGCGCCCGGGCCTGGACCTGGTGAACACGATCAGCAGCATGGGCGCGGGCGACATCTATGACCTTGGCTGTGGCAACGGTGCCTTGGGCGATGCGCTGCGGGCGCGGGCCGGCAACCGCAAGGTAATCGGGGTCGATGCCAGCCCCGCGATGCTTGAAAAAGCCCGCGCTGCCAAGGGATATGACAGTTTCAGCCAGGCCGACATCGCGGAGTGGACACCGTCGCGGACGCCCGGACTGATCTTTTCCAACGCCGCGCTGCACTGGGTGGGCAACCACGAGCAATTGCTGCCCCGGCTGGTGCGGATGCTGTCCAAAGGCGGTACGCTGGCGGTACAGATGCCGCACCAGAACAAGGCACCGTCGCACCGCGTGTGGCTGAGCCTGGTCGAGGAAATGCTCCCGGGCCGGGTCGAGAAGATGGGCACCCCCGGCGTCATGGCCCCGGTGAAATACGACGAGCTTTTGTCCGGCATGGGCCAGTTCCGGCTGTGGGAAACCGAGTATTACCAGCGCCTGATGGCCGAGCCTGGCAGCCACCCGGTGCGCCGCTTCACTGAAAGCACCTATGCCCGCCCCGTGCTGGAGGCGTTGGCCGAGGACGAGAAGGCGGCGCTGATCAAGCGCTACGAGGAAGCGATGCACGCGGCGTACCCGGTGCGCGCGGATGGCTCTGTCCTGTTCCCGTTCCGCCGGATTTTCTTTACTTTATCGGTCTGAGCGCGGGCGTTTCTTTCAAAAGAAAACGGGACGGAATTTTGAAAAATTCCGGGCCGCGCGTGGCACCGTCAGACATCGTTTCGCGCGGCGTAATAGCGCATGGCCGCGTCCAACAGGCGAAGTCCCGTGTCGAACGCGGTAAGCTGCATATCGTGGACGGCATCGGGTCGTCCCGTGGGCAGGTCCGCCGTGACGCTGTCGGTCAGGGCCAGCCGCGTGGCGCCATTGTGAAACATCTTGATGCACTCCATGACCACGTCACCGTTGGGCGGTTCTTCAAGCACCTCGTTCATCAGGTCCAGCACGTCGTCGGATATGCAGAGCGTCCGATACATCAGGCCGACCGCGTTGCGTTCCGCCATGTGCAGGTTTTTGAATGCGGGAGCGTCGCGCCAGACACACGGGATTTGCGCGCCGAGCGCCTGCAGTCTTTGCACCGCGTAAGGCAACAGGAAAAGCTGCGTGTCGTTGTCGATGAACCGACCCGAGATCAGGGTCTCGCGGCCGCGATTGTAAGCCTCGTCCAGTGTCAGGCCGCGGTTGAACCGCGCCAGCATCTCTGCGGCGGATTCCCCCGGCAGTGCGCGGGGCGCGGGCATCGACCGGGCCCACGCCCAGCCGTCGCGCAGGCCGCGCATATGCTCGGACATCACCGACCTGTCGTGCTTGAGCGCGCTGTCGAACTCCGCCTGCGTACCCTTGGCCGCCAGGGTGGCCATCAGCAGGATGTGCCGGTGCTCGGGGCTGAGCGCGTCGAGGTCTTGTGCCCCGGCCTTCTCGCGCACGTCCTCGAACAGCTCGTAGACCTGCACCGCCATCCAGTCTGTCTCGCTGACACCTGGATAGTGCCGGCGGTTCGTGGCAGTGGTCAGGATCGTGCCGTGCTTGACCAGCGCGATGGTCCGGATCTCGGCATGGAATGTCTTGACCGACTGCCAGGCCGTATCGGACATCGCGTGCCGTTTCTTCCTAAAGAGAGTAAAGCCCATGACTGTCTTTTCCACTGTGAGTCTGGCCAAGTCTACGCATCGACCTTGACCGGTTTCAGGCGAAAGGGTGACATGATAGGAAAGCCGCGTGGGCCATATGGTCACCACGCATCTTCCCAAGTCCGTCTTCGCCGCGGGACAAGAGCCAAGAAGGGATGACATGCCTGCCTTGATACCCACCGCCCATTATGCCGACATCACCTGGATCGGATGCGTTCCCGACCAGGAGAGCGACATCCGCTCGGCCCCGCTTGGCCAGGTGGATCTGACGTGGGATGGCGTGCCCGGCGAGTTTCACGGCGGGCGCACGCGTCCGTCTTGTGTTCGGGTAAAGGACCAGCACGCGGAAGCCACCGAGATTGCCAATGTGCGGCAGCTGTCCGTCGTGTCGGCCGAGGAGATGGCGGCGATCGCCGAGGAGATCGGGATCGACGCGGTGCGCCCCGAATGGCTGGGCGCGTCGCTGGTGCTGAAAGGCATCGACGACTTCAGCCGCCTGCCGCCCTCGTCGCGCTTGCAGACCGACAGTGGCACGGCGCTGATCGTCGACATGGAAAACCGGCCCTGCATCTGGCCGGCCAAGGAGTTGGAGAAGGATCATCCGGGTCTTGGCAAGCTGTTCAAGCCCGCGGCGGCGCACCGGCGGGGGGTCACGGCCTGGGTCGAACGGCCCGGACCATTGCGCGTGGGGGACCGGATGCGCCTGCACGTGCCGGACCAGCGGCCCTGGTTGCATCTGGAGGGATGCCTGAGCGGCAAGTCCTTCTGAGGGCGAGATGTTTCCGATGTGAAACGCGGGCGCGACAGGCTGCCGCATCAGCCCCCGGAAATGTCGGATTCCTGACCGGGTGAAGCCCCCCGAATTTGTATGGCTGTCCCCGAAGCATCATCGCTTATGTCCAAAAGGAACACATCATGAGCCACAAATCAGACATCGAGATTGCGCGTGCGGCGTCGAAGAAGCCGATCCAGGAGATTGGCGACAAGCTTGGGATCCCGGGCGAACATCTGCTGCCCTACGGGCATGACAAGGCGAAGGTGAGCCAGGAATATATCAACTCGGTCCAGGGCAACGAGGATGGCAAGCTGATCCTGGTGACCGCGATCAACCCGACGCCGGCGGGCGAGGGCAAGACCACCACGACCGTGGGCCTGGGCGACGGCCTCAACCACATCGGCAAGAAGGCGATGATCTGCATCCGCGAGGCCTCGCTGGGGCCGAACTTCGGGATGAAGGGCGGCGCCGCGGGCGGCGGCTATGCGCAGGTCGTGCCGATGGAGGACATGAACCTGCACTTCACCGGCGACTTCCACGCGATCACCTCGGCCCACGCCCTGCTGTCCGCGATGATCGACAACCACGTCTACTGGGGCAACGACGCCGAGATCGACACCCGCCGGATCGTCTGGCGCCGGGTCGTGGACATGAACGACCGCTCGCTGCGCCAGATCACGTCCAGCCTGGGCGGCGTGGCCAACGGCTTTGCCCGCGAGGACGGGTTCGACATCACCGTGGCCTCGGAGGTCATGGCGATCCTGTGCCTGGCCAAGGATCTCAAGGACCTCGAGGAGCGGCTGGGCGCGATGATCGTGGCCTATCGCCGCGACCGCAGCCCCGTCTACTGTCGCGACATCAAGGCCGAGGGCGCGATGACCGTCCTTCTGAAGGACGCGATGCAGCCCAACCTGGTGCAGACGCTGGAAAACAACCCGGCCTTCGTGCATGGCGGCCC
>NZ_JASHIN010000036.1:0-28626 GCF_030733705.1 Roseovarius sp. MMSF_3298
TAGACCGCCTCGACGGACCGCGCCGGATCGCCGCTGCCGCTCTCCAGGCTCGAGACCATCGCTGGCAGGCCCTGACCACCAAAGCTTGTCTGGGCATCGAGGATGCGCTGTAAGGTAGCCAGCTGTTCACGTTCGATCTCAGCGATGAGTTCGCGCACGGCGAGCTTATCGGCCTGCAGGGCCAAGTCTGCATCACGATCGCCGGTCTCGACGATATCGCGCGCGGTCAGCCTGCTGTCATTGGTAGGCACCCCTTGGGACAGGGCGGATCCGGGCAGCAGGCAAAGCGCCAGGATATGGAGCAGCTTAGACCTCAACGTCACCCTCCGGTGTGCCGAGGGGCGTGAAGCTGCAATCCGGCGCGATGGGGGCCGTTGAGGCTAGGAAGGTGAAGCAATTGGCTTGCGGTTCCTGATACTGGGCGCAGGAGGCCAAAGCGCCAAGCGTAGCGAGCAGCAACAAAATGCGTGTCATGAAAGCCTCCAGAAATCAGGGCGGTCGCGGTAATCGGCGCCGACGAGCGCCTCTCCCTTTTCCATGCCGCCGAGGATGGTGAGATTCGGCCCGAGGGCGCTCAGATCGGCATCGGCGACGATGGATCCCTGGTCGTCACGGATGAGAGCAAGGCGGCTGTCGCTGCCGGTGTTGAGAAGCACATCGAGTTCCTTCTCATAGAGGTTCAGCATCGCGTAGTCGGCGGCATGGGCGCGGATGTTCGGGAGCAGGATCTGCGTCGGCACCGCCTCGACGATGGTCTTGCCGCTCCGGGTGCGTTCAAGCTGGCTCGCGTATTGCGTCATCATCACCGCGACGGTGTTCTGCTTGCGCGCGGTCACCAGCCAGTTCGACAGCCGCTCGGCGAAATACGCGTTGTCGAGCGCCTTCCAGGCCTCGTCGATCACGATGATTGTGGGGCGACGATCCTCGATCTCGCGCTCGACCCGGCGGAAGAGATAGGATAGGACCGCCATCCGTTCCTTCTCGGCCTCGCTGTCGAGAATGCCGGTGAGATCGAAACCCACAACATCGCCTTCGAGCGAGAAGGTGTCTTCCAACGTCTGGCCGAATATCCAGCCGTAGCGGCCTTCTTCCGTCCATTCGAGCAATCGCTGGTGCAGATCGCCGCCATCATCGGTCGAAACGAACAGCGATGCAAAATCCCGCCAGTTCCGCAGGGCCGGATTGGAGGCCTGCGCGTTCTGGCGGACGACTTCCTGGATGCGGTTGGTCTGTGCCGGCGTCAGCGGCTTGTCTGCGCGATAGAGCAGGGTGGCGAGCCAGTCTGAAAGCCAGGCCGTGCCGCGCGCGTCGACCTCAGTCCAGAGCGGGTTTAGGCCGGTGGGTTGTCCGGCTTTGAGCGATGCGTAGCGCCCGCCGTTGGCGCGGACCGCCATCTCCATACCGAGACGGTAGTCGAAGACGAAGATCCGCGCCCCTGCTCGACGGGCTTGCGTCATGAGGAATGCGGAAAGCACCGATTTGCCCGAGCCGGGCCGCCCCATGATGAGCGTATGCCCACTGGTGGGTTCTTTGTCGGGCGAGCCTTGCTCGTGATAGGAAAACCGGTAGGCGCTCTGTTCGGGGGTCGGCAGATAGGTGATGACCCGGCCCCAGGGGGTCTTCCCAGGAGGCTTGCCAAGCTGGGTCCGATGAAACGCCGCGAAATCCGCGAAGTTGCGATTGGTGATCGCACTGGCGCGCACGCGCTTGGGCTGATTTCCGGGATGTTGGCTGAGGTAGTGCGCCTTGGCGGCAACCCTCTCGCCGATCATCTTCACGCCTTCGGCGGCGGCGGCATTCACGATCTCGGCGCTCAGCGTCTGCAATTCGTCCAGCGTATCGGAGAAGATCGTCACGACCATGTGGTGCTCGCCGAAGCTCTGGCGCTTGGCCTCGAGATCATCGGCAGCAATGTCGAGCGCTTCCATGAGCGACAGGGCCGCGTCCTGCGAAGCCTGCATCTGGCGCTTTTGCCGTTTGATGCGACCCGCCATGAGGTTCGAATTGATCGGCGTGAAGGAGTGCGTGACGATCATGTCGACAGGCAGGTTCAGCATGTCGAACATGGTGCAGGAGGTGGCCTCGGAATATTCCCCGATGGTGAAACTCTTGCCGTAGCGATGTCCCACGACGCCTTCGGAAAGCTCGAAATGATCTCGCTGAAACGTCACGCGGGTATTGGCGACGTTGAAGGACAGGAAGCCGAAGGTGTTCGCCGGATAAAGCGGCAATTCCTGGCCGGTATTCAGCGCGCCCAGAAGGCCGATCAACTCGCCAGACTTGGCCGAAAGCACACGCGGGTTCAGCTCCGTCAGGCCCGACACGAACACATTCACAGCCTCGCCCAATCGGCGCAGGCGCTTTTCGGTCGCTTCCTTCAGCCGGTCCGGCGCGCTGCGGTTCAGGAAGGGCAGGACGCTTCTGGGAGGCGGGCGGTGGATGACTGTGAGGGTCAGCGTCTTGTCGCGCAACCCGCTGGTTTCGAGTTTCTCGCGCCAGAGCCGGTCGACGTCTCCGGCAAAACTGTCCTCGCGCACGGGTTCGAGGTCCGGTGTGATCGCCTTCGAGACCTTGTGGACGTAGTAACTGAACTCCGGCCCCAGCTGCGCGATAATCCGGGCAAAGAGCGCGGTCACCTTGTCGAGATAGGCATCGTCTGTCGTGTAGCTATTGACCCCATCGAGCCGGATGCACTGGAAAAGCTCGTTGACCCGCGTCCGCACAGTGCGGTCATCGACCAGGCTGACGTAAGGAAGCATATGCGCGAGGCGGGTTTCGCGGGCATTCCAGTCCGGCGTCATCGTGCGGAGATCGAGGGCGTCGTCCAAGGCTTTACTAGGGCGCATAACTGTCCCCGCCGTGAATGCTACGGTTCCGCGTCGGCGGGGTTTCCTGCAGCGCCGTCATCATCACGTCGATGAAGCGCGGATCCCAGTCCGCGGCCTTCCAAAGCACCGGGTAGAGCAGGGCGGCCACGCCCAGCACAGCGATGTGTTGGACCCAGACGAAGAGGAGCACCGAGCCGAAGAGCCAGACCATCGCATACATGGTGGGCAGGCCCAGAAGCTTGGGCGGGCGCACAAGGCCGAGGAAAAGGGGTGAGCGTTCAGCCATGAAAACCCTCAGCCACCAAAGACCGCGGCAACGATGGTGGGAGCGGCGGCGACCCCGGCGATGCCGACAAGCACCCAGAGCGCCTGGCGCAGATCGATGATGTTGAAAAACCAGCTTAGGAAGACGCCCAGAACGGCGAGCGTCGCGATCACAACGCCGAGCGGCCCGGTCAGCGCATCGACGATACCCTGCAAAAGGCTCTGGATCGGGGAGAGATCGATGCTTTGGGCAAGGGCAGGCTCTGCAACGAGTAGGAAGAACGCCAACGAGGCAACAAAAAGGTTTGAAGTCTGTCTCATGAATCTGATCCTTCCAATCGGGCCACGACGGCCATGACACGGGCCACGTGATTCTGGGTTTCTCTGTAGGGGGGAGTGCCGCCATACTGGCGGACCGCATCCGGGCCGGCGTTGTAGGCTGCGAGGGCAAGGCGCGGATCGCCAAACGTCTCCAGCATCACCGCAAGATAGCGGGCGGCGCCGTCGAGGTTCTGAAGCGGGTCATGCGGGTCGACGTCCAGAACGCGCGCCGTCGCGGGCGTCAATTGACCAAGACCAATGGCACCCTCATGTGAGACCGCATCCTGCCGGTAAGCGCTCTCGACCTCTAGATTGGCGCGATAAAGAGTCAGCCAATCGCGAACCGAGAGCCCCGCGCGGCGTAGCCCTGGATGCCCTGCATAGCGAAGGCCAGTCGCCTCGATGGCCGCGAGAACGTTTGCATGGGGCAGGGGAGCAGGCCGCGAGAGGGCAGCCATTTGAAAATCTTCTGGCTCAGCATCCCGTTCACCAATGATTGCGAGACCATCTGTTGCCGAGCCTTGACCGATGCCGTCATTGTAGTTGCGGGAAAAACTGTTCTGGGAGCGCGACGGGGACAGAGAGCCATCGCTCTCCATGACCAGTACCATCTGGGCGGAGGCGGGACCCGCGAGATACCAGAAAAGGAGAAGGCTGCTAGCTGCTGCCTTTGTCGGTTGCAGCCAGCTTTTGCGTGGTCCGCTGACCTTTTTCGAGTGGCACATCGGCGTGGGAGAAACCAATTCCGATGAGGAAGGACACCACACCCGTGATGGTTTTGAACTCGCGGATCTTGATGTCGTTATGGGTCGTGCGGGTGCGAGCTGTAACCAGCAGCTTCTCAACGCCCTCGTCAGACACAACGCGCATGATCCAGACCCCATAGTAGCTGGGGCCCTTCTTATGTGCCGACTCCTGGCAGAGGAGTTCAGCGCTGTAACCACTTTCCACGAGTTCGCGGAAACGTGCCTCCGTAACCACATTTGGTGCTTCTATTTCCCAGTCCATGGCCCGGCTCACGCTCTCTACAAAGGCGCAACCCCCGGCATTACTACTTGAAGCCCAGAGTTACGATAGTATATTATTAACTGCAAGATATATTGCAGTAGATACGGCTGTATCTCGCCTACACAGACACTAGGCCTGCCGCCATATGTGTATCAAGGAAACTAGAGCTTTGAGAACCCGACTGTTGAACGTAAAGCTCTCGACGAAAGCGCTTTTCTTCGTAGCTTTTTGTCCTGGAGCAGGTGCTGCGGCCACCTGCAGTGCTCCGGTTCGCCCTTATCTTCCAGATGATTCGCAAGCAGTACGCGACTACGCCGACATCATTCGACGGGACTTCGAAACCTATATCACAGACATTCAGAACTATTTGCGTTGTCTTGAAGCGGAACGAGCCCGCGCGTTCCAAGAGGCACGTGAGGTAAGTCAAGAGTATGGTCGCTTTACCGAGTTGATTGAACAGTAGGGGCATATTCCGGAACTTGCCTGATGGTAAAAGATCTTCATTTCTTCGACCCAACGCTTCTATCCGAAATCACTTCACTGACGGTCTGTTCATCCGTTCTTACGATCCAAAGTGTCGTAACATCACCATTGTCCCACAGATAGACGATGCCAACGCATTCGCCATCGCTGGCTCGTCGTATGCGCTTCGTCGCAATTCCTTCTGTCCTGGTCTTGATACTCATCTTGCATCAGTCTCGAGACTAGAGACCGACACGTTCATGCTTGCCTTGCTATGGCTTCTTTGAAGGTTTGGACGATTGATTCGAGAAATTGGTTCGAATCGGCAGAACAGTCGCGTTCTTTCGACGACGTTTTTCCCAGCCCGGGACCTCGTGCCGACGGCCTCAAATTTTTTGATTGAGCGGCTTGCAGTCGAGCGCGCCAACGTAAATTGGAAGCAGAAAAAGCCTTTCATGGATGACTTATTTCGTAGGAATGCGCCTGTCATTTGATCCACCCAACTCGCTTGATCAGGCGTCTGCCAAAAGTCGCTCAGCATCGCCGAGTCATATTTGACTGTTGCTGTGTTAGCAGTGACCCTATAACACTATCTCAGGTTGTAAAGCGTAGATTCCGGAGATCGGATTAGGTGTGATGGACATTATTCCAATTGCGGCCAGGGCGATGACCAAGGCAGAAGCACAGATGGATACTTCCGGCTACAGGATTGAACACTCGTTCACTCCTGTAGATGAATTTGATCGGATCAGAAGCGCGGGAAAAGGTTATCTTACGCCTATGCTTTCGCCGGAAGAGAATGACTTTTGTGAACCCGAATATTCGTGGATCACAGTGCTCAAGGGAGACGCCACGGTCGGATGTCTAGGTCTGCGCCAGTTCAGTCTTGGAGATGAAGCATTTTCGGATTTTTGGACGCGTACGATGAACCGACATTATGGCTCGACGACGGGTAGTGTGGTTCGCCACACTTCGACAATCCTTGACCGTGATATGTCAAACAATTCCGTTTATTTTGGAGATTTGTTCGTCAACAAGGATGCCGCCGGTTTCAAACTGTTCCGATATCTCGTTTTCTATGCGATAGGATACGCCACTTTGAAATGGCAGCCGGATTGTCTCTTTGCGTTCATTACTCAGAAAAACTACGACAGGGGAATAAAGTCGGCGTTCAACTTTACCGTCTCGCTACCTGGGGTAGTAGAGTGGAAGGCTAACGGCTTCGACCGTCATTCTTCCGAAGTTTGCATAGCTTTGCCCAAAAACCACGCCAAGTCCGTTCTGGAGAAGCCAAAACCCGTATGATTATGACAGCTCTCTGGAATAGTTGATGATCCTGATTTCGCCACCGAGACTTAGTACAGGAACAAGGATCCGTGCGTATGCGTAGTCGATTTTCTCCCCAGTGATCGGGTTCAAAACGTTGATCTCTTCAATAGAGAGTTTCGGGGGTCCGTTGCATTAACGTCAGAGCGTCGTGTTGGTCGTCGCTATCGCTCTCCGGTCACGCAGCCTCCGGGAACAGATTAGCGATGAAGGCAATCTCGTTGATCACCCCGGTCTCACAATTCTCGAAGTGGCCTTTTCGAATGGTGCGGAAGGTTTCGATACCGGCGAGCGCGGCCTTGGCTCCGGCCAGTGTCTGGAACCCCCGCATGGGACGCAATCGCTGCTTCAGTGCGGCATGATCACTCACAATCCGATTGTTCAAACACTTGCGGTCAATGTGGCGGATGGCATTTTCAGGCCCGAGGCGACCATTGATCTCGCCGATCACCTTTGCATAGCTGTGCGCCTTGTCGGTAATGATGGTAAGAGGCTGATAGCACCGCACGGTCTCTCGCGCTTGGCGCAGAAATGCCCTTGCTGCCTTGGCATCCCGCCGCGCCGTGAGGCGGAAATCGATCAGTTGGCCGAACTGATCTACGGCTCGCCAAAGGTAACGCCACCGTCCGCCCGCGCGAACGTAGGTCTCATCGACATGCCACTGTAGCCCGCGCCAGGAGCGATGCCGGGCTTGGGCTCGTTTCCGGATTTCGGGACCAAACTTTCGCACCCAGCGGTGAACGGTCGAAGCATCAACAGTGATACCCCGCTCAGCAAGCATATCTTGTACGTCCCGGCACGAAAGCGGATAACGACAGTACCAGCGCACCGCCAGCAAGATGACCTCGCGCGGAAACCTGTGCCGCTTGAACGGGTTACGCCGGATCATCGCTTACTCCTCAGCTTGGGATAACGGTGTCTCTTATCGCCCAACGGTTAATGCAACGGTCCCATCTTTTGGAACCGACCCAAGCCCCTCATCCATGAATGGCAATATCATGTTGCTGCGCTTCCGATGCCGATAGAATGCGCGATGCCGATCCATTCATCACGCGGATCGATTGCCCCGCGGCAGCCAGGGGTTCCATGCGGGACGGAACCAGATAGGTTCCTACATTGTTGGCGGTGATGATCGAGATCCGGGGCATGTAACCCGGCGTCAACGCCACCATGTCCCGTTCGATGTCGTGCAATTGTTCCATAACGGGGCGCAGCCGCTCGAACATGACCTGCGCTTCGACACGCGGTTTGAGGCCGGTAGGTGTTCGCTCGATCAGAGATAATCCCAGTTGCGATTCCAGGGTCTTGATCGTCATACTGACCGCGGGTTGGGTTCGGCCCATCTTTCGGGCAGCTTCCGTGATACTGCCCGTCAACATGACCTCATAGAAGGCCTCAAACTCATGGTTCTTCATAGAAAATCCTAACGCGAACGCCCCGTAAGCCGATCGCTAAACCCGCAGCTCGGCGGTTCTAGTACGGCACAAGAACCCACTAGGTATCAAGAATCTGGTGCGGAAGAGGAGAGATTTATCCCCAGTGCCGGTTCAAGCAAACAAATGTGTCTGCGCGGCGTCCCAGCCGAGATACATTTCCTCTCCCTGAGAAACGCCTGGCAACGCGTGCTCATTGGACACTTTGACCGACATCTCGGTACCTTCATCCACCTGCGCATGGATTTCCATAGAGTCGCCAAAGAAAGTCGCCCCCAGAGAAGCGGCCTTCACCACGTTTGAAGCTTGTGCGGAGCGATCGTCGGTGAATACACGGATATGCTCTGGCCGGACCATGAGCCGGACCTTTTGACCAGGCGCGACGACACGCTTTGTTTGGGCTGAGACCTCTTGGCCGGAGGCCAGACGACAAACAGTATGGTCACCTTTCGACCCTGATACGATCGCATCCATGAAATTGGAGTTGCCCAAGAAGTCCGCCGCGAACTCCGTTTCGGGTGCAAAATACAAATCCCTTGGCGAGCCGATCTGCTCGATCCGTCCACCGTTCATAAGGGCCACGCGGTCGGACATCGACATGGCCTCCTGTTGGTCGTGGGTTACGTAGAGGATCGTAATGCCGAGGCGATCATGCAAGTGCTTGATCTCGTATTGAAGCTGTTCGCGCAGTTTCTTGTCCAAAGCACCCAGCGGTTCATCCATCAACACGAGCGACGGGTTGTAGACGATGGCGCGGGCGATCGAAACGCGCTGTTGTTGACCACCGGACAGAGCATGCGGTTTGCGGTCTTTCAGATTTTCGAGTTGGACTGTGCCAAGTGCCTCTTCAACCTTGCGCCTGATCTCCTCTGCACCGGTTTTGCGTACCTTGAGAGGAAACGCGACGTTGTTGAATACTGTCAGATGCGGCATCAGCGCGTAGTTCTGGAACACCATGCCGAGGTCTCTTTCCCGGACCGGCATATCGGTCGTGTCACGGTCATTGATAACAACCGTGCCGGCACTCGGCAGTTCCATACCCGCAACGATCTTCAGAAGGGTCGATTTCCCTGAACCGCTTGGTCCCAGAAGCGTGACGAATTCGCCCTCCTTCACTTCGAGATCCGTCGGGTGGAGCGCGGTGAACTCACCGTAGTGTTTCGCCACTCCGGACAGCGACAATTTATTGGGCGTCATTATGCTAGCTTCTTTCTTTTTTGGTGACTCTCGGCTGATCACAGGCCGTCTGAATTTGCGGATTGGGTGAAAACGGATACGACGGAGATAACGACCGTGATAAGAACCAGAAAGGTCGATATCGCGGCCAAAACCGGAGAGACCTCCCATTGGATGGAACTGTACATCTTGACCGGCAAAGTCGGCTCGTTGCTCCTAGCAACAAACCAGGAAACGATCACTTCGTCGAAAGACAACAGGAACGCGAACAGCGACCCGGCAAACACCGAACCCTTGATTGCGGGCAACACCACGCTAAAGAAGATCTGCAGGCGGGTGGCGCCCATCACCATGGCCGCATTTTCGATGTTCCGATCCAGATGCTTGAGTCCGGACAGCGTCGTCACGACCAGAAATGGCGTGATGATGACCGCATGGGCCATCACCAGACCAAGCAACGTCCCGTTGATCCGCAAGGCCGCAAAGTAGAGATATAGTGCGAGCGCGACGACGATCGTAGGCGCGAAAATAGGGCTCATCAGCATGAAATTGAGTGCCTGCTGCCCACGGAACTTCGTGCGCGACAAGCCATAAGCCGCCGGGACGCCCATGAGCAAAGCCAGCCCGGTCGCCAGAAGTCCAACCACGAAGCTCCGACCGCCGGCCGCCAGCCAGCCCTGAGACGGATCAATCGCCTTGGCATATAGATCAAGGCCCCACTCTTTGGGCGGGAATACGAGCTCTGCCGAGGTGCCAAAGGACATCGGAACAACGATCACGGACGGAATAATGAGAAACAGGTAGACGAGCCAGGCGACAATGACCGAAGTTCTCACGCCACGGTACATACCCTGTCGTTTCCGTCCAATTCCTTCACTACGATTGGTCATGTGCTTGCCTCCCCACTCAGTCGGGATCTCGCATAGGCCGCGCCCGAGAGGATGAATAGCGCCACGAGGATGAGAATGACGGCGATTGCAGCCGCCATGCGCCAGTCCAGTGCTTCACGGATGTAGAAGTCGACGAGATTGGCCATCATCAGATCCTTGCGGCCGCCCAGCAGCGCCGGTGTTACAAAACTCCCCATTCCGATAACCGAAGCCATCAGGCCTGCAGCCAGCACTCCGGGAAGGCTCAACGGGAATGTGACTTTCCAAAAGACGTCGCGCGGCCGGGCGCCCATTACTTCCGCCGCGTCGCGCAGCACTTTGTCCTGCGACATCAAGCTGCTCAAGATTGGTAGCACCGTGAATGGGATCAGCCAGTGCGCCATTCCGATGATTACACCGGCGCGGTTGAAGATCATGGGAATGACAATCTCTGAGTTGGTGATCGCCTGCAGGGCGTTGTTAATAATCCCGTTGGTTCCCAGCAGGACCGTGAAAGCGAAACTCTTGACCAGGATACTTGTCCAGAATGGAAGCATGACAAGGATAAGATAGAGACGGCGCTTTCGTCCGCTCATCCGCGAGAGATGGTAGGCAACGAAATATCCGCAAATGACCGAAATCAGCCCGGTCAAAAAACCAATGGACAAGGTGTTATAAAGCGCACGGTGAAACAGGGCGCCGGTCGCGAAATCCCGGTATGCTTCGATCGACCAGCCTTCGTCATATAAGCTGGATCGAACCACGCCCAGCAGGGGAACGCAGAACACCAGCAGCATGAAGAGGGTCAGGGGCAGGAGGAAGGTCCCGAACCCCAACCTCATCATCAGTCGTGAAAGGCGACCGCTACGATACGCCGTTTGGGTGTCAGTCATGTTACTCCAATCCGCACGCATCAAAAGATAGCGGCCGCATTTCGCTTTAATCAGGTGAGAAGCCATTCCTTGAACTGGCGATCGAGGTCGGTGAACTTGTCCGCCCAGAACTCCTCCTTCACGAGAACCGTGGCAGGGTTGGCCGGATCAGGCAGGTTGGCGCGAACCTCTTCAGACAGCGTTTCCAGGATACCGGGGCGCAGCGGGACGGAGGAATAGGCATTTGCGAGGTCGGCCTGTATCTCCGGGCGGCAAGCAAAGTCGATGAACTGCATCGCTTCGTCGCGCTTCTTCGATCCCTTCAGCACCGAATAGTACTGGGTCAGCAACAGGGATTGATCTGTTGCGAAGGCAACGCTCAGCCCCTCCTTCTGCGCAGTGGCGACGCGACCGTTATAAGTGTAGGAATAGTCGATCTCGCCCGAAGTCAGCAAACTGATTGTCTGCGGGGTCTGGTCAATCCATTTGGCGACCCTGGATTTGATCTTCTCAAGTGACGCGAAGGCGCGTTCGACATCCAAGGGATAGAGGTTGGCCGGATTCACACCGTCCGCGAGCAGTGCAAGTTCCAGGGTTTCCGAAACGCGCGTGCGAAGGCCGATGCGACCCGGATGATTGGACTCATCGCAGAGCTGCGCAAAGGTTTGAGCCGGATTGTCTGTCCGCGCCGGGTCATAGGCGATCCCGCCGGCATAGATTAGGAAGGGCATACAATGTGGGGTCGCCCGGGCAACCAGGTTCGAGGTGTCAACGATGCTGGTATCCAATTCCTCGAAAAGTCCCTCGTTCGCGGCGTTGAGCAGCGTTCCGCCGCTACCGTCGAAGAGGTCCCATTCCAGGTTTCCGGTCGTGACCTGTGCCTTCGCCTTAGCCAGGTCAGGTCCGCTAACCAACGACATCGGGATGCCCGTGTCGCTCGTGAAAGGGTCGACGATGACGCCCTGTATGATCTCTGCATAGCTGCCGCCCCAAGTGACCAACACTAAGGGATCCGCGGCGAGTGCCCGACTGGGTGAAAGAACCACGGGTGCAGCGAGAACGCCGGCCCCGAGCCCACCGAGGACCTGCCGACGGTTGGGAGTGTTTCGGTTCTGGGTCTGTGTTATCTTCATTTTTCCTCTCCTGTTTGCGTTTTGAGGCAGTCATCGCCGGCACGGCTAACCGGGATTTCGGGTGCGGCCTCGGCTACCTCAGCACTACGCCCTTGAGCGGACGCGAGGTAGAGTTGGGGAGCTTCCTCGCTCTTCACTTGGCTCCAAATGTGCAGCTGCATGACGGTGTCGTTCAGCACCACGCCATAGCCGGAAGCATCTGAAAGGGAGATCGCGCCATTCGCGGCCCGCGCCTCAAATGGCTCCGTTGCGACTTCGATGTAGCCTTTCACACGCGGCCAGTACGGGAAGTGCTCCTGAACATAGAAGTTCTGGATACAAGCGCTCAGATGCATCGCGACACTCGCCCCAACTGAGCTCGCACAGACATGCGGCTGGACTTTCAGGCCATAGGAATTGGCGAGAGCGGCGACCTTGAAAGCCTCGGCAAACCCGCCGACATTGCCGACATCCGGCTGTAGAATGTTGACGGAACGCGTCGCCAAGAGTTCGCGGTATCCTCCCAGGAGATAATGCCGCTCCCCGGTGGCGATCGGGATGCCGATCGACCCTTTGAGTTGTTCCATCACGCCGACATCGCTGGGATCGATGATCTCCTCTACAAAGGAGATGTCATACTGCTCGACGCCACGGCAGAAGCGGATGGTATCGTCGACAGAAAGGCCACCGGACAGGTCAAGCATAAGGCCTGTCTCCATCCCGATGGCGTCGCGAACCTTGCCGACAAGATCTATGGCATGTGCGACAGCTTCTCGGTCGTCCGCGCATCGGTTGACGGGATGCTGGAGTGTTCCGTTCTGGTGGATCCGCGCAAGCGGATACATCTTGATGGCCGGATGGCCGTGCTTTACCGCTTCGGTTGCCTTGGCCAGAAGATCGGCCTCCGATGTCGCGCCGAAATACCAGCCATTGGCGTAGTAGACGAGGCTGTCGCGCATCTTGCCGCCGAAGAGTTCGTAGACGGGTACGTTCAGTGCGCGGGCCTTGATGTCCCAAAGCGCTTGTTCAATTGCGCTAAGGCCCGCGCCCGCGATCCCACCTGGATTTCGCAACCAAAAGGATTGGTCGCGCATCTCGCCAATGAGGGCATTGATCCTTCGCGGGTCCTTTCCGACGACAAACCGCTCACAGAGATCCTTGATCATGCCAGCGGCCGCGGTACCGCCCACGCCATAGGATGGTGCTGCCTCGCCGAGACCGACGATATCCGCGTCGGTTTCGAGCCGCACGATGACTGGCTTCAGGCCCTCCCCTTTGACATGATAGATGGTCGCTGATGTTACTTTCACGTGCAGTCCTGACGCTCCTGTCTGTCGGCATCAGAAGAGTGCAAGTGACCGCACCCCGTCACCGGGGTGTCAGACATTGCGCGATGCAGACAATGCTAATCCCTGTTTCGCCACTCGCGGCATTCGACCGCGATCAAGGCTGAGCCTCGGGCATGTGACGATTTCATGTCAGTCGAGTAACTATTACCTGGATGCGCTCGTCAAGCGACTACATACCCATCAAGATTATTATTAAACAACAAATAGTTAATTTTATTTTTCTGTTTTTGTGTGTGGCCGGGTTAATTCTTATCATAACTGACAATTATCATAACGCTTCTGGAATCAGGCTCATGACGATAGTCAACTTCGAGATGTTCTAGCTGGAGCCAGGATCGAGAGGTTGCTTAATCGGCGGCCAAGGCGATCTCGCGAGCAAAGGCGAACGTCGGTCTGGACTTCTTGATCTTCAGAAGATCGGCACGCACTTCATCCTTCATCCATTCGCGGACCCTCTGAACCAGGTCGCTGGGAAGATAGTTTTGATTGGTAACTAGGTTGTAGGTCGCGCCGGATGCGTAGAACGCCTTCGAGGCTGCCAGCAGCTTTCCTGAACGGATCAGTCTCGATGTCACCGAGAGCCATCCCAGAACGACACCTTGACCGTTGATCGCAGATTCCAGCGCCACGGAGTAGTCGGAGAAATGCAGATCCGTGCTTTGTTCAGGCAAAGCCACACCGCTGTTTTCCGAGAAAGTTTGCCAGTCGCACCAATGGTCGCTGAGGGAGATCAGAGTATGCGATCGCCGGTTTGACGGACTGTCGAGCGGCCCGTTCCGCCTGAGATACTCCGGGGACGCCATTGGCTGAATGATCTCCGGCAGATAGAGCGTTTCGGCACTTGGCGGTCTTTCCGGACCCCAGCGTCTTAGCCCAAGATCGGCAGTGACAGGACCGTCACCGACCGCCCCGGCCATCATGGCAAAACGGAGCTCGACATCTGGGAACTTCTGACGAAAATCGAACATGCGTGGAATGAGCCAATGGGCGGCCATTGACGAGGAGATCGACAGAAGGACTGAGGTTTGGTTGCCTTGGGCTTTCCATTGGCCGAGCAAGGAATCCACCGATTGAAACGCCTTCGAAAGAATAGCGCTCAGTTCCTCGCCCTTCTGAGTCAGCCGAATGGTCGGACCGGAGCGAACAAAGAGTTGCTCGCCTGTTTGTTCTTCAAGTGCGGCGATTGCGCGGCTAACGGCAGGCTGAGTAATCTGGAGCTCTATCGCGGCCTTCGAGAATGAATTGAGGCGCGCAGCGGCTTCAAAGGCATAGAGCGTATGGGGAGCGGGTCTTTTCATACTCTTTCGGAAAACCGATTTTCTGCTGCGTTGGCTAAGGTTTACACTGTTCCTCCGCGCCATCCAACTTCCGATCCGCCGTGATCGCATATCCTTACCGACTACTCCCCCAACAGGTCCTCGATGAAACTCTCCTGCCGGTCGAGCATCTCTTCCCATTGAGGCGGCACACCGTTTTCACGGTCCAGTTCCTCGGGCTGCAGGTTGTCGGCACCGGGCTTCTTCGGTGTCGCCCGCATCACCCTCGCCTGGCGCCGCCGCGATCTCTGCGTTGCGGCGGGCTCCTGCTCGTCCGGACCCGGCTCCTTCAGGCGCAGGCAGGCGATGAGATCGGCGAACATGAGCCGCAGGGCTGAACAGATTAGCAATGGGATCGTGGATAGAAACAAATCTCTGGACATGACAGGGGGATTTGAACAGTTTCATCATCTACTTGCGGCGCCGGGTTGCTTGCTGGGAATTCTCCGCCGGGTTGTTGAGACCTTTTCGTGAGCGATGCTCGACCAGGGGCATGACCTCCCGTTTTGCAGGACCACATGAGCGAAGTTTGTCGGTGATTATATTTATTGTTGCGATACTATACTATCGTATGTAGGATAAACTCCTTTAACGGAGGCTCCTCTGCATGCGTCATTTTTTCAAAAAGCTGCTCCCCTCACTCGCACTTGCTTTGACCGCAACAGGTTTTTTGCTGCCGATGCCCGCGCGTGCGCAGACATACCCAATCGACTGTGCGATTCTCCTTTGTCTGTCCGGTGGCTGGCCAGCTTCGGTGCCTTGTGCACGGGCGCGTGCTGAATTCATCCGAAGAATTACACCTTGGCCAGTCGAGCCGCCGCTGCAAATCTGGCGCTGTCCAATGGGGGCCTCTTATGAAACCGATCGCCGGCCGAACAGCGCAGCCCGCACTTTTGACGTCTTTTTTGGACCGGACGGTCACCGAAAACTCCAATTCTTGCCAGCAAGCGATCTCGACTTATCGGCGGAGTTAGCACGAGTCGCTCAGCACTCTCCACATATCACGACTGATCCCTTCCCCACCGACGACGCCCTCTGGTTCGTACAGGGTCGCGCGGACATCGATGTTAGCGGACCCGAATTCGATTTCGTGCGATCGATTCGTGTTTTTGACATTCGCCTTGCCTCACAAAGACTGGTCGGCGAGCAAGAGCAATGCAGGAGATATGCCAGCGTGTTCCTTGGCACCTATGGAAACCAAGGAGAGTTTTCGTGGCAGACTTCATCTCCTTCGGCTGTTCCGGAAGAGCATATCGGCCTGAAAGGCTGGGGGGATCATTGCCCCGCTGTCCAGAACAGATCCGTGTTCGTAGATTGGCTTGATTTCCAAGGAAACTATGGATTCGAACAAGTCGACTACTAAATGATGAATTGAAGCAATCATCTGCGGTCGGATCGGCTAGCTAGCCGTTGTAGACCTTTGATGTGCTAACCCACGGTTACATTGCCGTAAGTCTTGGTACGCGTTCCGCATCTGGTATAGATACCGCATGTCGAACTTCCAGCGTAACCTAAAACACATCATGTCTTCTCGTGGTATCGACACGTCGACCCTCTCGAAAGAAGCGGGCTTCCCAATTGATACCGCAAAAGGTTGGTTAAAGCCGGCTCGTTCCCGCAGCGAGCCGCGGGCGTCCGATCTGGTAAAACTTGCCGCCTACCTGAATGTCTCACCGAAAGAGCTTTTGGAAGGAAATGTCGAGGAGGACCCTTCAAAGTTCGCGCTTCCAGCGACCGAAGAAGCTTTCAGATCGACCGTTGGCATACTTCGTGGCAACGCATTTCCCAAGATAGGTCAGGAGCGCCTCGATGCTTTCGAGCTCCTTCGTTGGTGGTGGAACGACACAAACGGATTTTGGAGAAACCCGGAAGTCTTGGAGCACGTAGATGTATATCAAGATCCACTGATAACTGAACGACCGACGGTTATCCGCGTCGGCGCGAAAAGTTTGGCCTGTCGAACCTTGGGAACGGAAAGCCCGGAAATGTTGCAGAAGGTCATCGATGGGCTCACCGGAAGATCCATGGAACGTTTCAAAAATGACTATGTTGCCAGTCGGAACGAAGGCCCGAAACTCTCTATTGAAGAGATCAACGTTTTGAACCCGATCACTGGGGAGAAAATCGACTACGCATACGCACGGATCCTTGTTCCTGTACTAAGTCTCGGTGGCGAAATCAGGATCATCAACTATTCCAGAGAGCTGTCATAATCATACGGGTTTTGGCTTCTCCAGAACGGACTTGGCGTGGTTTTTGGGCAAAGCTATGCAAACTTCGGAAGAATGACGGTCGAAGCCGTTAGCCTTCCACTCTACTACCCCAGGTAGCGAGACGGTAAAGTTGAACGCCGACTTTATTCCCCTGTCGTAGTTTTTCTGCCTGTAGATATGCCGTTACTCGCGGGACATTTTCTTTAACCTCCCAGGTTTGGGAAGAAGGAGATGTTCATGACCAAAGATCAACGCGAGATCCAACGCAAGTTGCGGATACTGCGACATGCGGAGGAGATTGGTCACGTCGCGAGGACTTGCCGCTATTTCGGGATAGGTCGATCCAGCTTCTACCGTTGGCGTCAAGCCTATGCGGAGCGTGGCGAAGCTGGCCTGATCAACGCGCCGCCCATGCCCAAGTGGCATGCCAATCGGACGCCGCCTGAGCGCGAGGACAAGGTACTTTATCTTCGACGCAAGTATCACCTCGGCCCGATGCGGATCGTCTGGTACTTGGAGCGCTATCACGACATCAAACTGTCTGACGCCACGGTTTCGCGCATCCTGCGCCGCCATGGGCTTAACCGCCTCCCTCGCGGCACTCGCATGCGCAAGGTCCACACCAAGCGTTATCAGAAGCAGGTACCCGGACATCACATCCAGATGGATGTTAAGTTCCTGACCTTCATAGGCGAGAAAGGTGAGAAGGTACGCCGGTTCCAATACACCGCCATCGATGACGCCACGCGGGTTCGGGCGCTGAAGGTTTACGAAAAGCACACCCAAGCCAATGCAATCAACTTTGTTGACCACGTCGTTGAAAAGTTCCCGTTCCGCATCCGCGAAATCAGGACGGATAATGGCCATGAGTTCCAGGCCAAATTCCATTGGCATGTCGAGGATCTTGGCATCCGCCATGCTTACATCAAGCGCGGGACGCCGCAGCTGAACGGTAAGGTGGAACGGTCACACAGGTCGGATGGGCAAGAGTTCTACCAGTTGCTGAGCTACAAAGGCGATGTCGATCTTGAAGCAAAGTTGGGCGAGTGGGAGCGCTTCTACAACTTCCACAGGCCGCACGGCGCACACAACGGAATGACGCCTTACGAAGCGCTCAGAGAGAAGCTATAATCAACAGACGGGATGTCCCACGAGTAACCGCACCTTACAACTTGGTCAGGCCTGGCACGAGAAACGGTCGAACGTTCGCAGACCTATGGCATCGGCTTGCAAAGTGTGATGTCCGACGCCGCGGTCATCGAGGCAGGCGTTGACGAAAGCGGTGTGGTCGAGGCTATGCATAACTCCTTCTGTGATGTTTTCACACTCATCACATTGGCACATTGCGATGCCGTCTGGAGGGGGCATCCACGCCATCAGCAGAGCTGGCATCAGTTATATGCGAATACGGGATCCCAGAGGTCAATCTTATCGAACTCGACACGCTCGACCCAGTAGTCCTGTTCCAACTTCCATTCGGGGGTATTCCCACGCCGCGGCAGTTTGCCCTGTCCGCGCAGTAGATAGCCGGGATTGAAATCGGTCTCGTCTGCCCAGTCAGAGATCGGCATGTCTCGGTCGCGCGGTCTAAGTTGCGGCATGACCGAGGTCTTGCCGTTTTCCTCCATGTGGGTAAGCAGGCGGGTCACGAAATCCGCTACAAGCTCGGCCCGCAATGTCCATGAGGCGCGGAAGTACCCCATGATCCAGGCCATGTTCGGCACACCGGTGAACATCATGCTTCTGTAGCCCACAGTATCGTGCAGGTCCAGCGGCACGCCGTTAATCGCGAAGGCCACGTCCCCGAAGGCACAGAGGTTGAAGCCCGTCGCCGAGACAACGATGTCGGTCTCGATGGTCTTGCCGGATTCGAGGCGGATGCCCTCAGGCACGAAACAGTCAATGTTGTCGGTGACGACCGAGGCCTTCCCATCTGCGAAGGCCTTGAACAAGTCTCCATCCGACACGCGGGCGATGCGCTGGCGGCCCGGCGGGTAGGTCGGGGTAAAATGCGTCGGGAGATCGAAGTCGTCCCCGAGGATATCACGCAGGCCCTCGATCAGCTCGGTCCGGACGGTTTCGGGTTCCTGCAAGCAGCGGGTCCGGAATTCCTTGAGGTTATGGATGATGTTCCGGCGGGCGATCTCGTGTACCCACTCATCTGGGACGTTGAGCTTGCGTAGGAAGTCAGCGGTGTCCTCGACATTCGGTAGCGACAGGAAATAGGTGGGCGAGCGCTGCAACATGGTCACATGCCCAACCTCGTCGGCGATGCTAGGTACCAGCGTGGCCGCCGTTGCGCCCGAGCCGATGACCGTCACATGCTTGCCCGTCCCATCGAAGTCGGAGGGCCATTGCTGGGGATGAATTACCTGTCCCCGGAATGTCTCGAGGCCATTCCATTCTGGGACGTATGGATGATCGTGATCGTAATAGCCCTGGCACATCCAGAGAAAGCGTGCTTGCAGCCGCCGGTTTGTGCCGGATGCAACGTGCTGCAGCACGATTGACCAGACGGCGTCTTCGCTGCTCCAGTCCGCACTTCTGACCAGGTAGCCGTAGTGGATGAGATCGGTCAGCCCGTTCTCCCGGATCGTTTCACCGAGATACTCGAGGATTTCGGCGCCGGTGGCGATGGGTTTTCCTGTCCAGGGTTTGAAGCTGTACCCGAAAGTGTATAGATCGCTGTCGGACCGGACACCAGGATAGGTGTGGGTCTTCCAAGTGCCGCCGAAGCTGTCCATCTTGTCGACGATGAAGATCCTGTCGTCTGGTCTTCTGTCGCGGAGGTAGCTGGCGGCGGCAATTCCCGATATCCCCGCCCCCACGATCAGCACGTCCAGCAACTCTGCTTCGCGCCCGATAGACGCAAGGGTGTCTTCAGCAGCCATTTTCACTCCTCCTTCGACCTGAGCAATCTGCGGCCCCTCCATATAGTTGCTATAGCAACTATATGGAGGGGAATCAAGTCCGCGTTCTCATGTTTCGAAGACTGTTTGCGCGAAGCTCAGGAGGCGGGCGTGCACGCGACCAGGATGGTCAGCCATCGGCACGTGACCACAGGACGGCCAGATCTCCAAGCTGGCGCCAGCAATCGCCGCGGCCATCTCTTGGGCGTGGTGCGGGGGACAATCCGGGTCGTCTTCGCCGTGCAAGATCAGCGTTGGGATTCCGATCCGGGGCAGGGTTTCACGCAGGTCGACATCTCGCACGCCAATCCAGGCGCCGGCGACCGCGGTATCCGTTGCTGTGTCGGTCAGCCCGAGGCGCTGCGCCCTGCGGGCGGCGTCGGCGATCAGTTCGGTGGGGGAGTCTCCTTGAAACCAGTGCGCAGGCGGGTTGCTGGCGCGGAGGCAGGCACTGCCGGACATGAGGACGAGTCCGGCCACATTTGCCGTGCCTTGGTGCTTCAGATATTGGAGGATCGTCAGGCAGCCCATACTCCAACCGACGATCAGGATCGGTCCTTTGATTTCGGCCAATACCGCCTCCAAATCGCCCGCGAAGCAGCCCAGTGAATAGTCTTCAGGCCGGATCGGG
Organism: Roseovarius sp. MMSF_3298; assembly: GCF_030733705.1. Lineage (NCBI taxonomy): Bacteria > Pseudomonadati > Pseudomonadota > Alphaproteobacteria > Rhodobacterales > Roseobacteraceae > Roseovarius > Roseovarius sp. MMSF_3298. The sequence continues at coordinate 20,090 of NZ_JASHIN010000036.1, forward strand.
GTGAAGGAGCGACCCCGCCCCCTCAAATTTGGAGCGATGACGTGGTACCTTGCCGTAAGATATGGCATCACATCGCTCCAGGCCGATGCCGAACCCTGGATGCCGTGCAGCAGGACAATAGTTCCGCCAGCGTTTTCGGCCCTGGCCTCCAAGCAGTGTATAGGACCACTTTCTGTCGCGATTATCATTTTTTGTCGCCAAACATAATTACACTTCTGATCGTCTCTCCACGGCGCAGTCTTTCAAAGCCTTGATTCACTTCACCCAGTGTGATGTGCTGCGAAATCAACGCGTCGATGTTCAGCCGTCCCTCCAGGTAGGCATCGCAAAGAAAGGGGAAGTCACGTCGTGGGCGCGCACCACCATAACTCGAGCGCGTGATGCGCTTTTCCTGCATGAGCGAGCCCCAGCGGAAGGCCACATCCGCATTGACGTCCGTCTTGCCGAGCCAGACCACTTGGCCGCCCGGACGCACAGCCTCCATGCTGAGTCGGAAGGCAGCCTCGCTACCGGCGGATTCGAGGACGACATCGACCCCGCGTCCCCCTGAAAGCTGACGGGCGCGGTCTGCTGGCAATTCGCGGCTGGCGTCGATGAGACAGGTTGCCCCCATGCCGCCCGCGGTCTTCAAACGCGCGGGGTTAAGATCGACGGCGATGATTTTGCGCGCTCCGGCCAATGCTGCGCCTTGGACTGCCGCCAGCCCGACCGCACCGCAGCCGATCACCATGACTGTCATGCCTGGGCGAAGTTGCGCGACGTTGATGGCCGCACCGACGCCCGTCATGACGCCGCATCCGACTAGGGCAGCGGCGTCGAACGGCATCTCGCGCGGGATGACGATGGCCTGCTGGTCCTGCACCACGCAATATTCCGCGAAAGCTCCGAGAAACATGATCTGGTGTAGGGGTTGGTCATTTGCGCCCGCCAGCTTGTGATGGCCGTCGAATGCAAATCCAGCCGATGTGTTGGCAAGGTAAGTGTCGCATAGGATCGGCTGATCCCGCTCGCAGTGGAAGCAATGGCCGCAATTCGGGTTCCACGACAGGATTACGTGATCGCCGACTGCGATCCCTTGGGCGTCGGTACCGATCTCCTCGACGATTCCCGATGCCTCGTGCCCCAGAACCATCGGAAGCGGCAGGTGGAGAGAGCCGTCGATAACCTCGAGATCGGTGTGGCACAACCCCGCGGCGCGAACCTTCACTAGCACGTCATGCGGCCCGAGTTGGCCCAGCTCAACGCATTCCTCCACGAGCATTTCACCGACACTGTGCAGGACTGCGGCCTTGAATTTCATTCCCATCTGAGTCCCTCCCGCGCCTCCCTTCAATTGGGAACAGCGCCAAAATAAAGTTGCCTACGCAACTACCGTGTAATCCGCATTTCTTATTTGGACAAATTCTTTCTGCCGACTTCTGCCGGCTGTCTGCCTGGCTGGCCCCGCTATTATGTATCACCGCCGTATGTTGCGAAGCTCTTGACTCGGAGAATCAACGCGGCTAAAGAAAGACCGTTGCCTAAGCAACGAATAGGCGGATGAGAGGACTGGAGGAGTCTTTGTCATCGATGCCGGTCGGCTATGGCCGGCAGATCGGTTTCAGCGTTGAAATGCGCTTTTGTGGGAGGAAGACATGACGACATGGATGAAGCGGCCCGCGCGTCTGGCGTGCGGGGCGGTACTTGGCATAATGGCCGCAGCGCTTGACGCGCATGCGGCCGAGTTCGAGTGGAAGATGGCGACGCCATACAGCGGTGGGCCCTGGCTGGAGCGGGACGTTCAGCTTTTCATCGAGAACGTGCGCGACCTAACGGACGGCAGGGTCGAGATCACCGCCTATCCGGGCGGTACGCTCTACAGCCAGCTCAAGGTCACCGAGGGCGTGAGCAAGGGCGTTGCCGAAGCCGGCCATAATTGGCCCGGATACGACTGGGGCGTCAACGAGACCACCGTGCTTTTCGCCGGGCACCCCTTCGGCATGACGCCGGAAGAGCTCATGCTTTGGTTCTACTCCGGAGGCGGGCTGGAACTGTGGGAGGAATTCCGGCGCGAGCAGTTCGGCGTCGTTTCCCTTCCCTGCACGATCGGGGGCACGAGTACCGGCTTCCATTCGCACAAGCCCGTGCAGACGCTGGAGGACTTCAAAGGGCTCAAGCTACGGACATCGGGAGCTTTCGCCGAGATAGCTGCGCGCCTTGGGGCCTCGACGATGGTGATCCCTGGGGCAGAGGTCTATGAGGCGCTGGAGCGGCACGTCATTGATGCCGTCGAATGGGGCAGTCCCGAGATCAACCGCGCGACCGGTTTCCTCGACATCGCTCAATACGTCATCACGCCCGGACTCGACCTTGCTGGGGGATCGTTCGAGTGCATGTTCAATCCCGAGGCCTGGGATTCTCTGACCGACGGAGACCGCGACCGCATCCGCCTGGCCGCCAAGCACACGTTGTTCGAGACCTGGGTGCTGGGCTCGGCGTCGGACCTCGATGCCTTCGAGGGCTTTGCCGAGGGCGCCAACGAGATCGTCCGCGTCGACGACGAGGTGCTGGACGCCATCAACAAGGCCACCCGCCAGTGGGAGGACGAGATCGCGGCCGAGAACGAATGGTTTGCCAAGGCGCTGTCCTCGCAACGCGCGTTCAAGGAAAAGCTTGCGGTCTGGCCGGAGTACCGGTTCCAGATCGGAACCCTGGGTAAATGAAGCCGGCCGGCGCGACGGGACACCGTCGTGCCGACCTGTGCCGCGCCCGGCATGCCACGTTGTAACGCCCCGGTGCGACCGCTCCGCACCTTGGGCAAGGGAGTCACGATGCCATTCATCAACCTGATTGAACGTCCGGCGGAATATGCCGGCCATGTTGCGGCGATACTTGTCGTGCCACTGGTTGTCGTCCTGCTGATCGAGGTCGTTGCGCGCTACGTTCTCAATGCACCTACCGCCTGGGCCTTCGACCTGACCTACATGCTGATGGGGTCGATCTTCATGATGGCGATGAGCCACGCGCTGAAGTGTGGCCACCACGTGAACGTCGACCTGATCCAGCCACACCTGCCGCCGCGCTTCAGGGCCACGATCAAGCTCGTGTGCTTCGGGACCCTGTTGCCGGTGCTCGTCTGGATGTCGTGGTACCTAGGCATCGCCGCCCACGATGCTTATGCGCGTGGCGAAGTGGCCGGTCTGTCGGCCTGGAATCCTCTGATCTGGCCTTTCAGGGCGGTCTGGCTGCTGGGGTTTGCGCTTCTTGCCCTGCAGGTTTTCGCAGAGGTGGTCAAATCCTTGTTGGCCCTTGTATCCGGCCATGACTACGGGGCAGTCGAATGAGCGCTTATCTCGGCTTCATGATGTTCCCGGCTCTGATGGTCCTCATCCTGCTCGGGTTTCCGATTGCCCTGTCTATGATCCTCGTGGCCGTGGGCTTTGGCTTGGCCAAGTTCGGCGACGGCGTGGTCTACCAGATCATCTCGAAGATCGACGACGTCACATCGAACTCGGTCTTGGCGGCAGTGCCACTTTTCATCCTGATGGGTTCGCTGCTCGAACGGTCGGGGATCGCGGAGCGGTTGTTCGAAGCAGTTCACGTTTGGACACGTCGCCTGCCCGGCGGCCTGGGCGTAGGAGCCATTGCCATCGGCGCGATCTTCGCCGCGGCAAGCGGGGTCGTCGGTGCGACAGAGACTGTGATCGGGCTGCTCGTGGTGCCAATCATGCTGAAGCATCGCTACGACAAGGCCCTGATCTCGGGCACGGTCTGCGCCAGTGGTTCGCTTGGCACGGTCATCCCGCCGTCGATCACAGTCATCGTGCTGGGGCCGGTTGCGAACATTTCGGTCGGCAGCCTGTTCGCGGGGCTCCTGCTCCCCGGCCTGATTATGGCGCTGCTCTTTGCGGTCTACGTGATCGGCATCTGCATGTGGAAAAAGGAACTGGCCCCCACCATCGACGACGACCTGCCGCCGGTGGATCTCGTGACCAAGATCTGCACATCGGCCGCCGCCCTGCTGCCGCCGCTGGTCCTTATCTTCCTCGTCCTCGGAACGATCCTCATGGGGATTGCTACACCGACCGAAGCCGCGGCTTGCGGCGTGGCGGGAACGATCGTCATGTCGATCCTCTACCGGCGTTTCAGCCCGACTGTCATCTGGAGGGCGCTGCGCCAGACGGCTGCGATCACGGCAATGATCCTCCTCATCGTGCTGGGCGGCAACATGTTCGCGGGTGTGTTCTTCTCCACCGGAGGTCTAAACGGGGTACGTACCCTACTCACCGATCTCGGTATCACGGGGTGGGGCGCCATTGCCACGATCCTCGCGGTGGCTTTCGTGGCGGGCTTCGTGCTGGACCTGATCTCGGTTGTGCTGATCATGATCCCGATCTCGATGCCGATCGTTACCGGTTACGGCTTCGACCCAATCTGGTTCTGCATCGCCTTCCTAATCGTGCTCCAGACAAGCTACCTTACGCCGCCCATGGCGCCCTCTATCTTCTACCTGCGCGCCATCGCGCCGCCCGAGATCCGGCTGGGCCACATGTACAAAGGCGTCCTGCCCTTCATCTGTGCGCAGATCGTTGTTCTCATCCTCGTCATCGCGATCCCCGAGATCGCGACATGGCTGCCTGAAAAGCTGAGCGGTCCCCGCTGGTAACGCAAATCGGCCGGACACGCACCCCTTACCCCCCAACAGTGCAGGAGAATTCAAATGTACACCCTCGAAGGCCGCGTGATGGTCGTCACCGGGGCTGCCGGAGAAATCGGGTTTCAGGTGGCGCGCCTTGCTGTGCAGGCCGGCGCAACTTTGGTCCTGACCGATGTGAACATGGCGCGCTTGGAAGAGCGTGCGGCTACCCTTGGCAAGGGGGCGGAGCCGCTGCTTTGCCGGCAGGACGTAACCGAGGAGGCCGATGCGCTAGCCGTGGCGGAACAATGCCGCACGCGCTACGGACGGGTCGACCTCGTCGTCTGTGGTGCCGGCCTCTACGAACGTCTGCCGTTGGCAAAGCTCGACACGGCCGGGTGGCGTCGGACCATAGCGGTCAACCTCGACGGCGTCTTCCACACGATACACGCGCTGCGCGACCTGCTGTCTGACGGCAGCGCGATCGTCAACATCGCCTCGCACGCCGGTCACCAGGGCAGCGGAGAGCACAGCGCCTATGCCGCCGCGAAGGGGGGTGTCCTTGGCCTGACGCGCAGCCTTGCGAAAGAGCTTGCGCCGCGCACCCGCGTCAACGCTGTCTCGCCGGGCCTCGTGGACACCGAGATGCTCCGGGCGATGAAGGACGGCCGTCGCGAGGCCATGATCGCGTCGACACCGATGGGCCGGATGGCCTCGGCCGAAGAAATTGCACATGCCGTGCTGTTCCTGTGCGCCGGTGAGGCCGGGTTTTTCAACGGCGCCGCGCTTCATGCCAACGGCGGCCTTTACATAGCGGGTTGAGCCTCGACGGAGGGCATCCTATGCTTCACTTCTCGATTGAAAATGTAAAGTGCGGGCTCCCGGTCGGTGGGACTGTCCGAAACGAAAGGCACGTCATGCAAACGCGTCCGGCGACACCGAAGATGATCAACGGTCGGGCGACGCTGGATCTCGATATCCACGTACCCTCTTTGCTCAACTGGGTCGCCAACAAGCTGGGGCGGGGCGCGTCTGCCGAGTTCCGCGAGAATTTCGGGATCGGCATCACCGAGTGGCGCATCATCGCGCTGCTTGCCATCGAGCCCCGTATCACCGCGCACCGCATCGTCGAGGTGATCGGCCTCGACAAGGGGCCAGTCAGCCGGTATGTGAAAAACATGCAGGCGAAGGGTCTCGTCCAGCTCGAACCGAACGAGACCGACAGGCGCAGCCAGCTGCTTTCGCTGACCTGCACGGGCGAAGAGCTACATGACAAGGTCCTGCCTGCCGCGCTAGAACGGGAGCGGCGCTTCCTCAGCGTCCTGTCCGAGGTCGAGATCCACCAGCTTGTCGACATGCTGAACCGTCTTCACGACATTCTTCCCGAGGTCAACCAGCGTGGAGAGGCTGATTCCTGAGCGCTGCAAGAGTTTTCGCCAGCCCGGCGAAGGCAGCCTCGACGGAGGCGAGCGTGGAGGGAAGTTGCAGGAACCCGTGGGGACAGCCAGACCAGATCTCGATCCTTAAGGGCACGCCGGCTCGCGCCAACTTGTCCGCAAGCCGATATCCGTCATCCCTCAGCGGATCGAGCCCGGCGATGCCTAGAAGGACAGGCGGCAGCCCGGCAAGACCCTCCTCGATTTCGCGGGTGTATGCCGCCCGATCTGTCTCGCCTAGGTATCCGTCCCAGTAGCGCCGCATCGAGTTTGTGGACAGGCCGAAACGCCCGTCGCCGAATGCCGCGTGGCTGTCCGTATCGAACTCGGGCGCGAAGCAGCCGTACATCAGGACCAAGGCCTCTAGCGGCGGAGCGTCCGCTTTCGCCAGGGCAATGCCCACGGACAGTGCGAGGCTGGCCCCGGCACTGTCGCCGGCAATCACGATGCGGCGGATGCCAAGGTCATCACGCATCCAGCGGACGGTCCGGAGGCAATCGTCGATCGCGCCGGGATGCGGAGTTTCCGGCGCCCTGCGGTAATCGACACCGACAACGCGCGCTCCGACGTGTGCGCTGAGGTTGCGCATCAGGCTGTCGTGGGTGTCGAGGTCGCCGAAACGCCAGCCGCCTCCATGCACGAAGAGTACCGCCATGCCGTCTGCGCAATCGCGGTCATGGATACGGAGTAGCGGGCCATCCGGCAGGCGGATGTCCTCGGTAAGGCCGGCTGGCGCAGTGTCCTGCCCGAACAGGCTGCGGAAGCGATAGTGCCGTCGAGCCTCGCCTAGCGGTCGTGCGAACAGGTCGATCGGAGCAACCGCGTGGTCGCGCCGCTTCAGGAACGCGGCAAGGTCGGCGTTGAGTTCGGAAGCCGCAGCTCGGTCCACGGGCATCACTCCCAGACGAATTCGCGGCGACCGCCGTCGATGCTGACAACAGCCCCGTTGATGAAGTCGGCCTGTCTGGATGCCAGGAAGGCCACAAGCGCCCCCAGCTCTTCCGGGGTGCACATCCGCCCCTTGGGGTTCTGTTCCTGGATTCTCTTCATATACTTGGGCGAAAACCCGGCAACGAGGTCCGTTGCCACAAATCCCGGGGCAATGGCATTCACGTTGATCCCCATTGGCCCGAGCTCTTTCGCGACGTTCCGGGTGAACCCGGCCACCCCGGCCTTGGCCGCGCTGTAGTTCGAGATCCCGGTCCGGCCCCCACCCGTGTAGTGGATGGACGACGTGTTGATGATCCTTCCGAAGCCCTGGTCTCGCATGATCGGCGCCGCGGCCTTGGTGCACAGGAACGTGCTGTACATATGGCTGCGGATGACGTAGTCCCAGTCTTCGAACGACAGGTCGATCACCGATTGCCCCAGGTATCTTCCACCCACCCCCGCATTGTTGACGAGTATGTCGAGCCGGCCGAAAGCGCCGACCGTGCGCGCGACGATCGCGTCAACATCGCCGGGGTCCGTCACGTCCCCGGGCGCGGCCAGCGCTGAGACACCAACTTCCGCGATCCGGGCCGCCCCCGCCTCGGCGCAGGCCGCGTCGATGTCGTTGACGACGATCTTGACACCTTCGCGGGCCAGTTCCGTTGCCTCGGCATGTCCTATCCCCCGCCCTGCGCCGGTAACCAGCGCGACGCGGTCGCGAAGTTCGAGGTCCATTCAAGTCTCTCCTTCTCTCGGCAAATGCGCATGCGCCAGTGGGTTCGTCCAACGTCTCTGCATTCGCTCCATCTCGCAACGATAAGACTTGCTTTTAGTTGCTTTCGCAACCATAAATTTCGGTAAGCGGTCATTGCAAGCAACGGATCACGGGCGACGGTGGCCCCGCCCGGCAGCGCCGATCGATCAACAGTAAAAGGTCGCTGCGATCATCAAAGGCGTCGTGAGGGCGGCAGATGCCTGGGGGCTATCGAACGCTGAGGCTGCAACCCTCTTCGATGTTCCGGGCGCAACCTGGGGACGCATGAAGGCTGGCACCTACAAGGGTATTTTGGATCAAGACAAGGTGACCCGCGCCAGCTTGCTGATTGGGCTCTACAAGGGGTTGAGGCTGCTGTTTAACGGGCCGCTTACCTTCGGATGGCCGAAGACCGTATCGGCGCGTGAGAACTTCTAAATATCTCAACCCCTGTGTCTCCACGATTGGACATGATCAATCAGCGCGCGCAATTTCGGTGCCATGTTCCGGCGTTGCGGGAAGTAGAGGAAGAAGCCGGGAAACGGCGGCAGGAAATCCTGAAGCAAGGGGATGAGTTCGCCTGTTTTCACAAACGGGGCGAATGTCTCCTGTCACTGGCGAGTGGAAAGAATGTGGGGATCAAGCCGCGCGAAGCTGTCCTTTGCCAAGCCTTCCATCCAGGGCTGCGGCTCTGACAGTTGCCACTCGATGTGCGCCTTTCGGGAACCAACGCATACGGCGCTTTTTGCCCATGCGAGCGTTGGCTATGTCATTCACTAGACCTTCTGCTCGCGATGTAGAA
>NZ_JASHIN010000037.1:0-27507 GCF_030733705.1 Roseovarius sp. MMSF_3298
CGCGCGGGGCAGCGGGCCGGGCTGCGGCCGGGGGACATCCTGCGCGGGATCAATGGCGTGGATGTCGAGGCCCCCGGCATGGTCGAGCCGCTGCTGGAGGCGAGCGGACGGTGGCTGCGCCTGGACGTGCAGCGGGGCACGCAGCGCAGCACGCTGCGGTTCAGGCTGTAGCCATGGGGGACCTGTTCGATAGCGGCCCCGAAGCCAAACCGGATGCTGGGGCCGACAAGGCGCATGACAGCGCACCGCGCCCGCTGGCCGACAGGCTGCGGCCCAAGGCGCTGGCCGAGGTGATCGGGCAGGAGAAGGTGATCGGGCCGGATGGGCCGCTGGGCGTGATGCTGGCCTCGGGCAGCCTGACGTCGCTGGTGTTCTGGGGTCCACCGGGGGTGGGCAAGACCACCATCGCGCGACTGCTGGCGGATGAGACGGACCTGCATTTCGTGCAGATCAGTGCGATTTTTTCCGGCGTGCCGGAGCTGCGCAAGGTGTTCGACGCGGCAAAGCACCGGCGGACGAACGGGCAGGGGACACTGTTGTTCGTGGACGAAATCCACCGCTTCAACAAGGCGCAGCAGGACGGGTTTCTGCCGCATATGGAGGACGGGACGATCCTGCTGGTGGGGGCCACCACCGAGAACCCGAGTTTCGAGTTGAACGCGGCCCTTCTGAGCCGGTCGCAGGTGCTGGTGTTGGAGCGGCTGACCCTGGCGGAACTGGAGCGGCTGGCGCAGCGGGCCGAGAAGGAGCTGGACCGGGCGCTGCCGCTGGACGGCGCGGCGCGGGAGTCGCTGTTGGAGATGGCGGACGGGGACGGGCGCGCGCTGCTAAATCTGATCGAGCAGGTGGCGGCGTGGAAGACCGACACCAAGCTGGACACGAATGCCCTGACCGCGCGGCTGATGAAGCGGGCGGCGCAGTACGACAAGTCCGGCGACGCGCATTACAACCTGATATCCGCGCTGCACAAGTCGGTGCGCGGGTCGGACCCGGATGCCGCCCTCTACTGGTTTGCGCGGATGCTGGACGGGGGCGAAGACCCGCGATACCTGGCGCGGCGGATCACGCGGATGGCGGTAGAAGATATTGGCCTCGCCGATCCGCAGGCTCAGGCGGTTTGCCTGCAATCGTGGGAGACCTACGAGCGGCTGGGCAGCCCGGAAGGCGAGTTGGCGCTGGCGCAGGCGGTGACGTACCTGGCGCTGGCGCCGAAGTCGAATGCGGCCTACGTGGCCTACAAGGGGGCGATGCGCGCCGCCAAGAAAACCGGCAGCGAGCCGCCGCCCAAGCATATCCTGAATGCGCCCACCTCGCTGATGAAGGAGCAGGGCTACGGGTCGGGCTATGCCTATGACCACGACGCCGAGGACGCGTTTTCGGGGCAGAATTACTTTCCCGACACGATGGAACGGCCCGAGCTGTACAAGCCGGTCGAGCGCGGGTTCGAGCGGGAGCTGGGCAAGCGGGTGGCCTATTTCGCCAGGCTGCGGGCACGCAAGGATGGCGATCGAGACTAGACGATTCCCACGCGGGGATTGTTGCTGGTGCGCGGATATGTCGTTTTTTGAACAGTCGGTGATTGTCCCTTGCCGGGGCGTGAAAACGCCTTGATTGCAAGCGGTTCAACAGTGCTGGCTAGTGTTTTGAACGTGCGAAAAAAAATTGTGATGCGTCATATGAAGGCTGGAAGCGACATTTTTTTCGTGTTTTGGTAACATCATGTCGTAAATGAGCCGCCCGTTCAGGGGAAACGACGCAAAGCTGCTTCGAAGGGCCGCGAAAGATGGCCTGGGAACAGAATAGTCATAGGGAGACGTCATGACTGATATCAAGGATCAAATTCTGCTGGATCGACTGGCAGACGCGGCCCGCGAAGGGAAGATCTCGCGCCGGTCGTTCATGCACTACGCCGCCGCGGCGGGCCTGACGACCACGGCCGCGACCGGTTTGTGGACCGGCGCCGCTAAGGCACAGCCGGCAAAGGGCGGTACGTTCCGCCTCGGGATGCACGATGGCAATACGTCGGATTCGCATGATCCCGGCACCTACGTCACCTTCTCGATGATCCAGGTGGCGCATACCTACCGGTCCTACCTGACGCTGATCGAGCCCGATGGCTCGCTCGGGCCGGACGTGGCCAGCGAATGGAGCGCGAGCCCGGACGCGAAGGAATGGACCTTCAAGATCAACGAGAACGCGACGTTCCACAGCGGCAACAAGGTGACCGCGAAGGACGTCATCGCGTCGATGAACCACCACCGGGGCGACGACACGACATCGGCCGCGAAAGCGCTGTTGTCGGACGTGCAGGACATCACGGACAACGGCGACAACTCGGTGACCTTCGTGCTGGGCACCGGCAACGCCGACCTGCCGTGGCTGATGACCGACTATCACCTGGCGATCGTTCCGGCCAACGAGGACGGCACGGCAAACTGGCAGTCGGGTGACGGCTGTGGCCCCTACAAGATGGAAGAGGCCGAGTTCGGCGTGCGCTACAGCCTGACCCGCCACGAGGGTTGGCACTTGGAAGGCGCGTATTTCGACGACCTGCAGCTGATCGTCCTGAACGACCCGAACGCGCGCCAGACGGCGCTGGTGACGGGCGATGTGGACGCGGTGACGCAGCTGGAGTTGAAGACGCTGGCGCTGCTGCAGCGCGACCCCAACATCGAAATCGACGACGTGCCGTCGGCGGCGGCCATCACCATGCCGATGCTGTGCGACACGGCACCGTTCGACAATGTGGACGTGCGCAACGCGCTGAAGCTGTCGATGAACCGGGACGAGCTGATCGAGAAGATCACCTTCGGCGCGGCCACCAAGGCGAACGATTTCCACCATTCGCCGGCGATGCCGTACTTCCCGGAAGGCATCGAGCAGCGTGAATATGATCCCGACCAGGCGAAATCGCTGCTGAAGAAAGCTGGCGCCGAGGACCTGACGGTGAACCTGAGCGTGGCCGACTCGGTCTTCTCGGGCGCGGTGGACATGTGTGTTCTTTACGCCGAGCACGCCAAGGCCGCTGGCATCACCATCAACGTCAACCGCGAGCCGAACGACGGCTACTATTCCGACGTGTGGCTGAAAAAGCCGTGGTGCGCGGTGCAGTGGGGCGCACGCCCGACGCCGGACGTGATGTACTCGCTGGCTTACAAGGACGACGCGGCCTGGAACGAGAGCCGGTGGCAGAACGAGCGGTTCAACGAACTGCTGCTGCAGGCCAAGGCCGAGCTGGATGACGAACTGCGTGCCGAGATGTACCGCGAGATGGCGATCCTGGCGAAGGACGATGGCGGTACCGTCATCCCGTTCTTCCCGAACTTCGTCTACGCGCGTCGCAAGAACGTGCAGCATGGTGAGAACCTTGCACCCAGCTGGCAGATGGACGGCGCGCGCGCCTGCAGCCGCTGGTGGTTCGCAGACGTATAAGAGGTTTTGCCCCGGCACCAAGGTGCCGGGGCAAACTTTTGGAGGGGGCGGGACACCGCCCCGTCCGGGCCGACGGGACGGCCGACAAAGCGCAGCAATAGCGCATGGGGCACGTCACACCGTCATAACAAAATAAGCTGTGCGGATGCGGCCCATGGACGGGCAAGGCGGACGCCCAACAGCAGGAGGGACATATGGGAGACATCTTAACGCTTGTCGGCAAGCGTCTTGGTCTCGGATTGATCATCCTTTTGGTGATCTCGTTGATTATTTTCTTCATGGTCGAGCTTCTTCCCGGCGACATCGCGCAGGCGGTGCTGGGACAGTCGGCGACGCCGGAGAACCTTGCGGCGCTGCGCAGGGAAATGGGCCTCGACCAGCCCGCGATCGTCAGATATCTCGAGTGGCTCGGCCAGGCCGTCACCCTGGATTTCGGCAGCTCTATCGTGACCGACGCGCGAGTGACCGAGATCATCGGCGAGCGGTTCATGAACACGCTGTTCCTGGCGGCCTACGCGGCCGTGATCGCGGTGCCGGTGTCGATCATCCTCGGGGTGATCGTGGCGCTGTTGCGCAACTCGATCTTCGACCGGGTGGCCAACGTGGTCTCATTGTCGTTCATCTCGTCGCCGGAATTCTTCCTGGGCTACATCCTGATCCTGTATTTCGCGGTGAAGTGGGGCATGTTCCCGGCCATCGCGAGCCTGAGCGAGGGGATGAGTTTCCTCGATCTGCTGGAGCGCACCTTCCTGCCGGCGCTGACGCTGGTGCTGGTGGTCATGGCGCACATGATGCGGATGACCCGCGCGGCGATCATCAACCTGCTGGCCAGCCCCTATATCGAGATGGCGCGCCTGAAGGGCGCACCGCCCTGGAGGGTGATCGTGAAACACGCGCTGCCCAACGCCTGGGCGCCGATCATCAACGTGGTCGCGCTGAACCTTGCGTACCTGATCACCGGCGTGGTGCTGGTGGAGGTGGTGTTCGTCTATCCGGGCATCGGCCAGGCGCTGGTGGACGCGGTTTCCAAACGCGACTTCCCCGTGGTGCAGGCCTGCTGCCTGATCTTCGCGGCGACCTTCATCCTTCTCAACCTTGCAGCCGACGTTGGTGCGATCCTCACCAACCCGCGCCTGCGGCACCCGAAATAAGGAGGGCGGACCATGGTATTTGTAATCCTCTACTTCGCCCTGTTGCTTCTGCTGTCATGCGGGGCGGCTTATTACAACCAACGCTCGGCTTTCCTGTTGCTGTTCTCGCTGACGCTGGTGTCGCTGATCCTTGCGATCATCGGGGGCATTCCGGCGCTGCGCTTCGTGGCGATTGCCGCGGGACTGCTGCTGGGGGCGGGCATGATGTCCTATGCGTTCCGCGAGTTCCTGACGGCGCTGGCGAGCGACGAGATGGCCAAGGAGTTGCGCACCGCGCCGCTGACCGCGGCCTTCGGGATGTTCGTGATCTTCGTCGTGGCGATCATGGGCATCTTCGCCCCGGCCATCGCGCCGCATGGCGAGGCCGAGATCATCAGCCAGGCCTTCGCGCCGCCGGACAACAACATGCTGCTTGGCGCCGACCAGCTGGGCCGGGACATGTTCAGCCGCATCATCTATGGTGCGCGGAACACCGTGGCGCTGGCGCTGTGCGGCACGGTGCTTGCGTTCATCCTGGGCGCGATGGCGGGCCTGTTGGCGGCCACGAAAGGTGGATTCTTTGACGGCACGATGGGCCGGATCGCGGACGTGATCATGTCGATCCCGTCGCTGATCTTTGCCCTGCTGATGCTGTCGATCTTCGGCGGGTCGCTGGCCGCGCCTTCGACCAGCTTCTGGCTGCTGTTCGGATTTGCCGTGGTCGTGGGGGCGCTGTTCCTCATGGCGGCGGCGTATTCGGCGCTCAGCTGGGTGGTCGGCGCCGCGATTGTCGCCGGTGTCGCCTTTGCCTTTGCGCTGGCGGGCACGTCGCTGTTCGACGCCTCCGAGATCATCCTGATCCTGGTGGTCGCGATCATCTACTCGCCGCGGGTCTTCCGCCTGACGCGGGCGGTCGCGGGCAACGTGGTGGTGATGGACTATATCGAGGCCGCCAAGCTGCGCGGTGAAAAGAACTGGTACCTGATCCGGCGGGAGATCCTGCCCAACTCGACCGCGCCGCTGGTGGCGGAGTTCGGGCTGGAGTTCTGCTTCGTGTTCCTGCTGATCGCGGGGCTCAGTTTCCTTGGGCTTGGCATCCAGCCGCCTACGGCGGACTGGGGGTCGATGGTGCGGGAGAACGCGACGCTGATTTCATTCGGTGAGATCACGCCGCTTATTCCGGCCGCGTCCATCGCGCTTTTGACCGTGGCGGTCAATTTCGTGGTGGACTGGATGCTGCACCGGTCCTCGGGCTTGAAGGAGTAAAACGACATGGGCTTGAAAAAAACAGATGTCCTTCTGAAAATCCGGGACCTGAAGATCCAGGGCTACTCGGACGAAACCTGGGTCGACATCATCAAGGGTGTCGACCTGACCCTGCACCGCGGCGAGGTGATGGGCCTGATCGGGGAATCCGGCGCGGGCAAATCCACCATCGGCGCGGCCGCGATGGGCTATGCCCGGGACGGCACGCGGATCGTGGAGGGCTCGTCGATCGAGTTCGACGGGATCGAGCTGACCACGTCGTCGGAGGCCGAGAAACGGGCGCTGCGCGGGTCGCGCATCGCTTATGTGGCGCAGTCGGCGGCGGCGTCTTTCAACCCGGCGCACAAGCTGATCGACCAGCACACCGAAGCCCCCGTGCAGTACCGCATCAAGAAGCGGCTGGAGGCGCAGGAGGACGCGATCGAGCTGTATGAACGATTGCGCCTGCCCAATCCGGGCGAGATCGGGTTTCGGTATCCGCATCAGGTGTCGGGGGGCCAGTTGCAGCGGGCGATGACGGCGATGGCCATGTCGTGCCGGCCTGACCTGATCATCTTTGACGAGCCGACGACGGCGCTGGACGTGACCACCCAGATCGAGGTGCTGGCGGCGATCCGCGATATCGTGGACCAGTTCAACACCGCGGCGATCTACATCACGCACGATCTGGCCGTGGTGGCGCAGATGGCCGACACGATCAAGGTGCTGCTGAAAGGCGAGGAGGTCGAGGAAGCGCCGACCGACCAGATGCTGGAAAATCCGCAGGAGGATTACACCAAGTCGCTCTGGGCCGTGCGCAGTTTCACCAGCCCGCAGAAGCATCGTCCTACGGATGGCACGCCGCCGCTGATTTCGGTCAAGAACGTGGATGCGTCCTATTCGAACGGGCCGAAGATCCTCGATGACGTGTCGTTCGACATCTACGAGGGGATGACGGTGGCCGTGGTGGGCGAATCCGGGTCGGGCAAGTCAACGACCGCGCGGGTGATCACCGGGCTGTTGCCGCCCAGCAAGGGCGAGGTGCTGTTCAAGGGCGAGCCGTTCCCGGCGAGTTACAAGGACCGCTCGAAGGACCAGCTGCGGCAATGCCAGATGATCTACCAGATGGCCGATACCGCGTTGAACCCGAAGGTGCAGATCTCGGAGATCATCGGGCGGCCGGCGCAGTTCTATTCGGGTCTGAAAGGCACGGCGCTGAAGACGCGGGTGGACGAGCTGCTGGACCTGATCGAGCTGGAGCCGTCGAAATACTACAACCGGTATCCGCCCGAATTGTCTGGCGGTCAGAAACAGCGGATCGGGATCGCCCGGGCGCTGGCGGCAGAGCCGACGTTCATCGTCTGCGACGAGGTGACCTCGGCGCTGGACCAGCTGGTGGCGGAAGGGATTTTGCGGCTGCTGGACCGGCTGCAGAACGAGCTGAACCTGGCCTACATGTTCATCACGCACGACCTTGCCACGGTGCGGTCCATCGCCGACGAGGTGGTGGTGATGCAGAACGGGCAGGTGGTGGAACAGGGGCCGAAGGACGACATGTTCACGCCACCGCACCACCCCTATACCGACCTGTTGCTGAGCTCGGTGCCGGAGATGGATCCGAACTGGCTGACGACGCTCTTGGAAGAGCGCGGCGTCGACAATATCGGCGACGCGGCCTCGGCCAAGATCGACCCGGACGACGACAAGGTCGAGGGCACGCAGGTCTGAGACTGTGTGTCAGGAACAAAAAAACGGCGCCCTGATGGGGCGCCGTTTTCTTTTGTAACATTCGCTTGCGGGGTTAGCCGGTGATGGCCATGCCCGACAGGATCATCGCGCCGACGATCAGGGCATAGACGATCACGACGGCTTGCCACGTTGCGCTGTGCGCCTGCAATTCGCGGATCAGTTGGTCACGGTTCATGGCGGGTATCCTTTTCAGAGACGCCAAAGACGCTAAACGAGTCTTACGTTCAACGCCGAAGGGATTGGTCGAGATGTTCTGGTGTGGCGCGGGCGCCGGGGTGTCGGGTTAGCTGATGATGGCCGAGGCCGACAGGATCAGCGTACCGACGAGGATACCGTACACGAGAACCACCGACTGCCAGGTGGCACTATGCATACGAAGTTCCCGGTTCAATTCATCGCGGGTCATGATGGCCTCCTTTGGCTGGCGGTCGTTTCATAGCGAACGCTTTCGTGCGTCCGTACCATCCACCTAGTCAAAAATTATGACGGCGCAATCCTTATTCGTCTCGGATTCTATGAAAATTTTGCATAGCCGATCTGGCCGCAGGACATGGCTGCGGAGGTTCTGAAAAATTATAATAATTTCAGACCGTTGCGCGGGTAGGCTCCGCGCAAGGCATTTGCGGTCAGGCGGTGCCCTGTAGCGGCAATACCACAAGATCACCTTCCTGCCGGGCCTTCATGGCCAGTGCGGCGGCATGAGCGGCGGCGGCAGTCGTGTAATAGGGGATCTTGTCGTAAAGCGCAACCGAGCGAATCTCGCGGCTGTCTTCGACGGCTTGTATGCCCTCAGTTGTGTTCATGACAAGGCTGATCTGCCCATCCTTGAGCATGTCGACCACGTCGGGGCGGCCCTCGTAGACCTTGTTGACGACCTCGCAGGCGATGTCGTGGCCTTCGAGGAAGGCGGCGGTGCCGCGGGTGGCGACGATGGCGAAGCCCAGATCGACAAGGATCTGCGCGGTTTCCACCAGTTGGGGCGTCTTGTCATCGTCCTTGATCGAGAAGAAGACCTTGCCGCCTTCGGGGAATTCGACGCCGGCGCCCATCTGGGCCTTGAGGAAGGCGCGGGGGAAACTGACGTCCCAGCCCATGACCTCGCCCGTCGAGCGCATTTCGGGGCCGAGGATCGTGTCGACGCCGGGGAAGCGGGCGAAGGGCATCACCGCCTCCTTGACGGAGAACCACGGCATCGCGGGGTCGGCGAGCGTCATCTGGTCGGCCATGGGCAAGGTGCCCGGCTTGGTGTCCGACGGGTAGGCCCCGCGATGGGGGAAGGCCGAGAGCGGCTCGCCAGCCATGAGGCGGGCGGCGATGGAGGCGATGGCCGAGTCCGTGGCCTTGGCGACGAAGGGCACGGTGCGGCTGGCGCGGGGGTTCACCTCGATCAGGTAGATATCGTCGCCCTGGACGGCGAATTGCACGTTCATCAGGCCAACGACGTTGAGGGCCTTGGCGAGGGCGCGGGTCTGGGCGTCGATCTCGTCGATGATGGGCCGGGGCAGGGTGTGGGGCGGAAGGCAGCAGGCGCTATCACCGGAATGCACGCCGGCCTCTTCGATATGTTGCAGGATGCCGGCGACATGGACGTTTTCACCGTCCGACAGCGCGTCGACATCGCATTCGATGGCGCCCGAGAGGTAGCCGTCGAGCAGAACGGGGCTGTCGCCCGAGACGATGACGGCCTCGTTGATGTAGCGTTCCAGCTGGCCCATGTCGCGGACGATTTCCATGGCGCGGCCGCCCAGCACGTAGGAAGGGCGGATGACCAGCGGGAAGCCGATTTCCTCGGCGATGGCAAGCGCCTCGGCGTCGGAATGGGCGATACCGTTCTTGGGCTGCTTGAGGTTTAGCTGGTTCACAAGCGCCTGGAACCGCTCTCGGTCCTCGGCCAAGTCGATGGCGTCGGGCGTGGTGCCGAGGATCGGGATGCCCTCGGCCTCGAGGTCGTTGGCCAGTTTCAGGGGCGTCTGACCGCCGAACTGGACGATGACGCCGTGCAGCGTGCCGTTGTCCTGCTCGACGCGCAGGATTTCCATGACGTGCTCGAAGGTGAGCGGTTCGAAATAGAGCCGGTCGGAGGTGTCGTAGTCGGTCGAGACGGTCTCGGGGTTGCAGTTGACCATGATCGTCTCGTAGCCCGCGTCGGTCAGTGCGAAACAGGCGTGACAGCAGCAATAGTCGAACTCGATCCCCTGGCCGATGCGGTTGGGACCGCCGCCGAGGATGACGACCTTCTTGCGGTCTGAGGGCCGTGCTTCGCATTCCACCTCGCCCATCATCGGGGCCTCGTAGGTGGAATACATGTAGGGCGTCTGGGCCTCGAACTCGGCGGCGCAGGTGTCGATGCGCTTGAACACGGCGACGACGCCTTGCGCGTGGCGGGCGCGGCGCACGTCGGCCTCGGTAAAGCCCGTGAGCTTGGCGAGGCGGGCGTCGGTGAAGCCCATCATCTTGAGCCGGCGCAGGCCCTTTTCGTCGGTGGGCAGACCGTCCTGCCGCACGGCGTCCTCGGCCTCGACGATTTCGCGGATGCGGGCGAGGAACCACGGGTCGAACTTGGTGGCGGCGAAGATCTCGTCATCGGTCAGGCCGTGGCGCATGGCCTGGGCGATGGTGCGCATCCGGTCCGGGGTCTGCTGGCTGATCGCCTTGATGACGGCGGTTTTTTCCGGGGCTCCGTCGATTTCGATCTCGTCGAAACCCGTCAGGCCGGATTCCATCGACGCCAGCGCCTTTTGCAGGGATTCGTGGATCGTGCGGCCGATGGCCATGGCCTCGCCCACGGATTTCATCGCGGTGGTCAGGTAGGGCTGCGAGCCGGGGAATTTCTCGAAGGCAAATTTCGGGATCTTGGTGACGACATAGTCGATGGTCGGCTCGAAGCTGGCGGGCGTGACCTTGGTGATGTCGTTGTCCAGCTCATCCAGCGTGTAGCCGACGGCGAGTTTCGCCGCGATCTTGGCGATCGGGAAGCCGGTGGCCTTGGAGGCCAGCGCCGAGGAGCGGGACACGCGCGGGTTCATCTCGATCACGACCATGCGGCCGTCTTCGGGGTTGATGGCCCATTGCACGTTGGAGCCGCCGGTTTCCACGCCGATCTCGCGCAGGACGGCGATACTGCCGTTGCGCATGATCTGGTATTCCTTGTCGGTCAGCGTGAGCGCGGGCGCGACGGTGATGGAATCGCCCGTGTGCACGCCCATCGGATCGACGTTTTCGATGGAGCAGACGATGATGGCGTTGTCGGCGCGGTCGCGGACGACCTCCATCTCGTATTCCTTCCAGCCCAGCAGCGACTCGTCGATCAGGATCTGGCTGACCGGAGAGGCGTCGAGGCCGGATTTGCAGTAATGCTCGTAATCCGCGCGGTTGTAGGCCACGCCGCCGCCGGTGCCGCCAAGGGTGTAGGCGGGGCGGATGATCGCCGGAAGGCCCACATGTTCGAGGGCCGCCATGCACTCTTCCATCGTTTCGGCGATGGTGGCCTTGGGGTTTTCAATACCCAGACGGTCCATCGCCTCGCGGAAGAGCTTGCGGTCCTCGGCCATTTCGATGGCTTCGCGGTTGGCGCCGATCAACTCGACGCCGAATTTTTCCAGCACGCCCATGTCGGCCACGGCGAGCGCGGTGTTGAGCCCGGTCTGGCCGCCCATCGTGGGCAGGAGCGCGTCGGGGCGTTCCTTTTCGATGATGCGGGCGACCACTTCGGGGGTGATGGGTTCGATATAGGTGGCGTCGGCCAGCCCCGGATCGGTCATGATCGTGGCGGGGTTGGAGTTGACGAGGATGACCCGGTAGCCTTCCTCGCGCAGGGCCTTGCAGGCCTGTGCACCCGAATAGTCGAACTCGCAGGCTTGCCCGATGATGATGGGGCCGGCACCGATGATCATGATGGATTTGATATCGGTTCTTTTCGGCATGTGATCCCCCGGTGCGGCGCAAATTGTTGGCCTTATATTCATTACGCGGGACAGCGCAAGGGGCATCGGTGTTTGCACGCGATGCGACGTATTTCGCAGTGCACTCGGGGCCGCAATTGCATAGATAACCAGCCAAAGAGAGAGGACGTCTGGTGCGAATCCGTTTCGATCATGGCCCCGAGGGGAGCGAATGCGCGTTCGAGCGCCCGGTCGAGGTGATCTCGGCGTGGGAGGCGGAGGACGTGTCCGTGGCATTGGAGGCGATGGACTCGGCGCGGGACGCGGGCCTGTGGCTGGCGGGATTCGCCAGCTACGAGCTGGGCTATGCGCTGGAGCCGAAGCTGGCACCGCTGATGCCGGGGCGGCGGCGCGTGCCGCTGGTGCAGTTCGGCGTGTATGAGCGACCGGGGGCGGCGGCGCCGTTGCCGGAGCCTGCCGGGCGGCTGGACCATTTCGTACCGCTGTGGTCGGAAGCGCGGTACAAGCAGGCGTTCGACGCGGTGCACGCGCATATCTGCGCGGGCGACTTTTACCAGGCGAACCTGACATTCGCCTGCATGATGGAGGCGGTGGGCGCGCCGGGTGAGATTTACGCCGCGCTGGCCGCTGTGCAGCCGGTGCGGTTCGGCGCGCTGATCGAAGCCGAGGGGCTGCCCGCGATCCTGTCACGTTCGCCCGAGCTGTTTTTCCGCACCGATGGCGCGGGCCGGATCGAGACCAAGCCGATGAAGGGCACCCAGCCGCGCAGCGACGATGCGGACGAGGATGCGCGGCGTTGCCGGTTCCTGATGGAAGATGAAAAGAACCGGGCTGAGAACCTGATGATCGTGGACCTGTTGCGCAACGACTTGGGCCGGATCTGCGAGATTGGCAGCGTGAATGTGCCGGAACTGTTCACGGTGGAAAGCCTGACGACGGTGCACCAGATGACCTCGCTGATCCGGGGGCGGATGCTGGAAGGGACGACACTGTCGGGGGTATTCCGGGCGCTGTTTCCCTGCGGGTCCATCACCGGGGCGCCCAAGATGCGGGCCATGGAGATTCTGGCGGGGCTGGAGGACGGCGCGCGCGATGTCTATTGCGGCACCATCGGCTGGGCCGCGCCGGACGGGCGGTCGGAGTTCAACGTGGCGATCCGCAGTTTGCTTGTGGAGCACGGACGTGCGACGCTGAACGTGGGTGGCGGCGTGGTCTATGACAGCACCGCCGCGTCGGAATACGAGGAAGCCCTATGGAAAGCCCGCTTCGCCCGCCGGCTGATCACGGATTTCGCCTGATCGAGACCGGGTTGTGGACGCCCGGCGAAGGTCTGCGGCTGGCCGATTTTCATCTGGAGCGGCTGCGGACGAGCGCGGCAAGGCTGGGCATCGAGATCGAGGCGTTGGATGCGGCGCTTGCGGCGGTCGAGGCGGACCGGCCACGGCGGATGCGCCTGACGGTGGATGCGGGCGGGCAGGTG
Organism: Roseovarius sp. MMSF_3298; assembly: GCF_030733705.1. Taxonomy (NCBI): domain Bacteria; kingdom Pseudomonadati; phylum Pseudomonadota; class Alphaproteobacteria; order Rhodobacterales; family Roseobacteraceae; genus Roseovarius; species Roseovarius sp. MMSF_3298. The sequence goes on from NZ_JASHIN010000037.1 coordinate 12,939, forward strand.
GAAATCACGCTGCATGATTTCACGCCCGAACCCGAGGGCCGCGCCTGGCGGCTGGCGGTATCCGAGACGCGGTTGATCGCGACCGATCCGTGGCTGACGGTCAAGAGCACTGAGCGTCACCTGTATGACCGGACGCGGGCCGATTTGCCCGAGGGGGTGGAGGAGGTGATCTTTCTCAACTCCGATGGCGCGGTTTGCGAGGGAACGATCACCAATATTTTTGTCGACCGTGGAGACGGATTGGAGACGCCATCGCTGAGTTCGGGCGTACTGCCCGGTGTGCTGCGCGCAAGCCTGATCGCGGAGGGCCGCGCGCGGGAGGCGGTGCTGACGCCGGACGACCTTGCCGGGGCGCGGTCGCTTTACGTGGGCAACGCGCTGCGCGGGTTGATCCCGGCGCGGCTGGTCTGAGGTCTATTCCGCGGCGTGGCGCAGCTCTTTGGCGGCGTCTTCGCTGTAGAGATAGTCGCGCGTGAGCGGCACGGCGTCCTGCTGGCGCGAGAGCTGGAACTGGAACACCACCTGGCTGTTGTGGCGGAACGTGGCCTCGCACGCGATGAGGTAGTAGCGCCACATGCGGCAGAACCGATCGTCATAAAGCTCGCGGACGCGGTCGATATTGGCCATGAAACGGTCGTACCAGTGGCGCAGGGTCTCGGCGTAATGCAGGCGCCAGACCTCGATATCGCAGGTGTGCAACGCGTTCACCTCGATGGCGCGGGTCGCCTCGGAGAGGGACGGGCAATAACCGCCGGGGAAAATGTATTTCAGGATCCACGGGTTGGTCGCGCCGGGCTCGTCGGTTTGGCCGATGGTGTGGATGAGGGCGACGCCATCCTCGGCCAGAAGGTCGTGCACGGTGCGGAAATACTCGCGGTAATGCGGCACGCCGACATGTTCGAACATGCCGACCGACACGATGCGGTCGAAGGTGCCGGTGACGGAGCGATAATCCATCAGGTGGAATTTCACCTTGTCGGACAGGCCCGCCTCTGCGGCGCGGCGGCTGGCCAGCGCGTGCTGTTCCTTGGACAGGGTCACGCCCACCACCTCTGCGCCGTAGTCGCGGGCGAGGGTGAGGGCCATGCCGCCCCAGCCGCAACCGATATCCAGTACGCGCATCCCCGGCTTCAGCAGAAGCTTGTCCGCGATGTGACGTTTCTTGGCCGCCTGCGCCTGTTCCAACGTCATGTCGGGGCGGGCGAAATAGGCGCAGGAATATTGCCGGTCTTCGTCCAGGAAGAGGTCGTAAAGTTCGCCCGAGAGGTCATAGTGATGGGCCACGTTGGCGCGTGCCCGCTTGGCGGGGTTGAATTGATTGATGTAACGACTGAGCTGTCGGTAGATGTCGAGCGGGCGGTGGAACCACGGCTTGCCCTGGGCCGCCATGTTGGACACGGCGAGCGTTAGAAAGCTGCGCAGGTCGTCGTCGACTATGGTCAGCGTGCCGTCCATGTAAGCCTCGCCCACGGCCAGTTCGGGGGCCATGATGATCTTGCGTGGCAGCGCCGGATCGTGGAGCGTGATCGCAGCGGAGGGCGTGCCACCGTTCCCGTAACGGCGCGTGGTGCCGTCGGGGTAGGTCAGGCTGAAATCACCCTTCCGGAACAGATGTGTCACGAACACATCGAGAATCTTGGTCCACATGGCTCACCCCATTCTTGTCGCGCGCGTCAAGGCGCGTCTGCTGGTGTGAAACCTGCCGGTGCCGCGGTTTTCCCGCGTATTTTCCGCTCGATAGCCGGAATCTTTGCGCAAAATTAACTTTCTGTAAATGTTTTAAGACGGGCCTCGGTTCCGCGCAGGCGGGAAATAGCCTTGCAGGCCTTGACTTTGCCGGCCCGCCAAGGTGTATCGGCGCGAACCGAATTGCACGCGAAATGGGCAGTTTCAGCCGCCCGGAGAGGACTTCATGCACGCATATCGCAGCCATACCTGCGCCGAGCTGACGAAATCGAATGTCGGGGACACGGTCCGCCTGTCGGGCTGGGTGCACCGGATCCGCGACCATGGCGGGGTGCTGTTCATCGATCTGCGCGATCATTACGGCATGACGCAGGTGCTGTGCGATCCCGACAGCGCGGTGTTCTCCGAGGTCGAAAAGCTGCGCAGCGAGTGGTGCATCCGCATCGACGGCGAGGTGAAGGCGCGGGATGAAAGCCTGGTGAACCCCAAGATCACGACGGGCGAGATCGAGGTTTTCATCCGCGACATGGAAGTGCTGGGCGGGGCCGGGGAACTGCCGCTGATCGTCTTCGGCGACCAGGAATACCCCGAGGAAACGCGGCTGCGTTATCGGTACCTCGATCTGCGCCGCGAGGCGATGCAGGAGAACATGAAACTGCGCTCGGACGTGGTGGCCAGCATCCGCAAGCGCATGTGGGATATCGATTTCCGCGAGTACCAGACGCCGATCATCACCGCGTCCAGTCCCGAGGGCGCGCGCGACTTCCTGGTGCCCTCGCGCCTGCACCCGGGCAAGTTCTATGCGCTGCCGCAGGCGCCGCAGCAGTTCAAGCAGCTGATCATGGTCAGTGGCTTTGACAAGTATTTCCAGATCGCGCCGTGCTTTCGTGACGAGGACCCGCGCGCCGACCGCTCGCCCACGGATTTCTACCAGCTGGACATGGAGATGTCGTTCGTCGAGCAACAGGACGTGTTCGACACGATCCAGCCGGTGATCAAGGGCCTGTTCGAAGAGTTCGGGGGCGGTCGCGCGGTTGACCAGCAATGGCCGCAGATTTCCTATCGCGATGCGGCGCTTTGGTATGGCACCGACAAGCCGGACCTGCGCAACCCGATCAAGATGCAGGACGTGAGCGAACATTTCCGCGGCTCGGGTTTTGCCATTTTCGCCAAGCTCCTGGAGCAGGACGGCACGGAAATTCGCGCCATTCCCGCGCCCTCGGGTGGCAGCCGGAAATTCTGTGACCGGATGAATGCCTTTGCCCAGAAAGAGGGCCTGCCGGGGATGGGCTATATCTTCTGGCGGGACCAGGGCGACGGGATGGAAGCCGCCGGGCCGCTGGCCAAGAATATCGGGCCGGAACGGACGGAAGCCATTCGCGAGCAGTTGGGCCTTGGCGTGGGCGATGCCGCGTTCTTCCTCGGCGGGAAACCGGCCGCGTTCGAGCGCGTGGCGGGCAAGGCGCGCGTGACCATCGGCGAGGAGCTGGGGCTGACGGACGAGAACCGCTTTGCCTTTGCCTGGATCGTGGATTTCCCGATGTACGAGGCCGACGAGGAATCGGGCGAGATTGACTTTTCGCACAACCCGTTCTCGATGCCGCAGGGCGGGATCGAGGCGTTGGAGGGCGATCCGCTGGACGTGCTGGGCTATCAGTATGACCTGAGCTGCAACGGCTATGAGCTGGTCAGTGGCGCGATCCGGAACCACAAGCTGGAGACGATGATCAAGGCGTTCGATCTGGCGGGCTATGACGAGGCGGAAGTGCGCAAGCGGTTCGGCGGCATGGTCAACGCGTTCCAGTACGGCGCGCCGCCGCATGGGGGCTGTGCCGCGGGGATCGACCGGATCGTGATGCTACTGGCCGACGAGCAGAATATTCGCGAGGTCATCATGTTCCCGATGAACCAGCGGGCCGAGGACCTGATGATGAACGCGCCGTCAGAGCCGACCAGCGACCAGTTGATGGAGTTGGGGCTGCGGGTGATCCCGCAGGAGGATTGAGCAGGCGCGGGGTGGGTTTTCACCCACCCTACGGGCGTGGTGAAAGGTCCCGGATCAAGTCCGGGACGGGGGATCGGCGCTTGCCGCCTCAGTCTTCCAGGCTGTTCTCGCGTTTGTCGTCGATCAGTTTGCGTTCCTTCGACTTGCGGTCTTCGAACCGCTGGCCATAGCCTTCGATCTCGTCTTCGGGGATCACTTCCTGGGCGCGGGCGAAGACCTCGTCCTCTTCCTCGTCCATGTGGTGTTCGTAATCGTGCTTCAGCGTCTTGAAGCGGTTGAGCCAGCCCGGTGACGCCATGTCGGTTTCGTTCAACTCTTCCATGATGTCGTCGAGTTGCTGGTGCTCGTGAACCGAGTGGCGGGCGGCGTCCTGGCCCCAGGTCTTGGAAATGAGCTTGGAGTAGAACGTCTCTTCCTCGGCCGCCGCATGGGATTTCACGTCTTCGTAGAATTCGGACCACGCGGACTTGCGGTCGTCGCTGTCGCCGGAGGTGTCTTCGATCCGGTTCAGCAGGTCGCGGTGATTGTCGTGATCGGCGCGGATGGCGTCGTAGATGCTGGGCATGGCGGGACCTTTCGGTTGGCTGTCTGCCGGCAACGCGCCGGGGGTGGCGGCGGTTCCGTGGGGTGCCGGCCCCGATTGTCGGGCGCATGGAAATCGTAAGGCAAGGCGTGTGAAATTCTGTAGGATGCGCCCATATGTGACGCATGACCGACCGTCGAGAGCTTGACAATGACCTTTGATCCCCTGCGTGCCGCGCGCCGTTTCGGGTGCGGCCTCTCGCCGGACATTCCCGCCCCTACGGACGCCGCCGCAATGCTGGAGGCCGTGTCGGGGCCCGATGCGGCGGCACAGCGATTTCCGGTCGATGGGTTCGACGTGGCGCGTGATCTCGATCTTGCGATCCTTGAGCTGAGTCGCGCGGTGCGCAGCGCCGAAACCGACGCCGCGCGCGAGGAGGCCGCCGCGCGGCGCGGCAAACTGGGCCGGGAGTTTCGCGACACGCACATGGGCTGGTTTCGCCACACGCTGTTGCGGCGGGCGCTGACCGAGGACGGCTTTCGCGAGCGGCTGGCCTTTTTCTGGGGCGATCATTTCACCGCGCATTCCAAGGGCGGGCCGCTGCGCTATGCCCATGCCTGTTTTGTCGAGGACGCGGTTCGCCCCAACCTGGCGGGGCGGTTCGCCGACATGCTGATCGCGGCGGTGACACATCCTTTGATGCTGCTCTACCTCGACCAGGTGCGCTCGGCCGGGCCGAACAGCATTGCGGCCCAGCGGCACGGCGGGCAGGTCGGGCTGAACGAGAACCTTGCGAGGGAACTGATGGAGTTGCACACGCTGGGCGTGGGCGGGTCCTATGGGCAGGGGGATGTGCGCGACCTTGCGGCGCTTTTGACAGGGTTGTCCTATCGCAGGTCGGACGGGTTTGCCTTTCGTGCGCGCATCGCGGAGCCGGGCGTCCTGCCGTTCATGGGGCGCGCTTACGGAGGCGATACGCCGACGCTGGACCGCGTGGTGCAGGTGTTGGAGGACCTGGCCGCGCATCCTGACACGGCGGACCATATCGCCCGGAAGCTGGCGATGCATTTTACCGGCGATACGCCCGATCCGGACATGGTACGCCGGATGCGGGATGCCTACCTGCAAAATGGCGGGCAGCTTGTGGCGGTCTATGCGGCGATGCTGGACCACCCTGCCGCCTGGCATGACGCGGCGGGCAACGTGAAGCAGCCGATCGACTTTGTCGGGTCGAGCCTGCGGGCGCTGGGGATCGCTCCGCGGCACCTGTCGGACGTGCCCCGCTTGTTGCGGCGCGATATGATGAACCCGATGACCTTGATGGGCCAGACTTGGGGCATGCCGCCCGGTCCGGATGGCTGGCCCGAGGCGGATAGCGCGTGGATCACGCCGCAGCGCATGGCCGCGCGGCTGCAATGGGGTATGACCGTGCCGTTTCGCGTGATGCGGTTGTTGCCGGACCCGAGAGAGTTCGTCGAGGTCGCGCTGGGCCCGGATGCGCCGGAGCCGGTGCGCTTTGCCGCGAAGGCGGCGGAAACACGCGCCGAGGGCGTGGGGCTGGTGCTGGCCTCGCCCGCGTTTCAGAGAATGTAGGACAGGAGACCCGAGCATGACCGATACCTCACGTCGCGCGTTCCTTGGCCGGAGCCTTGCGCTGGGCTGTTCGCTGGCGGCCAGCCCGCTGGTGACGCCGGTCACGATGGCGCGCGCGCCGTGGGACACGCGGCTGGTGGTGATCATCCTGCGCGGGGCGATGGACGGGCTGGACGTGGTGCGCCCGGTGGGCGATCCGGGCTATGCCGCGTTGCGCGGCGGGGCCGCGCCGCAGGGTGGGCTGGCGCTGGACGGTATCTTCGCGCTGCATCCCGATTTGTCGGGGCTGATGCCGCTTTGGCAGAAGGGCGAGTTGGGGTTCGTTCACGCTGTCTCGACCCCCTACCGCGACAAGCGCAGCCATTTCGACGGACAGGACATCCTGGAGGCCGGCACGGGACAGGACGCGTTGGGTCGTGACCGAGACGGATGGCTGAACCGGATGTTGCAGGCGATGCCGGGGATCACCGCCGAGACGGCCTATGCGGTGGGGCGCGAGGACATGCTGATCCTGTCGGGCGACGCGCCGGTGGCAAACTGGTCGCCCGAGGCGGCGCTGGCGCTGAGCCCGCAGGCGCAGCGGCTGCTGGAGAGGGTGATGCATGACGACCCGCTGTTTCGGGCGACGATGGACGAGGCGATTGCCCTGTCGCAGACCGAGATGGCGGAGTTGGCGGGGGACGGCACGCTTGATACCGCTGACATGATGAACGCGATGCAGGAGAATATGCGTCCCACGCGCGACCGCGATCGGGTGGGCAGTGTCGCACGCTTCGCCGCCGAGCGTTTGCGGGGCGACAGCCGGATAGCGGCCTTTTCGCTGAACGGGTTCGACACCCATGCCCAACAGGAGCGGACCCTGCCGCGGGCACTGGCGCCGTTGCAGGAGGCGGTTCTGACCCTGCGCGACGAGCTGGGCGATGTCTGGGGCAAGACGGCGGTGCTGGCAATGACGGAATTCGGGCGCACGGCGCGGCTGAACGGCAGTCGGGGCACCGATCACGGCACGGCGGGGGCGATGCTGCTGGCGGGCGGGGCGATTCGCGGCGGTCACGTTCTGGGCGACTGGCCGGGGCTGGCAGAGGCGGACCTGTACCAACGCCGCGATTTGATGCCGACGCGGGACGTGCGCGCCATCGCGGGCTGGGCGATGCGCGGGCTGTTCTCGCTTGACCGGGCGCAGGTCGAGGGCACGATCTTTCCCGGGCTAGACATGGGCGCCGACCCGAAACTGATCCTCTGATGTTTCGCTTTCCTCTCAGCGCCTTGTCTGGCTATTGTCCGGTGGGAAAGATGAGGCGCAGATGACAGATGACCGCCCCGTGGGGCCGAAGATCCCCGATTGGACCGCGCCGCCGGTGCCGGACATGGCGCCGCTGGAGGGGCGCTACGTGCGGCTGGAGGCGCTGGAGGCGGACCGCCACGCCGCGATCCTGTTCAAGGCGTTCGACGGGCATGACCATGTGTGGGATTACATGCCGGTGGGGCCTTTCGCCTCGGCCGCGCAGTTTCACCGCTGGATGCGGGACGAGACGGCCAAGGACGCGATCCTGTTCTACGCGATCTACGACAAGGACCGGGGCGCCTATGGCGGGTTCGCGTCCTACCTGCGGATCAAGCCCGAGGCGGGGTCGATCGAGGTGGGGTTCATCGCCGTGGCGCCGCAGCTTCAGCGGACGCGGGCGGCGACCGAGGCGATGTTCCTGATGATGCAATGGGCGTTCGAGGCCGGCTACCGGCGCTACGAGTGGAAATGCGATGCGCTGAACATGCCGTCGCGGCGGGCGGCGCAACGCTTCGGGTTTACCTTCGAGGGGGTGTTCGTGCAGGCCACGGTGGTCAAGGGCCGGAACCGCGACACCGCGTGGTTCGCCGTGATCGACAAGGACTGGCCGGCGTTGACGGAGGCCTACCAGTTCTGGCTGGCGCCGGAGAATTTTGACCAGGACGGTCGCCAGATCGAACGGCTGGCCGACCTGACGCGGCTGGTGCGGCGGGGCAGCGACCCGGCGCAAGGGGGCTAACGCGCCCCGGTTTGCAGGAGATCAGATGGCGACCCGCCGGCTGATCCGGTCCTGCACCAGGGCCGTCAGCGCCTTGACCGTGGCAGTGGGCGTGCGCCCGCGCGCGCGAAGTTCGGCCAGGTCGTTCGTGGCCTCCAACAGCGCGGTATCGTCGGCCGCGCGGGCAACGCCATCGAGAAACTGCGCCACGTAATCCAGCATCGGACCATCGCGGTGATCTTCGAGAAGGTTGGCTGCATGGTGCATGTCATCGCGATAGGCCATCGGGTCCGGCGTGATCCGAACCTGCGACACCGCCCGGGGACCGGCGGGGCGAAAGGTTTCAGGCAGCGCCGTAAGCACGCCCTGCTGAAAGGCCGCGAGGCTGTCGAGCGGTTTGTCGAGAAAGCCGTCGGCGCCGGCATTGATCGCCTCGGCCGCCATGTCGGTATTGCCGCTGAGCCCCAGAAGGCCGGTCACGCGCGGAATGGCCGAGGCCAGTTCCGCGATCAGGTCGAGGCCGGAGCCGTCGGGCAGGCCCAGATCGACGATGACCACGGACGGGCGATAAACCGAAAGATGCCGGCGCGCCGAACGCAGGCAGTCGGCCCGCCGGATGCGCGCCCCGCTGCGCAGGCACATCAGGCGGATCGCTTCGCAGGCGTATCGGCTGTCCTCGACCACGAGTATGGTCAGGCCGAGAAGCGGGCGTCGCGCGGTCGGCGTGTTGGCAAGTGTCAGGCTGTCATTGTCATCCATTGTGCTGCTCCATTCCGGCACCAGGTGAGTCGAAGCTAGGCAGGGTTGGCTAATGAAGGGTTAAGCGGTCGGTGAAAATCTTCCGGATCGCGCGAACTGGCGGGTTGCGTCGGCGTGTCGCTTGCCCCCGGCGCATGTGCGGCCCATAACGTGGACAAGAATTGTCAGACCAAGGAGAGCGCCATGATCGGACGCCTGAACCACGTGGCCATTGCCGTGCCCGACCTCGAGGCGGCGGCGGATCAGTACCGCACCGCGCTGGGTGCCAATGTGGGCGCGCCGCAGGACGAGCCGGATCACGGCGTGACGGTGATTTTCATCGAGCTGCCCAACACCAAGATCGAGTTGTTGTATCCGTTGGGTGAAAACAGCCCGATCAACGGGTTCCTGGAAAAGAACCCGGCGGGCGGCATTCACCATGTCTGTTACGAGGTGGAGGACATCATCGCGGCGCGCGACCACCTTAAGGAAAACGGCGCGCGGGTGCTGGGCAGCGGCGAGCCCAAGATCGGCGCGCATGGCAAGCCGGTGCTGTTTTTGCATCCCAAGGATTTCAACGGCTGTCTTGTCGAGCTGGAGCAGGTCTGATGGGGATTGCGTCGGGAATCGTTCTGTTTCTGGTGATCTGGTTCATGACCTTTCTGATCGCCTTGCCGATCCGCATCCAGACGCAAGGTGAGGCGGGCACCACGGTGGAAGGGACGCACAAGGGGTCCCCCGAAAAGCACCACCTGCGCAAGAAATTCATCATCGTGACGGCGGTGGCGTTCGTGCTTTGGGCGATTGCGGCCTATGTCATCCTTGGCGGGGTGATCACGGTGGAGGACATTGACTTTTTCGGCACCATGTCGGGGGCGCGCAATTAAATCGGCAAGGCCGTGGTGTCCTTGATTTCCTCCATCACGAAGCTGGCGGAGACGTCGCGCATCGGCACGCGGGCGACGAGCGCCTGGTAGAGGCGGTCGTAATCGGCCATATCGGCCACGCGGGCGCGGATCAGATAATCTAGATCGCCGGTCATGCGGTAGACGCCCTGAATCTCGGGCATGGCGCGGGTGGCGCGGGCGAAGGTTTCGAGCCAGTGCGCGTCGTGCTGGGCAGCGCGGACCTGGATGAAGACGGTCAGGCCGAGGTTCAGCTTGGCGGCATCCAGAAGCGTGACGCGGGCGCGGATGATGCCGGCCTCCTCCATCGTCTTGATGCGGCGCCAGCAGGCGTTGCGCGACAGGCCGACACGGGCGCCGATGTCCTCAAGCCCGAGGCTGGCGTCGCGTTGCAGTTCGCGCAGTATTTTCCGGTCAAAGCCGTCGATTTTCCACATGATTGAGTTTTAGTGGGAAAGTTTCACGAATAAAAGCGAATTTGGCTGAAGGCTGAGAAAATGTCTCGGGGTGATGCTGATAGATTGAGAAAAACCGATTAACAGGAGTTTCCCATGTTGGCCCGTCTTTTCCTTTCCCACCCGCAGAAGGTCGATGAGACCTATCTGGAACATGCCCGGTTCGCGGGATCGTTCAGCGCCAAACTGTTTGCCGCCGGGTTCTGTGCCCTGATCCATGCGGTTCTGCCGTTCGCGTTCGAGAAGACAGCCAGCCGGATGATCGCGGAGATGTATGCCAGGACGCATGGGCGGGGGCAATAGCTGCGCAGGGGGGCGTGGGTTTCACCCACCCTACGGGTTTAATTGGCAATATAGCGTTCGCGGTTGTGGTTGAAGGTGATCACGAGATTCAGCACCAGCGCGCCCAGGAGCGACCAGCCCACAACGCTGAGCGGAAAGAGCAGGGCGGCGACGGTGAAGATCACCGCGTCCGTCATCAACTGCACGTAGCCGGCGCGAAAGCCGGTTTTTTCCTGCACCCAGAAGGCCACGACGCCCAAACCGCCAAGCGAGCTTTTGTGGCGGAACATGGCCAGCAGCCCCATGCCCACTGTCGCGCCGAAGATGACAGCACCGAGGGCGGGGTGCAGGTGGTCGATGGTGAAGCCGAGTGGCAGGAGGTCGGTGACGACCGAGAGCAGCGCCACCGAGACGAGTGACTTCACGGTGAATTCCAGCCCGAGCTTGCCATAGGCCAGCGCGTAGAAGGGCAGGTTGATGAGGAAAAAGACCACGCCGAAGGACCAGCCCGAAAGATAGCTGAGGATCACGGCCACGCCAGCGGTCTGGCCGGTGATGAGGCCCACGGTCGTCAGGATGTGGATGCCGACGCCGCAAAGCAGCACCCCTAGGGCGATGCCTTGGGTGTCTTCGATCGGGGAATGGGGTACGGTGGGCGGGTCTGTGGTGTCCATCCAGGTGAGATAGGGCAGGCAGGCTGTCATTTCCACGCAGATGTGCCGCGATGCCCGCGCCCGTCGGGCCGATGCCGGATAAAGTGGCGTATCGTTCAAAGGTTGGACGGGTCTTGAAAAAAGCCGCCCCGATGTCGGACCGGGGCGGCTTTGATTTTACGATAGTCTGCCGGTTATGTGCCGATGATGCCGTTCAGCGTGGGGCTGGGGCGCATCACGGTGGCAAGCCGGCCTTCGTCGGGGTGATAGTAGCCGCCGATGTCGGCCGGGCTGCCTTGGGCCGCGGCGAGTTCCGAGACGATCTGTTGTTCGTTTTCGGCGAGCGCCTTGGCCATGGGTGCGAATTCCTCGGCCAGCTTGGGGTCGTCGGTTTGCGCGGCCAGTGCCTCGGCCCAGTAGCGGGCGAACCAATAGTGGCTGTCGCGGTTGTCCGGCTCGCCGACCTTGCGCGAGGGCGAGCGGTTGTTGTCGAGGATGCCCTGGGTGGCTTCCTCGATGGTCTCGCCGAGGATGCGGGCGCGGGCGTTGTCCTTGGTCTCGCCCAGGAACTTGAAGCTTTCGCCCAAGGCGCAGAATTCACCCAAGGAGTCCCAGCGCAGGTGGTTTTCCGACTGCAACTGCTGGACGTGCTTGGGGGCAGAACCGCCCGCGCCGGTCTCGAACAGGCCGCCGCCATTCATCAGCTTCACGATCGACAGCATCTTGGCCGAGGTGGCCAGTTCGAGGATCGGGAAGAGGTCGGTCAGGTAGTCGCGCAGGACGTTGCCGGTGATGGCGATGGTGTTTTCGCCCTTGGTGATGGTCTCGAGGCTGGCGCGGGTGGCCTCGCGCGGGGCCATGATCTCGAACTTGTCGGCGACGCCCTTTGCTTCCAGGATCGGCTTCACGAAGGAGATGAGCTCGGCATCGTGGGCGCGGTTCTCGTCCAGCCAGAAAATGGCGCGGTAGCCGGTGGCCTTCTGCCGTTCGATGGCGAGGTTCACCCAGTCTTCGACGGGTGCCTTGCGGGTCGAGGCAGAGCGCCAGATGTCGCCTTTCTTGACCTCGTGCGAATGCAGCACGGTGCCGTCGTCGAGGATCATCTTGACGGTGCCGTCCTCGGGGATTTCGAACGTGGTGGGGTGGCTGCCGTATTCTTCGGCCTTTTGCGCCATCAGGCCCAGGTTTTGCACCGTGCCGGCGGTGGCCGGATCTAGTTTTCCATTTTCCTTGAAGTACTTGATGGTCTCGTCATAGACCGGCGCATAAGAACTGTCGGGGATGACGCAGACGGCATCGTGTTCCTTGTTGTCCGGGCCCCAGCCCTTGCCGCCCGAGCGGATGAGCGCGGGAATGGAGGCGTCGATGATGACGTCGGAGGGCACGTGCAGGTTGGTGATGCCGCGGTCGCTGTCGACCATGTACATCGGCGGGCGCGCCGCGCGGCAGTCCTCGATGGCGGCCATGATCTCGGGCTCGTCCTTCACGCGCTCCAGCAGGTCGCCCATGCCGGAGGCGGGGTTCACGCCCAGTTCCTTCATCCGGTCGCCGTATTTGTCGAACACCGGCTTCAGCCATTCGTGGACCGCGTGGCCGAAGATGATCGGGTCGGAGACCTTCATCATGGTGGCCTTCAGGTGGATGGAGAAGAGCACGCCCTCGTCCTTGGTCTTCTTGATCTCGTCGGCGAGGAAATCGTCGAGGGCGGACGCGCTCATGTAGGTGGCGTCGACGACGGTGCCGGCGGGGTAGCTGACGCCGTCCTTGAGGACGGTTTCGCCATTCGCGCCTTCAAGCACGATCCTGGCGGTGGCGGCGCCGTCCAGCGTGGCGGATTTCTCGTTAGAGAAGAAGTCATGGGCGTCCATCGAGGCGACGCGTGTCTTGCTGTCGGAGGACCAATCACCCATGCGGTGCGGGTTGTTCTGGGCGTATTTCTTGACCGGCGCGGCGGCACGGCGGTCGGAGTTGCCCTCGCGCAGGACGGGGTTCACGGCCGAACCCTTGATGGTGTCGTAGCGCGCGCGGACCTCTTTTTCCGCTTCGGTTTCGGGCGTTTCCGGGTAGTCGGGGATTGCATAGCCCTGGCCTTGCAGTTCGCGCACGGCCGCCACGAGCTGCGGCACGGAGGCCGAGATGTTGGGCAGCTTGATGACGTTGGCGCCGGGTTGCTTGACCAGTTCGCCCAAGGCGGCGAGGTCGTCGCTGACGCGCTGGTCTTCGCTCAGGTGATCGGGAAAGGTGGCGAGTATACGGCCCGCCAGCGAGATGTCGCGGGTGCCGACCGAGATATCGGCGGCGGTGGCGAAACTCTTCATGATGGGCAGGAGGGACGCGCTGGCCAGTTCGGGGGCCTCGTCGACCTTGGTGTAGACGATATCGGGATTGGAGGTGTCGGCCATCGGAAATACCTTTCGATCAGGACATGACAAAGCGTGAGTCTTGAGCGCGTCATAGACCATGAAAGCGGTTTTGACCAGACGGTATGCGACAGTATACCGAATAAATTGTCAGTGGTCAGAGCCCGGGGTTTGGGTCGCGGTCTAGCTTGCGCATGAACTGCGTCAGCAGGAGCGCGAGGCTGGCGAAGATCGCGACTCCGATCAGCAGGGGCATGGGCGTCCCGTTGAACGCAAGACCCACGGGCATGGCCAGCAGAATGGATCCGACCGTGGACAGTCCGGCGATAATCGAGGCCGCCATGCCCGCGATATGACCCAGCGGTTCGAGCGCCAGGGCGTTCAGGTTGCCCATCGTGAGGCCCAGTTGCAAAAAGACGATGACCTGCCAAACGAAGTAGAGTGCGAAGGGGCCGTTGCCGCCGTAACCGCCGAGGAAGGTCGCCAGAACGGCAAGTGTGACGACGGTTTCGATCACCAGGGCCATCTGGATCAGGCGGCGCATCCCGAGGCGCATGACGAGGGCGGCGTTGATGACGCTGCCCAAGGCGGCGACTGTCGCGACACCGGCGAACCAGTAGGGAAATTCCTCGGCGCGGCCATAGGTGATATCCATGATCTGCTGAATCGAGCTGATCGAGGCGAAGAGCATCGAAAGGCACAGCGTCTGCACGAGGATTGACAGGCGCGCCATCGGGTGGCGGATGACTTCGCCTGCCGAATGCAGCAGCTTGCGCGTCCGGAAGGGCACGCGTCGGTCGCGCGGAAGGGGCTCATGAAGGCGCAGCCACATCCAGAAAGTGCTGAGCGCGGCGAAGACGAGGAAGGACACGAAGATGCCGCGCCACGCGAAGACTGCAATGATCCCGGCGCCGGCCATTGGTGCAATTGCCGGAACGAGGGTGAAGACCAGCATGACGAAACTCATCAGCTGGGCCATTTCGCGCCCCTTGTAGATGTCGCGGATGATGGCGATGGCAATGACCCGTGCCGCTGCCGCGCCCAGCCCCTGTAACACGCGGGCCGCGAGCACGGTTTCCAGCGTGGGGGCCGCGAGCGCCAGGATCGCGGCGGCGCAGTAGAGGGCGGCTCCCCAGATGATGACGCGCTTGCGGCCATAAGCATCGGACAGCGCGCCGACGAAGAACGTGCCGACGCCGAGGCCCAGCACGAAACTGCCGATCACCAGCTGCGCCTGGTTGGGCGCGTCGGGCGACAGCTTGGCCCCGATGGCGGGGAGGGCGGGCAGCATGGCGTCGATACTATAGGCGACCGTGGCCACCAGCATCGCCATCAGCGCCACGAACTCGGCCCGGCCCATGACGGG
>NZ_JASHIN010000038.1:0-26955 GCF_030733705.1 Roseovarius sp. MMSF_3298
AACCCACCGCGGCGGAACTGGCGGCGCTGAGGGCACTGGATCCCGATGGCACATTCGAAGCGGATGCCGCGGTCCGAATGCCGGAGCTGGCCGCATGAGTGATTTCGTTACCGACCTCGCCGAACAGGCACGACTCCGCCCGAATGCATGCGCCTTGAGTGCCGAAGGGCAATCACTGACCTTTTCCGAACTGTTCACGGCCGTCCTAAACCAAGCTGGGGGCCTGCTGGATGCCGGGGCGCGATCGGGACAGAGGGTCGCGCTGCTGCAGGATCGCCACGTCGGTCTCTGTACCGACCTTCTGGCCTGCCTTGTGGCTGGTCTGCCGGTTACCGTGCTGAGCCGCAGCGAGGCGCCCAGATCGGTCATGGACAAGCTGAAAGATACTGGTTTTTCTTACATTCTCGCGGATGATGCCAACGCATCGGCCGCGGATGCGCTTGCGCAGTCGGGTGCACAAGCGGTTGTGCGCCGGAGCGCGCTTACCTCGCGGAAATTTTCCGGCTCGGCGCCGTCGCCTGACGACGAGGCGCTGCTGATCTTCACCTCCGGATCGAGCGGACGCCCCAAGGCCGTTCGCCTGTGTCACCGCAACATCGCGGCAAATACCGACGGGCTGGCCGCTCTTACGCCGGTGGGGGCCGATGACCACTACCTGCACATGATGCCGTTAAGTCATACCAATGGCATTCTGAACCAGCTGCTTTACCCGCTGTCGCAGGGGGCGCAGGTGACCTTGTTGCCGAGGTTCACGCCAGAGATCGCGATGGAGGCAATCGCGTTGCTGCGGCCAACGGTCGTTACCGGTGTGCCCACGATGTTCCAGCGGTTGCTGGATCATCCGGTGCCCGCGGGAGCGACCGATAGATTGCGGATGCTGCGCTGTGGCTCGGCGGCGCTTCCGGTGGAGATTCAGGACCGGATCGAGGCCCACTGGGGGTGCCCTGTCCTTGTGAGCTATGGCCAGACCGAATTCACCTGCACGTCGACGGCAAATCCGCCGGACGCAGCGGTGCGCGGTTCGGTCGGGCGTGCGCTTCCGGGGGGCGAGGTCGCGATTCTGTCGCCTGGCGGCGAGGATATACTGCCCACGGGTCAACGCGGTGAGGTTGCCTTTCGCGGTCCTTCGACCGCCCTTGGATATGTCGGCCATCCGCCGTTCGACCGGGACGGATGGGTGCGGTCGGGCGATATCGGGTATCTCGACGAGAGGGGGTACCTGTTTCTGACCGGACGTCTGAAGGAGATCATCATCCGGGGCGGTGAAAACCTGGCGCCCGTGCAGATTGAGGATGTCCTGCTGGCCTGTGGTGGCATCGAGGCGGCCTGTGTCGTACCGGCGCCGCATGCCGACCTGGGCGAGGTACCTTTTGCCTTTGTCGAGAAATCGGGCCAGATTGCTGAGCTCAGTGATCTTAACGCCCGTATCACCGAAGTGCTGGGACGTTCGCACTGCATCTCGGGTATCGAGGTACTGGAGCGGCTACCGGAAAACCATGTCGGCAAGATCGATCGCAAATCCCTGACCGCAGAGATGGCGCGTCGGGTGAACGCGCAGGAATTGCGGACCGGCTAGCGACCGGGCCGGGCGTCATATGCCGTCGATCACTGCAAGCAGGGCTTCCACGGCGCAGGTGCGGTGCCATTCGGGATGCAGAAGAACCTTGAATGCCCACGTCGGCCGCAGCGCCTCGGCCACCCGGGGCATGCGGTTTCGTTCCGCCACGGCCAGGGAAACCTGCAGTTGGTCCAGGGGCATCAATAAATTCTTTCAATTGGTTTAATCAAAGTCAGTGGATTTGTTGTCGCTGTGCAGGCGCGAAAAAGGCGGAAATCCCTGAAAGCGAGACAACACAATGCAGTCCTACGCGATATTTGCAGGCCGCGAGGCAATCTTCAGGAACCGCTTTGGCAGACATCTTACCGGCTTGGGGCTGGTGGCGCTGATCACGCTGATTGCGGCTACCCTGCAGCGGGCGGCGGGATCGCGGCGCTCAGTCTGCTAGGTATAGCGCTGTTGCTGGGAGCGGCGGCCTGGATCTTCATCGCGGTGGTCGGGTTCGGTCTGGCGGTCTGGGACGTCACTGGCTGAGGTGGGCAGGGCTGACCACCGTCCGTGTTCGGGTCCCTGGGCGCAGGTCGCTGACGATGACGTCCGAAGCCCATGGAACAGGGGAGAGGGGTCCTGAAGGGGCGTATCCCTGCTATGACGGCTTGCGGATCGGGGCGGGCTCTACGGATACTCTCAAGGGATGAGTCCGCATAGCGGCTTGAATGGCGTCAAGGGTGCATCCAAGGCGATACTGGGTGTTTGGCAAATTGTCCCCGCGGCGGCCTTGGAAAGAGCCGCCGCGGGGCATGACTGTTATCCTACAGGAGCAGCAGACCGCCGCCAAACACCACGAACAGGAAGGCCATCAGTACGATCGTGTAGCCAAGGACCTGCCCTGCGCGCAGGCCTGAAATTCCGAGAAGCGGGATCAGCCAGAGCGGTTGCGCGAGGTTTGTCAGAGACTCGCCCAGCATGACGCTCATTGCCGGGACGTCGATGGGCAGTCCGAGTTCCTGTGATGCCGTGACCGCAATCGGCCCCTGGACAGCCCACTGGCCGCCGGCGGACGGGATCGCGAAATTCAGGACGCCGGCGCTGATCATCTGCCAGAGAGCGAATGTGTTTTCGGTCGAGATCGCCACAAACCCGCTTGCGACGATGTCGACCAGCCCGCTGTCGCGCATCACCCCGAGGACGCCGCCGTAGAACGGGAAGAGCAGGACAATGCCTGCAGCCGCGAGGGCGCCTTTGGTCAGGGCGTTGGAATAGCTTTTCAGGGAGCCGTGCAGCAGTATCCCCAGCATCAGGAAGAAGAAGTTCAATACGTTCAGCTGAATCCCGATGATGCCCTGTTCCATCATTTCCTGCAGGATGAACACGATACCCACGAGACCTATGAGCCAAGCGAGCATTGGCATATTGTCGAGCCGTTGGCCGGGCGTCCGGGCCGTTTCGCGCGTTTCGTCACCGCCGAAGGGCGACGATGCGTTCTCGTCCATTTCCTGCGTGTTCTTCTGACTAGGATGGAGATAGGTGAGCACGATGGCCGCCGTGAGCGTCGCGGTCACGACGATCATGATGTACTGTGGCCGGAAAATGGTGTCGGTAAGTGGAACGAGGCCGATCGAGTCTTCGAGAAAATGTCCGGGCGTGTTCATCAGCAGGGCTGCCGAACTGGACAGGCCGACCATTGCGACAGCCGTCCCGCTGTAGGCCGAGGCGACCAGCAAAGGAAAGTGGCAGCGGATGCCGCGGGTCTTGAAAGACTTCGCGATTTCGACGGCGAACAGGCAGGACAGGATCGTCCCGAGGCCCCAGTGGACGTAGGAAATAACTCCCGAAAGAAGGGCGGTGACCGCGATCGCCGCGCTTGCCGAGCCGAGCTGTGCCGCGATGCGCGCCAGAACGCGCTTGACGGGGGGCGCGACGGCCAGAGCATAACCAGTTACGACGATCAGGACCATTTGCATCCCGAATGTCAGAAGCGACCAGAACCCGCCGTACCAATACTCGACGATCTGAACGGGTCGGGTCTCGGTGCCAAGCCAGGCGCAGAGAAACACGATCACCGTTACCAGTACCGCGAAGGTGAATGTTTCTGGCATCCAGCGAATGCTGATTTCGGCGGATTTCTCGCCCAAGGACTGGGCCCGCAACTGAAGGCGTTCCCTGAATGGCTTGGGTTGTGTCTTGTCCGTATAGCTGTCCGTCATTTCCCGCGTCCTCCCAATATGCAAGTTATGAAAGCGGTCTCCTCAAACCACTTTGATCGATTGGCGTTCACTATATGGAAACGCCATTCAGGCATTACGGATACTAGTCACCCTATTTGTCCCATGTCAAGCGCGCGAACGTCTGTTTTTTAAAGCTCCGCACGGGGTGGCGCCGCTGGAAAGTTTGATGCGGTCACAATCACCTTGACGGCATATCCAATTGTAAATATCCCATACATGAATAGCGATCTGTATGTGGGAACGGGAGTAAAGGGAGTTTCTGGCGCATACTTCGGCTGCAGATATGCCTCGGCGGGACGCGCTACAGAGAGGAGCAAACGTGGCAGATTTTCTTTCGGTATTTGACCGGCCTTTCCCTGGTCGGGATGGCGCCTGCGCCTCCGGGTGAAAACAGCAACGTGTCATATGCAGTGGTGATCCCGGCCTCACGGTGTCGGAAATTGTCGCTGCGCAAGCAAAGGGGGGGGAGATGACCCAGGAATACGACTTCATAATTGTAGGTGCGGGCTCTGCCGGATGCGTGCTGGCCAATCGTCTGAGCGAAAATGGGCGTCATTCCGTGTTGCTTCTGGAGGCCGGACCGGAGGACAAGTCGCCCTGGATCCATGTTCCCCTAGGATATGGAAAGGCCGTCTACGACGAGCGGATCGCGCGCCAGTTCACGACGGCGCCAGAGGTTTCGATGGCCGGGCGTGAAATGGTCTGGCCGCGCGGCGTCTGCATCGGCGGTTCGAGTTCAATCAACGGGCTGATTTGTATCCGCGGCCAGTCGCAGGACTATGACCGCTGGGCGCAGGCGGGCAACGCCGGCTGGGGCTGGGATGACGTGCTGCCCTATTTCAAGCGCATGGAAACCAATACGCGGGGCGCCGACGACTTTCATGGCGGCGAGGGGCCGGTCACGATCTCCGACCCGGCCGGGCAGATCCCGTTTTTCGAGGATGTGTTTTCCGCGTCCGAGGCGCTCGGGATCCCGCGGAACCCGGATTTCAACGA
Organism: Roseovarius sp. MMSF_3298; assembly: GCF_030733705.1. Lineage (NCBI taxonomy): Bacteria > Pseudomonadati > Pseudomonadota > Alphaproteobacteria > Rhodobacterales > Roseobacteraceae > Roseovarius > Roseovarius sp. MMSF_3298. Next base: position 4,783 of record NZ_JASHIN010000038.1, read on the forward strand.
TGGGGACCAGGAAGGATGCGGATACTATCAGTTCTTCATCCGCAATGCGCGCCGGTGCAGCGCAGCCGTGGCCTATCTGAGGCCGGCGCGCAGCCGTGCCAACCTGACGGTCATCAGTAGCGCCTATGCCGAGCGGGTCATCGTGAAGAACGGCCGCGTGAGCGGTGTCGCTTATCGCAAGAATGGCCAGGCCCGGATAGCGCATGCCAATGGCGAGGTGATCCTGTCGGCGGGCGCGATCCAGTCGCCGCACATCCTTCAGCTTTCGGGGATCGGCCCGGGCGAGGAATTGCGTTCGAAAGGGGTCGAGGTCACGCATGAGCTGCGCGGCGTCGGAGGGAACCTGCAAGACCATCTGAACGCACGCAACGTCTACAAGGTGAACAAGCCGATCACCATCAATGACAGCATGAAGAGCTTGTATGGCCGGATGAAGCTGGGCTTGGACTATGCCCTGTTCCGCAAGGGGCCGCTGGCCTGTTCGGCCACCCCGGCGGGGATATTTGCCAAGGTTCTTCCCAATTCGGAAACACCGGACATCCAGTTTCACTGCGGTATGCTTTCGGCCGAGCAGGTGCGCTACAAGCCGCACGATTTCTCAGGCATCACGCTTTATACCTGCCAGCTTCGGCCCGAGTCGCGCGGCACGGTGCGGCTGTCCTCTCCCGACCCCAAGGCCCAGCCGGATATCCGCCCGAACTACCTGTCGACGGAAACCGACCGTATCTGCATGCTGGAAGGCCTCAAGCTGTCCCGCCGCCTGGCGCGGACAGAACCGTTGGCTTCGCATATCGTCGAGGAATACCAGCCCGGCGAGTCCGTGCAGGACGATGCCGCGCTTCTGGATTTCATCCGCGAGACGGCGGGGACGATCTTTCACCCTTCGGGGACCTGCAAGATGGGGCAGGACGCCGATGCCGTCGTCGATTCCCAGCTCCGGGTTCACGGGCTGGAGGGACTTCGCGTCGTCGATTGCTCAATCATGCCGACGTTGATCTCCGGCAACACCAACGCGCCGACGATGATGATCGCCGAAAAGGCCAGCGACATGATCCTCGCCGACGTAAATCTTCGCAAATCAGCCTGAGGAGAGAACATGTATCCTACTCAAAGCCTATTCATCGATGGTGAGTTCATCGGTCCGAGCAGCTCGCGCAAGGGGGAAGATATCCTCAACCCCGCTACCGGCGAGGTGCTGGGTCAGCTTCCCCATGTGACGGAAGCCGAGCTGGATCGCGCCGTAGACGCGGCCGAACGCGCCTTCAACGAATGGCGCACCACGTCGCCGATGTTGCGCAGCGAGATACTGCGTCGCGTGGGGCAGCTGGCCCGAGAGCGTGTCGAGGACATTGCGCGCAACATGACACTGGACCAGGGCAAGCTGCTGGCTGAGGCGCGGGCCGAGGTCATGGCTTGCGCGGAACATGCAGAATGGCACGCCGAGGAGTGCCGCCGCATCTATGGGCGTGTGATTCCTCCGCGATTTTCCAATGTGCGCCAGTACGTGATGCACGAGCCGGTCGGCGTTTGCGCCGCCTTCACGCCGTGGAACTTTCCGTTCAACCAGGCGATCCGCAAGATGGTCGCCGCGATCGGCGCCGGTTGTACGATCGTGTTGAAAGGTCCCGAGGACTCTCCAAGTGCGGTTACGGCGCTGGCGCAGCTTTTCAAGGATGCCGGACTTCCCGACGGGGTTTTGAACATTGTCTGGGGTGTGCCGGCAGAGGTGTCGACCCGACTGATTGAATCGCCCCGCGTGCGCAAGGTTTCCTTCACCGGGTCCAGCGCGGTCGGCAAGTCGCTGGCATCGCTGGCAGGCAAGCACATGAAGCGCGCGACGATGGAACTGGGCGGGCAAGCGCCCTTTATTATTTCTGAGGACGCGGACCTGGACAAGGCAGCGGACCTTCTGAGCGCGTTGAAGCTGCGGAATGCGGGGCAGGTGTGCGTCGCCCCCACGCGGGTGTTCACGCATGAAAGCCTTCATGGTGAGCTGGTCGATCGGATGGTCGCCAAGTTCGAGAAGGTGCGTGTCGGTGACGGTCTGGACTCCGAGTCGGGCATGGGACCTCTTGCACATGGGCGCCGGCTGTCTGCCATGACCGATTTCATCGCGGATTCTGTCCAGCGCGGCGGCAAGGTGGCCGTTGGCGGGGAAGCGATCCAGTCGCCCGGAAACTTTTTCAGCCCCGCCATCGTCACCGATCTCGACGACGACTCGCGGGTTATGAGTGAGGAAACCTTCGGACCCATTCTTCCCTTGGTCAGCTATCGTACGCTGGATGAGGTCATCGAGAGAGCCAATCGCTCGCCATATGGGCTGGCGGCCTATGCCTTTGCGCGGGACAACGCGATCGTGCGGCGGCTGGCGGACGAGATCGAGGTGGGGATGATGAATATCAACCATTTCGGCATGTCGCTTTCGGAAACGCCGTTCGGTGGCGTCAAGGACAGCGGCATGGGCCGCGAAGGCGGGGCGGAAACCTTCGAAAGCTATCTCAACACGAAATTCGTGACTGAGGCCGCCTAAGCGGGGACGCTTCGCCGTCCTTTTCAGCTTGTTTTGCCCGAAGCGGGCAAGGCGCCCGGTGGGGGATGACCCCGCCGGGCCGCACTCGTTCGGCCTGATGCGTCTTGCGAGGCCTGCAGGCCTTGTCCGTGAGGAAGCGGAAACCGGTCGGCTGTTCTGCAGGTCGCAGCCCGAAATTCAGTTCGGATGAAATATGGAAGTGAGCTGCGAGTTGTGCGGACGCCGCACCTCTCGGCTTGTCTAACGCGAAAATTCGGATCCGCGCGTTCAATTTAGGTGAACAAAATTCATAGGATAGAAATTTTCTTCTCAATCTGCGGCCTCGAGACCTTGACGGAAAATGTGCATTGTGGGAGCGTTCTATCTATTGGACCTGTGTTCACTATGTGTGAACAAAGTCAGGACCAAGATCCGGCGTTTTGAGGAGGACGCCGATAATCAGGGAGGAAAAAAATGCTGCAAAGACTTGCAGAGATATTCGCGGGCTTTGCCCGGCAATTCATGCCAACGCCATTCGCCTTCGCTATCATCCTGACCGGGTTGGTGTTCGGGCTCGGTGTCGCGTTGACGCCCTCAAGCCCGATGCAGATGGTCGACTACTGGTACGATGGCTTCTGGGGATTGTTACGCTTCACCACGCAGATGGTTGCCATCCTGCTTTTCGGCTATGTCTTCGCAGAAGCGCCGCCCATGAAACGGGCCATCCTGGCGCTTGGCAGCCTGCCCAAAAGTGCAACGGGCGTCGTCGCCATGGTCTGCGCACTGTCCATCAGCCTGTCTTTCCTGAACTGGGGGCTTGGCCTGATCGTCGGCGCCGTCGCGGCGCGGGAATTCTGTCGCCAGGCGCGGGACCGGGGCATCCAGGTGCACTATCCGCTGACTGTCGCCGCCGGCTTTGCCGGGGGTACGACGTCGCAGGGCGGGCTTACGTCCAGCGCGTCGTTGCTGGTTAATACGGAAGGCCATTTCCTGGCAGATCAGATTGGCTTGATCCCGCTCGTCGAAACGATATTTTCGCCGCTGAACCTGATCGTTGGCGCGACGTTCATGATCCTGCTGCCAGTGGCGGCGGCGCGCATGCATCCGGCCGAAAAGGTGCGCGAGATCAGCGACAGGGAAGCAGGGCTGGACGCCGACGATGCGCCGGAGGACGAACCCGTTGTTGCCACCGCGCCCGGCAAAGCCTCGCTAAGTGCCGCCGCAGTACCGGAAACCGCACCGACCGTTGCCGAGCGGATCGAGAACTCCCGCATTCTGACCGGGGTGATCCTGGCCATCGGCTTTACCTATGTCGGGAACTTCATTCTGCAGAACGGGCTGGACCTGAACCTCAACGTCCTGAACCTGACCTTCCTGCTGTTGGGGCTTCTGGCCTACGGGACGCCTATCGCCTATGTCCGTGCCATCGACCGCGGCATCCGCACCTGTAGCCAGATCATTTTGCAGTTCCCGTTCTATGCCGGGATCATGGGGATGATGAGCGCCTCGGGCCTGCTTGCCCTGTTTGCCAGCGGACTGGCGAGTATATCCAACGCGTACACCCTGCCTTTCACCAGCATGCTCAGCTCGGCATTCGTGAACCTGATGGTACCCTCGAACGGTGGCCAATGGGCCGTGCAGGGGCCGATGCTGGTCGAGGCGGCACAGATGCTCGAGGCCGACATCTCGACCGTGGTCATGGCGTTTTCCTATGGCGATCAGCTGACGAATGGAATTCAGCCCATGTGGATGCTGCCTCTGCTCGGGGTCACGGCGCTGAAGGCGCGTGACATCCTCGGGTACACCGCGGCGCTCATGCTCGTGTCCTTCGCGGTGGTCTCGATCGCCTTGCTGACCCTGCCGGCGGTCTTCGCGTGATGATCGCGCAACAAGGAGAGCTTCCATGCGAATAGAAGAGAACACGGTGGCCCTGGTCACAGGTGGGGGGAGCGGCATCGGCCGCTCCCTTGCCCGGGAGGTCGCCGCACGCGGAGCAACAGCGATTTGCGCCGACATGAACCAGGAGAGCGCGGAAGAAACCGTCACGTCGATCCGCGCCGACGGCGGCCGCGCGCTGGCGATATCCCTCGATGTCGCCGACCGGAAAAGCTGGGCGGGTGCCTGCGACGAGATCCTGGGCAAAGTCGGGCATGTCGACATCATTTTCAACAATGCCGGTGTGACTGTCCCCAAGACGGCGCTGAGCGAACTGCCGCCCGAGCAATGGGACCGGCTGAGGGCGGTAAACCTCGACGGTGTTTACAACGGGATTCATTACTTCATGTCGCGCCTGCACGGCGGAGGCCGGGGGAATATCGTCAACACGGCATCGATCTGTGGGCTGGTGACCTGCGCTGGTAGTGGCGCCTATATTGCGTCGAAATTCGCGGTGCTGGGCCTCAGCGAAGCGCTGAGGTTCGACCTGGAAGACAGCGACGTCGGCGTATCGGTGCTTTGCCCAGGCTTCGTTCGTACCGGATTGGCGGGCAGCGCGGGCGACGCCGCGGCGACCAACCATGCGGCGCTGGAAAACGGTATGGCCCCCGAAGATATAGCGCGGATCGCGCTCGACGGGGTGGAAGCCGACCATTTCTATCTTTTGACACATGGTGAGTATGCCGGTGTCGTGGCCAACCGCAACAGGACCATCGAATACGAACTGGCCGCTGCGACGCGCAGCGATGGACGCTGCGATGATGTCGATGTCCTTGCTGCTCATTGGAACCGGGAGAAAGCCAGTGTCTGATCAAAATTCTATCGACGGACGCGTGTTTGTCATCACCGGCGGGGCGCGCGGCATGGGTGCCGAGATGGCAAGACGGTTGGTTGTGCGCGGTGCCCGTGTCGTCGTAGGCGACCTGCGCGCGGATGAAGGCGCCCGCCTTGCCGAGGAGATCGGAAGCGCCTGCACTTACGTGACGCATGACGTGACCGATCCGGAAGGGTGGAACGGGATTGGCGAGGCTGTGGATGCGCTTGGGCGTTTCGACGGGATCGTGAACAACGCCGGGATATTTGATCCGCGCATCATAGACGAAACGGATGTCGAATTTTTCAACAAGACGGTCGCCGTGAACCAGCTCGGGACGTTCCTTGGTATTCGATTTGCGGCGGAGCGCGCCGGTGCAAGGCAGCTTTCGGTGGTGAACATGTCCTCGGTATCGGGGCTTCGGGGCAATGGCGGCATCGCCTATGTCGGGGCCAAGTGGGCCGTGCGCGGAATGACCAAGATGGCCGCCAAGGAGCTCGGACCGAAAGGCGTGCGCGTGAACTCTGTTCATCCAGGTCTGATCGACACGAGCATGATGGAGGCAATTCCGGCCGATCGCCTGGAAGAGCGTACTGCCACGATTCCCCTGGGGCGCCGTGGCCAGCCGGAAGACGTCGTCGATGTGGTGATCTTTCTGCTGTCCGACGGCAGCCGGTACATGACGGGCGCCGAACTGACGGTTGATGGCGGGCTTACGGTCTGAGGGGATCGCGATGCTGAGTAAAGCAAGTAGCGCCGTACTCGACTATCGCATTGCCGAAGGGCTTGGCCCGTTCGAGGCGTATTCCGTGGCCGAGGCAAGGGTGATGGTCGAGCGCAAAATGCCCGGCCTGACCGATCCGGCGGAGTGCTGGGCCGATGGCGTGGTCCAGCGCCTCGGCCCGGACGGGGACGTTGCCGGACTTCTTTTTCGTCCGTACGCCGGAGACGCCGCCGGTGGGGCCTTGCCCGTGGTTGTCTACGTTCACGGTGGCGGCTGGGTGTTCGGCGAGCTTGCGTCGCACAGGCTGCTATGTGCCCGCATGGCGGCGGGGGCCAATTGCGCGGTGCTGTCGGTCGATTACCGGCTTGCGCCGGAGAACCGATGTCCCGCGCAACTGGAGGATTGCCAGCGCGCCATTTCCTGGGTCGTGAAGAACGGCCCCGCGATGGGGCTGGACCCGTCGCGCATGTTCCTGGCCGGTGACAGTGCCGGAGCGGGGTTGGCAGCCGCGATGGCCGCGGAGAAGTCGGGCGCGGGGGCAGGGTGTCCCGCGCCGCTTGGCCAGATCCTGATCTACCCCGCCCTTGATCAGGCGGGCGCCTATCCGTCGCACCGGATAGAAGAGCCCGGCATGGCGCTCACCGGGCGCACGATGGAATGGTTCCGGGACCACTATTTCCATGCCGACACAGATCGGGCCGATCCGGCGGTCTCGCCTCTTCGAGGAGGGCTGGAAGGGCCGCCGGCATTGGTGATCACCGCGGGCTACGATCCCCTGCGGGATGAGGGGGCATCATATGTCCGCCTGCGCCGCGAGCGGGGCATGGAGACCGCCAACTGCGTCCATCTACATTATCCCGGCGAGTTGCATGGGTTCATGACCGTGACGCCGGACAGCCCTGCCGCAGCCGATGCGCTGACCGGGGTTCTGCGATTCATCAATAATCAAACGGGAGTAACTTAATGACTGACGATGTAGCCCAATTTGACGCCCTGATCGTGGGCGCCGGATTTGCCGGTATCTACGCGCTGCACAGGCTTCGCAAAATGGGCCTGGAGGTGTGTACGGTTGAAGCGGGGGCCGATGTTGGCGGCACATGGTACTGGAATCGATATCCGGGTGCGCGGTGTGACACCGAGAGCATGCAATATTCCTATTCGTTCTCTGAAGAGATTCAGCAGGAATGGGAATGGACGGAACTCTACGCGGCGCAGCCCGAGATACTTTCCTACATAAAGTTTGTCGCCGACCGCCTGGAATTACGTCAGCACATTACCTTCAATACAAGGGTTGATGCGCTGAACTGGGATGACGATGCGTCGCTGTGGACCGCGACGTTCAGTGACGGGCGCAAAGTGCGCGCACGCTATTGCATCATGGCGACCGGTTGCCTGTCCGTGGCGAAAGAGCCCGACATTTCCGGTTTGGAGGACTACAAGGGGCGTCTTCTGAAGACCTCCGACTGGCCTGCGGAAGAGCCCGATTTTCTGGATGAGCGTGTAGGGTTAATCGGTACCGGGTCATCGGGCATTCAGACATCGACCACGATCGCGCCCGGTTGCGGCAACCTGACGGTTTTTCAGCGTACGCCGAATTACTCCGTCCCGGCCAACAACCGCCCAATGAGCGCGCATTACGTGGAGTCATGGAAATCCAACTATCCCGAACGCCGTGCCGCGCTGCGCCAGAGTCGGAATTACACGCTGTACAACAACCCCGGCATGCGGTCCGGGCAGGAGCTGACAGAGTGTCAGCAGAAAGCGCTTCTGGAGGCCGAATGGCAGATCGGGGGCATCGGTTTCATCTATACGTTCAATGACACGACGAAGGACCGTGAGGTCAACACGGCGGTGGCCGACTTTGTACGGCGCAAGATCCGGGAGACCGTCGAGGATCCGCAAACGGCCAAGGTGCTGTCCCCCGGAGACTACCCGATCGGAGCCAAGCGCATCTGCGTGGACACCGGCTATTACGAGATATTCAACCGGGACAATGTCGACCTGGTCGATATTCGCGCCGATCCGGTCGAGACCGCCACAGCGAATGGTCTGAAACTGAAAAGCGGACAGGAGATCGAGCTTGATACGATGATCCTGGCAACCGGGTACGACGCGATGACCGGAGCGCTCAATCGTATTGACATCAGTGGCCGCGAGGGGCGGACGTTGTCGCAGGAGTGGGATGCCGGGCCGCAGACCTATCTGGGTCTCATGGTGGCCGGGTTCCCCAACATGTTCCTGGTGACGGGGCCGGGCAGCCCCTCGGTTCTGTCCAACATGGTTCCGTCGATCGAAGAACATGTCGAGTGGATTACTGATACCATAGGAGACCTTCACGACCGGAACGAGAGCGAACTTGAACCGGTGCGCGCTGCGCAACAGGATTGGATGGCGGAGGTCGACGCCGTCTCGCGCAAGTCCCTGATGCGCGAGGCCGCGTCTTGGTACATGGGGGCCAATGTTGACGGGAAAGCGCAGGTATTCATGCCCTACGCCGGTGGTTCGGTGACATATGCCCAGATCTTGGATCAGCGGACATCCGATGGAATGCAAGGGTTCGTTTACAGGTGACTCGAAAAACGCGGCTGTAGCTCCCGGCAAATTCTTCAAGCCATACGAAGTCTTGAGAAAGAGCATGCACCTGATCAGCCCACCTGAGTGGGCTGATTTGATTGTTAGTGCATGACTGGACTTGGATCCATCTGGACGATGGTTTCAGGGGCCGGTGGTCGGTAGCCCGGAGCATCGTGAGGGCGTTTTTTTTTAATGTTTCCTCCCTCTTCGATCAGGATTTGGGCTTCTCGCAGGCTGTAGAAGACCTCACCGTTCAAGAACTCATCGCGGACCCGGGCATTGAAGCGTTCGCAATATCCGTTCTCCCAGAGGCTGCCTGGCTCGATGTAAGCCGTCTTTGCTGCTTTCGTTCTCTGGCGCTTGGCTCCTTGGCCCAGCGAGGGCGTCCGGATGCAGAAAGCCAGGAAAGTTTCCAAAGGCGGCCGGCCTTCGCGCCACCTATTCCCGAGTGGACTCCGAATGCTCCAGAAACAGAGAGATCAGCAGGCTTGAATCAGTGGGACGGTAAGTGAGTAGTCAAAGGATGAGACTGGCTTGTCGCTCCAAGTCTGCATCGTCTCTTTCAAGTCGGCATGCTCTGGTTTTCCGAAGGCTGCGGACGACTGTCAAAATGAATAGGTTCGGCCAAAATCGCAGTGGGGGAAATTCCGGTGATCAGGCAGCTGATCGGGCAGCAATCCCAAAAAGATACGCAGTCGCGCGTGGGAGAGCGATCCGATGCGCACGTTGCCGGGCTCATCTCATGTAGCGCCGTTCGCTCGTGCGCATGTTTCGAATGTCATTGATTTAGCCATTTGTGCAGGCCGTCAGTCACAGGGTCAACGACACTAATTCAATGGCGAGTCAAAGTTGTTGGAGGATCTTTGTAAAGTAACGGGTACTTGCCACTCCATCTTTGCAACACTGAATCAGACCTCCCAGTAGTACGCGAAATATCCCTCGTCCGCATCAAGCCCGAGCTTGTGTCGAAACCTTGCTTTCGCATCTCGGACAAGGGATTTTTCGGCGGCGACCCAGACATACCGGTCGGGTCCCGGGGGCAAGGGCGCTTGCGACAGATGATCCCACAGCCTCTCGCGTCGCTGTCGGACGCACCAGGTCAGGTCGATCCCGTCGGGCCGGGGCAGGTCGCAGATGTCGTCGTCCGTGCCGACTTCGAGGATGGCGTGCCCCCGCCGGTCGGGTGCCGATGACTTCAGGATACGGCGGATCGCCGGAAGAGCCGTCTCGTCCCCGGCGATCAAGATGTTCCGCCCGTTCGGAAACCCGCCACTGCCGGGGCCACTGATGCCGACAATGTGGCCGGGCCGCGCCGTTCGGGCCCAACGTGTCGCCCGTCCGCCATCGTGCTCGAACACGTCGAACGTGAACTGCCCCTTGCCCGGATCGAGATCGACGAAGGTATAGGCCGCGCGATGCAACTGATCGTCGCCGACGGGCATCCTTGTACGTCCATTGGCGTCGAGGTGTGGCCAGATGGGCGTGCGGCCCTCCGGAGGCAGAAGAAGGGAGAAATGCATTCCTCTTTCCTCCGACAGGCGCAAGGTGTCGGCGCAGTCGAGCGTGACCCGCAGGAAATGCGGTCCGACGCGCCGGACATCTTGAACCGTGGCCGTGCAGAAGTTGAGCGGTGCGCGGTTGCGCTGGATATCGCCTTCCCACTTTGCGGATTGGGTCAGGCCGGGCGCGACGTGATCCAGAATGTGATGCAGGTAATCGCGAATGTTTTGCAATGCCGCCGCGTCCGCGGCCTCGACATGTACCTGCAGGCCCGCGCGGTTAACCTCGAGCGATACGGATGCGAGAGGTGGTCTCACCAGCAGGCCGGCCTCGGTCTCTTCCACGGGAAGTTCGACCTCGCGGGCATGGGCCGAGATGTGCGGAATGGCATCGTCCGGCAAGGTGCCCCGGAACAGCGCGTTGGCGTGCAGGATTTTACTCATGATGCGACCTCTTGACGTTCCGGTGCGGGGCTGGCCCGGTGGCGGCCCACTGGCAGCATCATCGGCTTGCCCGAGGTGGGGTCGGGCATGACCCGGCAGGCCACGCCGAAAACCTCCTGTACCATGCGTTCCGTCAGAACGGTGTCCGGTGCGCCCGCGGCGTATACATTGCCGCCGCGCATTGCGATCAGGTGGTCGGCATAGCGGGCGGCGAGATTGAGGTCATGCAGGACCATGATAATGGTCGTGCCGCGGGCCTGGTTCAGATCGACCAGCAGATCGAGGACTTCGATCTGGTGCGCGACATCCAGAAACGTCGTTGGTTCGTCGAGCAGCAGGATATCCGTTTCCTGTGCCAGCGCCATGGCGATCCAGACCCGCTGGCGCTGTCCGCCGGACAGTTGGTCGACCTCCCGCTCGGCAATATCGGTGGTCCGGGTCGCATCCAACGCGGCGGCGATTGCCCTGTCATCGGCATGTGTCCAGCGCGACAGGAGGCCCTGATGGGGATGGCGGCCATGACTGACGAGATCCGCCACGGTGATCCCGTCCGGGGCGATGGGCGATTGCGGCAAAAGGCCCATGCGGCGGGCCAATTCGCGTGTCGGGATGTCGCGCACCGAGCGGCCATCAAGCATGACCCGCCCGGCGCTCGGTCGCAGCAGCCGCGAAAGGCATCGCAGCAGCGTGGATTTACCGCACGCATTGGCCCCGACAATCGCAGAAATGCCCCCCGGGGGCACCGCGACATCGAGACCGGTCAGAATCTTTCGCGTGCCGTATCCGGCCTCCAGTCCTGCCACGTTTAAAGTGCTCATGAACCGCCTCCGCTGCGATGGGATCGGATGATCAGATATACGAGGTATGGCGCGCCCAGGGCCCCGGTGACTACGCCCACGGGATAGCGCCCCGACAGAAGGTGCTGGCCTGCGTAATCGCCCAGCAGGACTAGCAAAGAGCCCACAATGACGGAAGCCAGTAAGGGTGTCCGGCCGGTGCCTGCAATTCTCGCGGCAATCGGGCCCGACAGGAACGCGACGAAGGCGATCGGACCGGACACGGCCGTCGCCACCGCGATCAGCCCGACAGCGGCCATGACGAACACGAGCTTTTCGAAACGCAGAGGCACGCCAAGCGCCGCGGCGGTGTCATCTCCAAGTCGCATCGCCTCGAGATTGTCGCGCCGGACCAAAAGCGGTCCGCCCAGCAGGACCAGCGACAGCAGAACAGGCATCGCTTCGGACAAGGTCGCGCCGTTGACGCTCCCGGTCAGCCAACGCAAGGCATCCTGCAGCGACCACGCCGGCGCGCGCGACAGGACATAGGCGATCATGCTGTCGACCATGGCAGAGATCCCGATGCCGATCAGTATCAATCGTGCGCCCGACACCCCGTCACGCCAGGCCAGCAGATAAATCAGCAGCGCTACGATCATCCCGGCAACGACTGCGGCGACTGAGACGGCCAGCCCGCTCCAACCGAGAACGACGATGGTAAACACGGCCGCCGCGCTGGCGCCGGCGCTGATTCCGATGATGTCGGGGCTCGCCAGTGGGTTGCGCAGCAACGTCTGGAAAATCACACCGCCAAGTCCGAAGCTCATTCCGGCAAGGATCGACAGCACCGCCCGGGGCAGGCGTAGTTCGAGGATGCTGAAGCTTGCGCCCGGCACATCGTGCCCGGTCAGCACGCGCAAAAGGTCCGAGGGCGGGGTGATGGTCGGCCCGGTGACCAGTGTCAGCCCGACGCCCGCAACGACGATCCCCAGCATGATCGCAACAAGCCGCAGACGGGCTTTGCGCCGCGACGCGCGCAACGCCCCGACCCACGCGGCGGCGTCGGTATGCGCGAGGTTGCTCATAAGTCCCGAATCCGCCGATTGCGCACGATCCAGATGAAGACCGGCGCGCCGATAAAGGCGGTGACAATGCCCACATCCATCTCGGACGGACGCGCCACGATGCGTCCGATGACGTCCGCACCAATCAGAAGAATCGCACCGGTCAGGGCCGCGAAGGGCAGGAGCCAGCGGTGGTCCACGCCCACAAGCAACCGGCAGACGTGCGGCACGACCAGCCCGACGAAACCGATCGGCCCGCAGATCGCTGTGGTCGCCCCGCAAAGCAGCACAGCCCCAAGTGCCGCGCTGGCCCGCGCTACAACAACATTCGCGCCCAGGCCGGCCGCCGCGTCGTCGCCCAGGGCCAGCAGGTTCAGGCTGCGAGCCGACAAGAGGCACAGGATCAGGCCGGCCAGCAGAACGGGCAGGCACGGCAGGATGGCGTCGAAGCTGGCCCCGCCGATGCCGCCGACCTGCCAGGACCGCACGCCTCCGGCAATATCGTTGCGTGGCAGGATGATCGCGATCGTGAACGAGGATGTTGCGATGGCCGTCGCCGCCCCGGCCAACGCCAGTTTCAGCGGTGTCGCGCCGCCCCGCCCGAGCGACCCGATAGCGTAGACGAAACAGGCCGCCAGTCCGGCCCCGAGGATCGCGGTCCAGAGAAACGCGTCGAGCGTCTGCATCCCGAACCACGCGATGCCGATCACCACGGCCATTGCGGCACCCGCGTTGACGCCCAGTATGCCGGGATCGGCCAGCGGATTGCGAGTGACGCCCTGCATGACGGCACCGGCCAGCCCAAGCGCCGCCCCGGCGAGGACCGCAAGCACCGTGCGGGGCACGCGCACGGCGACTACCGCCTGCGCAATCGTTTCGGTCGAGCCGGTCACGCCCGCCAGGATGTCGGCCCATCCAACCGCGCGCGTGCCGAGGCTGATCGATACGAGGCAGGCCATTCCAAGCACCGCCAGAACGACGATCAGCCAGGCAAGCCGGGTGCTCCGGGGGCGCCGCAAGGCGTCAAGGGTCGTCTCTTTGGGGACTGCGTCGGTCATTTCGCCTTGCGCGCTGCGTCTGCCAGCCGTGAGACGTAGTCCTCCAGCACGAAGGGAATCGACAGGGGCGTGGGGTTGGCGGCCGTCCCCACCGGATCGTTCCCCAGAAGCACGGCCGCTCCGGTCTTGATGGTCTTCATGCGCGAGGTCAGCGTGTTTTCCGCGACGCGCGCCATCAGGGTCTCGCCGCCGTAGGTGACAAGGATATCAACGTCATCAAACATGTCGATCTTCTCGGCGCTCACCTCTCCCGCATAGCGCCCGGGTTCGGTGGCATCCGCGACCGCCTGCGGCGAGGTCAGGCCGAGGTCTTCGAGGAATCGGACACGCGGATCGTTCGCGGAATAGAAGCGGATCACGCTCAGGTCCCGGACATCTAGATGCGTGACGAACATCGCGCTCTTCCCTGCGATTTCGGGGTGGCGTGCGGATACCTCGGCGATGCGCGCCTCGAGATCGGCGACGAGCGCGTCCCCTTCGGTCGCCATGCCAAGTCCGGCGGCATTCAGGCGGATCATCTCGCGCCAGCCGGTCGACCAGGGTCCGTCCGTATAGGCGACGGTCGGGGCGATCCTGCTCAGGATATCATACTCGGATTGCGACAGGCCGGAATAGGCTGCCAGGATGATGTCGGGGCGAGTGGCCGCCACCGCCTCGAAGTCGATGCCGTCGCCTTCGTCGAACAACTTTGGCGTATCGGCGCCCAACGCCTCCAACCGCTCGGCGACCCAAGGCAGGATCCCGTCTCCGTCGTCATCCCCGAAATTCGCCCGGGCGAACCCGACCGGAACGATGCCCAATGCCAGGGGCACTTCGTGATTGGCCCAGGCGACAGTTGCAACACGCTCGGGCCGCGACGGCACGGTAGTCGTGCCGAAGGCATGGTCGATCGTGACAGGAAACTCCTGCGCGGCCGCGGGCGGCACCAGGGCTGCGGCAAGCCATAGGGCAAGCACGGCGACACCGATTTTCATACGTCTGAGCATTGGATTGCTAAGCCTCCGGTCGCTGCAGTCAGGGGACGAGAACTGCCTTCGGCTAGTCGTTTCCGCTTCGTGCCGTCAAGCAGAGCACGTGGTCCGAAGCCGCAAATCCGACAAATTCTGTCAATTTTGCAGAGAATCTGACAAAAACAATCGGAAAATACAATACACCTCCGCACTATCCTGCGCTATGTGCCATCGACGCCTGACCCGGCCGGATGCATCCGGGCTGGGGTTTGGCAAAGAACAGCCAGCGGGACTCCGGGCACGTCCTTGGGTGCCTGCAGCACCATCGCAACGTCGCGGTGCACAGCACGCCAGCACGCAAGAAACGTCAGAAGAATGGAAGCACGTTATGGGGGCACTTTTGAGAACACATCGATCATCTTTTCCACGCCCGGCACGTGTGACCGCGGCACTCCTTGGCTGCACGGCGCTGGTGGCGTTCCCGTTAGCAGCCACGGCGCAGGACGGCACTGGCGGCGAACCCTACCGGCTTGGAACGATCTTCGTCGATGCCGGCGCCGAGGCGGATGACGACGCCAATTCAACCATCGCCAAGGAGCTTTGGACTGGCGGCAAGGTCGCGACCAGCGTTCTTGACACGCCCGCGTCGGTGTCGGTCATCACGCAGAAGGAATTCGAAGAACGCAACGTCGACAAGGTGGAAGACCTGCTGGAATATACCCCCGGCATCGTCACCGATTATTTCGGGACCGACGATCGCAATGACTACTACCTCGTGCGCGGTTTCCAAGCCTCCACCTATCGCGACGGCCTGACCCTCGGATCGATGCGCGGCGTCCGCGAGGAACCATACGCGTTCGAGCGGGCCGAGGTGATGAAGGGCGGCAACTCCACCTTGTTCGGCACGTCCGATCCCGGCGGCACACTCAATTTCGTGACCAAGACACCGAAATTCGAACGGTTCGGCGAGGTCTACGGCTCTTACGGCACCAACAATCACACCGAGTTGGGCTTCGACTTCGGCGATGTCCTGAACGAGGACCGGACGCTGGCCTACCGTTTCGTCGGGAAGGTGCAAGACTCAGAGCTGGATTATGATTTCTCTCGGGACGACGAGACGTTCTTGCTCGGATCTTTCGCGTGGTCGCCAAGCGAGGATACCAAGCTGACCTTCACGGTGGATTATCTCGACCGCGACTCCACACCGAACAGCGGCGGTTACCCGATAGACCGGGAATACGACCGCAGCCAGTTCTTCGGTGAGCCGGGTTTCAATTATCACGATGTAGAGCGACTGACGGTGTCGGCGGGGTTCCAGCACGATTTCCGCAACGGTCTGCGGCTGAACGCAAACCTGCGCTACAGCGACCTCACCGACGACTTCGGTTATGTCTACATCTCCGACAACGCGGCGCGCGTCGGTACCATGGTCGATCGCTTCTATTTCGGCACTGACAGCACCGCGGAAGAGGTGATCGGCAACGTGATCCTGCAATACGACACCAGCTTCGGCAGTGTCGACAGCAGCACGCTGGCAGGGCTGGAGTTTCGTGACGCGTCGACCACCAGCGCGTCGATCTTCGGGGCCTACACGCCGATCGACGTCAGCAACCCGGTCTATTCCGGTGCGCCGACCGGGTTTGTACCCTACAGCGCCGAGGCCAACGATTTTGCCACCCAATCGGTGTTTCTGCAGCAGAACCTGTCGTTCGCGGACCGGTTCATCGTGACCGCGGGCGTGCGTCATGACTGGCTGGACATCACCAACACCGACCGCCTGACAGCGACGACCACCAGTGCCGATTTCTCGGAAACCTCATGGCGGGGGGCGCTGACCTACAAGATTACGGACCAGATTTCGACCTATGCGAGCTATGTCCAGTCGGTCGCACCGCCCGCCATCGGCACCGAGCCCGAACGTGGCGAGCAATACGAGATCGGGGTCAAGTACCAGCCGCAGAGCATCAACGCGCTGTTCACCGCATCGCTTTATGATTTGACCAAGAAGAACGTCGTGGTGCCGGTTGTCCTGCCCAGCGGCGTGATCGAGCGACAGACCATCGGCGAATCCCGCGTTCGCGGTCTGGAACTGGAAGCGCGCGCCGAGCTGACGCAGGGCCTGACCCTTTCCGGCGGATACAGCTATCAGGATTCCGAGTTCGTGCGCGGCAATGTCCGTGGCGTGACGGTGGACGGGAACCAGTTCGCTTCTGTGCCCGAGCACATGGCCTCGCTGTGGCTGACCTATGACATTCCGACCGGCGGATCGCTGGGGGACATGTCTGTTGGCCTAGGGGCGCGCTACGTGGGCAGCTACTATTACAATGCCTACAACAACAATGGCAAAAGCCCCGACCAGTTCCTGTTCGATGCGTCCTACTCATACGAGTTGGCGGAGAACACGGAACTGCAGGTCAATCTCAGCAACATCTTTGACGAGCAGTATGTCGTGGGACGAGGGACGGCGGATTTCTACAACCAGGGCCGGACAATCACGGCTGCCCTGCGCCGCAGTTGGTAATCGGTCAAGCACATCGGCGGCAGGGTCCGGCTCCCTGCCGCAGTTGGCTTCGGCCGTCAGCGCCTCTTCTGATCCCGCCGCCAGCTTCCGGGTGTTCTGCCGACAAGCTGGCGGAACGCGCGGGTCAGATGAGCCTGGTCGGAAAAGCCCAGCCGATCCGCGATGTCCGCCACGCTGAGATCGGTGTCGGCCAGAAGGGTCCGCGCCTGTTCAAGCCGCTTGTTCAGCTGCCACTGGTGCGGCGACATACCGGTCGTATTCTTGAACACCAGCGAGAACCAGCTTTCCGACAGGTTCACCGACTCGGCCATCTGCGCAATGCTGAGCCTGTGACCGCGCGCTTCCTCGAGGCGCAGCGCGACCCGGCGCATCTGCGCGGCGGTCAGTCGGGCGTTGCCGGTTTGCGTGCTGCGCCGGTCCATGTCCAGCAGAGCTGTAATCAGGCAATTGACCACGCTTTCGACAAACAGTGCATGCCGGGTGGGACTGGATATTTCCGTGACCAGCAGTCGCGCCAGCGGCTCGATATCCGTGACATCGTCGCGCTCGACCGGATTTTCCAACACCTCGATCGCGGTGGACCGGGGGATCGCACTGGACAGGAACTGGATCGCCCAGGCGTAATCCATGTGAATATCGACATGGGTAAACCTGAGAGGTTTGGAGAAACGGGTGCGAAGTTCCATGCCCGCCGGCACGAAGATGGCGCGGGCCAAGCTGCCGGTGCCTTTCCCCGTCGTGGTCGAGATCGAGCTCATATCATCGAAGAAGATGCTCAGTCGTGGATTGGCCGAGACATAGCGCCCAGTGGCGCCCTGGTCGCCGCTGGCTTCCCAATGCGCGACCAGTGCGTTTTCGAACTGGCGCCACTGGACCGGGCGGATGCAATGCAGCTTTTCTGTGTGTCCGGAAAAGTCGTGTCTATAGCCCATGCGTATCAGGCTCCGCGTGCGAGATGTCAGGATGTGGCTATCCGGTGCGAAAGGGCCGGGCCGTCACGCATGCCAGAATGGCTTGAGATCGCATTATGAGGTGCAAACTGCGCGATCACAAGCCACGGCTCCACAAGGTCCTTATGCTCCGCCTTGCTGGACGGCGGCGAGCACCTCTCCTAAACGGTATTTGCCGAGGCAATCTGCCGGGCGGCTCACCGGCAAAAACGCTCTGAAGGAAATTCCCATGCTGCGTCAGTTTTTCGAGTATTACCGCCCGCATATGGGCCTCTTTTGGCTGGACTTCGGCTGCGCGGTGATCTCGGGCTTGCTGGAACTGGCCTTTCCGCTGGCCGTGGCGGGATTCATCGACCATCTGCTGCCGCGCGGTGAGTGGGCGCTGACCATGTGGGCCGCAGTAGGGCTGGTGGTGGTGTACCTGATCAACGCGGGCCTCATGGCCGTGGTGATCTACTGGGGTCACAAGTTGGGCATTAACATCGAGACCGAGATGCGGGCGAAGGCCTTCGACCACCTGACACGCCTGAACTGGGGCTGGTTTGACAAGGCAGAGACCGGCAAGCTGGTGGCGCGCGTCACCCGCGACCTCGAAGAGATCGGCGAGGTGGCGCATCACGGCCCCGAGGATCTGTTCATCGCGATCATGACCTTCATCGGGGCCTTCGCCCTGATGCTGTGGCTGCATGTGCCGCTGGCGTTGATGACAGCCGTGATCGTGCCGGTGATGGTCGTGCTACTGGCCGTCTATGGTGGGCGTATGACCCGGGCATGGCAGGCGATCTATGGCCGGGTGGGCCAGTTCAACGTGCGGCTGGAAGAAACGCTGGGCGGTATTCGCGTGGTGCAGGCCTTTACCAACGAGGCGCATGAACGCGAACTTTTCGCGGATGCCAACCGCGGGTATCGCAAGACCAAGCTGGAGGCCTACCGCATCATGGCGGCGCTGACGACGCTGCATTACATGGGCCTGCGCTCGGTTCAGGTGATCGTGATGGTGGCGGGCGCGGGCTATGTCTTTTCCGGCTCGCTGTCGACGGGCAGCTTCGTGGCCTTCCTGCTGCTGGTGGGCGTGTTCTTCCGCCCGCTGGAAAAGATCGCGGCGGTGGTCGAGACCTATCCGCGCGGCATCGCCGGGTTCCAGAGGTTCCAGGCGCTGCTGGCAGAGCGGGCCGAGATTGCCGACGCGCCGGACGCCAGGCCAGCGCCGGACCTGACCGGACGGATCGAGTTCGACGACGTGACCTTTACCTACGACGGCGCGCGCGGCGTACTGCATGGCGTGTCCCTCTCCGTCGAGCCGGGCCAGACGGTCGCGCTTGTGGGGCCGTCCGGCGCGGGCAAAAGTACGCTGATGGCCTTGCTTCCACGCTTTTATGCACCGACGTCGGGCGAAGTCCGGATCGACGGCCAGGCCGTCGCGGACATGACCCTGGACAGCCTGCGGCGGCAGGTGGGATTGGTATCGCAGGATGTCTTCCTGTTCGGCGGCACCCTGCGCGACAACATCGCCTACGGGCGGCTTGACGCATCAGACGAGGAGATACTGCACGCCGTTCAGCAGGCACAGTTGTCCGAGATGGTGTCGGAGCTGCCCGATGGTCTCGACACGATGGTGGGCGAACGTGGCGTCATGCTCTCGGGAGGACAGAAACAGCGCGTGGCCATCGCGCGTGTCTTCCTGCGCGACCCACCGATTCTGCTTCTGGACGAGGCGACCTCGGCGTTGGACCGGGGCACCGAGCGCAAGGTGCAGGCGGCGCTGGATACGTTATCGAAGGGGCGCACGACGCTCGTCATCGCGCACCGCCTACAGACCATCCGTCACGCCGACCGCATCGTCGTTCTGGACGAAGGCCGGATTGTGGAGGCGGGCACGCATGAAGAACTGGTGGATCGACAGGCGAATTACTTCTCAATGATGGACTGAACCGTTTTGATGCGGGAGATCACCAGGCCTGACAGCCTCGACCACGATGACCTTGCACAGGCGCTCTGCATTGAGACAACGCCTTTCGGGCGACGACGCTTGTAGGACGACAGATCGTTGGATAAGCTCGGCGCACTGGTGGAATACTAGGCATCAGGCTGGCCCCTGAAACCCGCAGCACCAAACCCTAAGCCGTTTCTCGCGCTTGAAAGACTAATACTATGGGGCTGCGATCTCCTGTCATGATTCCGTTCACCAAGAGTTCTTTCGGCGCCACGCGTCGCAGCTTTATTCTCGGAAGCTTTGCGACGCTGGTGGCGCCGCGCGTCGCCAGAGCACGTCAGGCAATCAGGATTCCCCATGTCTGGGGCGAAACGGTTCTAGAGCGTCCGGCCGAGCGGGTCGTGTCCTTGGGATACACCACTCAGGACCCGTTGCTGGCACTCGGGGTGGTGCCGCTGGCAGTCCGTTACTGGTTCGGAGACCAGCCGCATGCAGTCTGGCCATGGGCGCGGGAGCGACTGGGCCACGCGGAGCCGACCGTTCTGACCGGCGAAGTGTCGATGGAACTCGTCGCGGGGTTGTCGCCCGATCTGATCGTTGCCATCGGGTCGGGTATCTCACGGGCCGAATACGCGTTGCTGAGTGAGATCGCGCCGGTGCTGATGCAGGGGGCCGACGACCCCGTCTTTGGCACGCCTTGGCAGACCGATACCAGGCGCATCGCGCGCGCATTGGGCACGCCGCAGCGGGCCGAGGCGTTGATCGGGGACGTCGAAGGGCAATTCGAGAGCGTAAGGGCCGCGCATCCGGATTGGCAGGGCAAGACGGCGGCGGCGGCCTGGCAGAACGGCAGCGAGACCGGCGCCTTCATGGCCCAGGACAACCGGGCGCGGTTTCTGCATAACCTCGGGTTCCAGATGCCGGAAAAGCTGCGCGACACGGCGGCTGCAGACGGATTCTACACCACGTTTTCACCTGAGGACATTTCGCCGATAGATGCGGATCTCCTGCTGTGGATCTCGTCTATCGGCGGGGCGCGGGAAATCGCCCGGCTACCGATGCGGCGGACCTTGCGTGCCGAGCAGGAAGGGCGGGAGGTCTATGCCGACACCCTGATCTCCGGAGCGTTGTCCTTCGGCAGCGCGCTGTCGCTGCCCTATGCGCTTGAACGCCTGGTCGGGGAGTTCGAGCTGGCGCTCGACGGGAGACCGGAGACGGTCGTGCCCTCGGCGCTGAAGGCGGGGCTGGTGCGCTGATGCGGGGGCTGTTCCTCGCCTGCCTTCTGATCGGAGCCGTGGCCATGTCGCTGGGCGTTGGCGTCAGACCGGTTGCGCCCGGCGTGTTCCTGGAGGCGTTGCTGGGATACGATCCGCGCGACCCGGCCCATGTGACGATCGCGGCGATCCGGTTGCCGCGCACTGTGGCGGGCCTGGCGGCGGGTGCGGCGCTGGGCATCGCGGGGACGGTGATGCAGTCGCTGACCCGCAACCCGCTGGCCGATCCGGGCATTCTGGGGATCAACGCGGGTGCTGCCTTTGCGCTTATCCTCGGGGTTACGCTGTTCGGACGATCCGACCAGGCGGCGGTGGCTTTGTTCGCCTTTCCCGGGGCCGCGCTGGCGGCGCTGGCGGTGTTTGCCTTGGGTGGCGGGTTCCGGGGCGATTCCGGACCGGTGCGCCTGACGCTGGCGGGGGCCGCCCTGAACGCGCTGCTGTTATCCCTGGTCACGGCGGTTGTCCTCGTCCGGCAGGAGTCGCTGGATGTCCTGCGGTTCTGGGTGGCCGGCTCGCTGACCGACGCGGCCTTCAGGCCGGTTGTGGAAATGACGCTGGTCATCGGGTTGGCCGCTGTGCTCGCGTTTGCCATCGCTCCGCTGATCGAGGCGCTGTCGCTTGGTTCCGACCTTGCGCGGGGGCTTGGAACCCGGCCGTTGAGAGCGCAGGCCGGCGCGCTGACGGTGGTCACCTTGGCGACCGGGGCGGCGGTGGCCATTGCCGGACCGATCGCTTTCCTGGGGCTGATGGCGCCGCACCTGGCTCGGATGTCGACAGGATATGCGCTGCGGCCGCGGCTGGCGGTGTCGGCGGCCTATGGCGCCCTGACACTGACGTTGGCGGATACGGTGGGACGGCTGGTTCTGAGCAGTGGAGAAGTGCGCGCCGGGATCGTCGTGGCGATGATCGGGGGGCCGGTCTTCATCTGGGTCGCGCGCAGGCTGAGACCGGGTGCGATGGCATGAAGGGGTACGTGCCGTTGTCTCTTCTGATCTTTCTCGCCACGAGCGCGGCGCTCTTGACCGGCCAGGTGGATGCGAGCCCCGGTGTGTTGTGGTCCGGCCTGGTGACAGGTGAAGGGCCCGGGGCGCTGATCCTGGACACGATCCGGGGGCCACGGGTGGCGACCGCGCTGGGGGCGGGCGCGG
>NZ_JASHIN010000039.1:0-24971 GCF_030733705.1 Roseovarius sp. MMSF_3298
CGCGGCGCGCTGCGCGACCCGCCCCTTGTTGATCATTCCAGTTCGACCAGCAGGTCCTTGGCGTCGATCTGGGCGCCGGGCTGGACATGCACGGCCTTCACGGTCGCGTCGCGTTCGGCGTGCAGGCCGGTTTCCATCTTCATCGCCTCGATGGTCAAGAGCAGGTCGCCGGTCTTGACCTGCTGGCCCGCGCTGACCGCCACGGTGGCCACGGCGCCCGGCATCGGAGCGCCGATATGGTCGGCATTTCCGGCCTCGGCCTTGGGCCGGGCCTGCACGGTTTCCTTGACGCGGCGGTCCGGCACGCGGATCGTCCGGGGCTGGCCGTTCAGCTCAAAGAACACCCGCGCCTCGCCGTCCTCGTGGGTTTCGCCTACGGCCACCAGACGGATTTCCAAGGTCTTGCCGGGGTCGATCTCGGCCGAGATTTCCTCGTTGGTTTCCATCCCGTAGAAGAATGTCTTGGTCGGCAGGGTGCGGACGGGACCGTAGATTTGGTGGCGCTCCATGTAGGCATCAAAGACCTTGGGATACATCATCGCGCCCATCAGGTCCTCGTTGTCGATCTCCTCGTCCTCGAATTTGTCCTGCAGTTCCTTGTGCCGCGCCTCGAGGTCCTCGGGCTCCAGCAGGGTGCCGGGGCGGACGGTGATGGGTTTTTCGTCCTTCAGCACCTTGCGCACGATGTCGTCGGGGAAACCACCGGGGGCCTGGCCCACGTAGCCTTTCATCAGCGTGACCACGCTTTCGGGAAAGCTGACCTCGGTCTTGGGGTCGAGCACGTCTTCGCAGGTCAGGCCCTGGCTGACCATCATCAGGGCCAAGTCGCCGACGGTCTTGGCGATGGGGGTCACCTTGATCACGTCGCCGAACATCTGGTTCACGTCGGCATAGGTGCGGGCAATCTCGGGCCACTTGGCCTCGAGCCCCAGAGACCTGGCCTGGGCGCGCAAGTTGGTGAATTGGCCGCCGGGCATTTCGTGCAGGTAGACCTCGGAGGTGGGCGACTGCATGGCGCTCTCGAAGGCGGCGTAATGCTCGCGCACGTTTTCCCAGTAGATCGAGATCTTTCGGATCGCGTCGATATCGAGCCCGGTGTCGCGGTCGGTGTGGCGCAGAGCCTCGACAACGGACCCCATGGTGGCCTGTGATGTGTTGCCGGACAGAGCATCGATGGCGCAGTCTACGGCATCGACGCCCGCATCCGCGGCGGCGAGGATGGTGGCCGAGGCCACGCCGGCGGTGTCGTGGGTGTGGAAGTGGATGGGCAGGCCGATCTCTTCCTTCAGGGCCTTGAAGAGCACCGTGGCGGAGGCCGGTTTCAGAAGGCCGCCCATGTCCTTGATGCACAGGATGTGGGTGCCGGCCTCTTTCAACTCCTTGGCCATGTTGAGGTAGTACTTGAGGTCGTACTTGGCGCGGTTCGGATCGAGGATATCGCCCGTGTAGCAGATTGCCGCTTCCAGAACCTTGTCGGCGTCGCGCACCGCATCCATCGACACCCGCATGTTCTCGGTCCAGTTCAGCGGGTCGAAGACGCGGAAGATGTCGACGCCACTGTCGGCGGCCTGTTTGACGAAGGCCTGCACCACGTTGTCGGGGTAGTTGGTATAGCCCACCCCGTTGGAGCCGCGCAGCAGCATCTGGGTCAGAAGGTTGGGCATGCGTTCGCGCAGGTCGCGCAGGCGCTGCCACGGGCATTCGTCGAGGAAGCGGTAGGCCACGTCGAAGGTCGCGCCGCCCCAGCATTCGACCGAGAAAAGTTGTGGCAGGTCATGGGCGTAGTTCTCGGCGATGCCGATCATGTCGATCGACCGCATCCGCGTCGCCAGCAGGGATTGGTGGCTGTCGCGCATGGTGGTGTCGGTCATCAACACCTGTTTCTGGGCTGCCATCCAGTCGGCCACCGCCTGAGGGCCGTCGCGGTCGAGGATCTGCTTGGCGCCATCCTGGATCGTCTCGTTCTTCGGCTTCGGCGCGCGGGGCAGGGCGAGATCCTCGCGCGGTTTCACGCGGCCCTGCACCTCGGGGTGGCCGTTTACCGTGATGTCGGCGATGTAGGTCAGCACCTTGGTGCCGCGGTCGCGGCGGGCGGCGAAATCGAACAGCTCGGGCGTCGTGTCGATGAACTTCGTCGTGTATTCGTTGCTGAGGAACGTGGGGTGTTTCAGCAGGTTCTCGACGAAGGCGATGTTGGTGCTGACACCCCGGATGCGGAACTCGCGCAGGGCACGGTCCATCCGGGCGATGGCGCCTTCGGGTGTTTGCGCATGGGCGGTGATCTTGACCAGTAGGCTGTCGTAGTACCGCGTGATGACCCCGCCGGAATAGGCCGTGCCGCCGTCGAGACGGATGCCCATGCCGGTGGCTTCACGGAAGGCGGTGATGCGGCCGTAGTCGGGAATGAAGTTGTTCTGGGGGTCCTCGGTGGTGATCCGCGTCTGGATCGCGTGACCGTTGAGGGTGATCTGGTCCTGCGATTTCTTGCGCGTGGCTTCCTCGAGCGTCTTGCCCTCGGCGATCTTGATCTGGGCCTGCACGATATCGATGCCGGTCACTTCCTCGGTGACCGTGTGCTCGACTTGAACCCGGGGGTTCACCTCGATGAAGTAGAACTCGCCGGTGTCCATATCCATCAGGAACTCGACCGTGCCGGCGCACTCGTAATTCACGTGCTTGCAGATCTTGTAACCAAGCTCGCAGATTTCCTCGCGCTGCGCGTCAGTCAGATAAGGAGCGGGGGCGCGTTCGACGACCTTCTGGTTGCGGCGCTGGACCGAGCAGTCGCGCTCATAGAGGTGGTACATGTTGCCATGCTTGTCGCCGAGGATCTGGACCTCGACGTGCCGGGCGCGGATGATCATTTTCTCAAGGTAGCCTTCACCGTTGCCGAAGGCGGCTTCGGCCTCGCGCCGCCCTTCGCGGACCTTTTCCTCAAGCTCTTTCTCGGATTCGATGGGGCGCATGCCGCGCCCGCCGCCGCCCCAGGAGGCTTTGAGCATCATCGGATAGCCGATCTCGGAGGCTTCCTTGCGGATCTTGTCCATGTCCTCGCCCAGCACCTCGGTGGCGGGGATGACGGGCACGCCGGCCTCGATGGCGACGCGGCGAGCGCTGGCCTTGTCGCCCAGGGCGCGCATGGTTTCGGCCTTGGGGCCGATGAAGGTGATGCCGTTCGCCTCGCACGCATCAACCAGCGCAGGGTTCTCGGACAGAAGGCCATAGCCCGGGTGGATCGCGTCGGCGCCGGATTTCTTGGCGACGCGGATGATTTCGTCGATGCTGAGATAGGCTTGAACCGGCCCCAGCCCCTCGCCGATGCGATAGGCCTCGTCGGCCTTGAAGCGGTGCAGGCCCAGCTTGTCTTCCTCGGCATAGACAGCGACGGTGCGTTTGCCCATCTCGTTGGCGGCGCGCATGATGCGGATGGCGATCTCGCCCCGGTTGGCAATCAGTATTTTCTTGAACTCGGCCATGGCCTGTCCTCCCGTCGTGTCGTTCGCTGCGGTCGCGCAGCATTGTTTGCGCCGCAGTGCAGCGTCGCGCCTGTTTTTAGGTTTTGCAAGAGGATAGCGCAATCCGCCACAGTAGGTACATCTACCGGCGGGCGATTTTCTTGGCCAGGCGGGTAGGATTGCTACCCGTTCGGACAGCACAGCTCCAGGTGCCCTTCAAACCTATCGCGGCCAGTACCCTTCGCGTTGCGCAAGGTCTTGAAGCGCATCGTAAATGGCGCCGTCATCGACGATCCAGGTGGCGTCGTACAGCGCGTTGTCCTGCGGTTGGCCAAAGTCTCGCATGATTGCGCGCCGGTCATCGGTACTGCGCGGGTATGGCGCCGGGAAAACCGCCAGCGCCTTTTCCGCGGCCTGCGCATGTTCGGGCAGGCCGAGACGGCTCAGGGCAGCAATCATGTCGGGTGCGAGGGCGCCGGTGGAGTTGAAGATATACTGGTGGAAGCCGCCATTCATGCTTTCGAGCATGAGCATGTGGATCACGTAGAAATCGGCGATCGTAGGGGGCACCCGTGTCAACGCATCAGGGTCTGGGTCGAATGCGTTTCCGACAGGAACGCAGGCTGCCAGTTCGTCGAGCATGAAGTACAATTTTCTGTCGTCGGGAGCGTTGCTGCGCCGCGCCATGTAATCGTCGAACGACGGGTCATCGGACAGAAGCACGGCGGCTTTCTGCAACAGACCTGGTCGGGCGCTTTTGAATCTGTGAGACTGCTCGCGCAGAGCCTTGTCCAGCAGGGCATCGCGGATTTGTCCGCGCCCGTCGCTCCACTGCTCATAGCGGTTCCGCGCGGTCGTGTCCCAGACAGGGAAGGCGTCGCGTGCGGCGCGCAAAGCCGCGGCGTGATCGTGCAGATCGTGTCGGTCGAGCGTTTCCAGAAACACGTTGAACAACCCGGCGTGGTCTGTCGTAGTCAATGTCAGCATTGGCACTGTCGCTGTGGTCGACCAGTCGAGACGGGCAAGGATCAGCGCGTCACGTTCGGCCTGCGACTTGCCCGCCAGATTGCCCAGAACGTTGCGGTGAGTCTGGGCGAGATGGGCCTCGGATCCGAACTCGGCACCGCTCGTGTCATTAAAATCGTACTGGAGTGCGATAGCCGCGCTTTGCAGCACGTCGTCGAGCGGGTAGACCAGCGAATGAGGAGCGGGACAGGTGTGTTCCTGGGCCATGCCGAGTGCGGGTATTGATAGAAAAGCTATGAATACGAGAGGCTTATGCATCATCGTCAGGCAGCAGGCGGGTCGGGGCGTCCTGTGGGCGGACGAGGCCGAGCTGCCCCATGTTGGCTTCGAGATCGGACTTGAGGATGTGCACGAGATGGGCCGGGCCGTCGCGCCCTAGGGCCGCGAGGGCGTAGTGCCATGCCCGTCCCATCATGACGAAATTTGCCCCGAGCGCCAGAGCGCGCAGGATATCCAGACCGCCCTCGACACCGCCGTCGAGGATGATCGGCAGGTCGGTGGCGGCGCGGATGCGGGGCAGGGTCTCGATCGTCGCCGGGGCGGCGTCGAACTGGCGGCCGGCGTGGTTGGAGATCCAGATGGCGTCGACGCCTTCGGATTGCAGCCGTGGCACATCGCGGTGGTCCTGCACGCCCTTTATGATCAGCGGGCCGTCCCAGTGCTCGCGCAGCCAGGCGAGATAGCTCCAATCGGGTGAGGTGCGCAGCAGGTAGCCGGCATGTTTGTTGGATGGCAAGCCCTTGGTTTTGGGCGCATAATCGTCGATGAAGCGCATCCGGGGCATGCCGCGTCCGGCCATCCCCATGGCCCAGGCGGGACAGGTCGCGATCTGGGCCAGGATGCGGGGTGTGATCCGGGGCGGCTGGGTCAGGCCGGAGCGGACCTGCCGCTCGCGGCGCGAGCCGACGGGCACGTCGACCGTCATGACGAGGGTGGAAAACCCTGCCTTTTTAATGCGTTGGATCATATCAATGCGAATGTCCGGATCCCGCGGGGGATAAAGCTGGAACCACGCGTTTTCGCCGATCGAAGAGCTCAGATCCTCGGGCTTCTGGCTGGCCACGGTGGACAGCGTGTAGGGAAGGCCAGCACGGGCGGCGGCGCGGGCGAGGAGTTGTTCAGCGCCGGGCCAGATCATGCCTGACATGCCCAGGGGAGCAATCCCGACAGGCAGGTTAAACTTCTGACCCAGAAAGGAAGTTTCGAGGTCTGGGGGGATCTCTCCATGCAGGATCGATGGCATGAGGCGCACCGCGTCGAACTGCGTTTTGTTGCGTCGCGTCGTGGCTTCGGAGCCGGTGCCGCTGTCGAGGTATTCCCACACGAAATGCGGCAGTCGGCGGCGGGCGCGGGTACGCAGATCGGAGATGGCTGGGAAGCGGGCATCGAGCGACATGGTAAAGCGATAGCAAGCCGCGATGCGGCCGGGAAGCGAAATCTGCGGCGAGGATGGTTAACGGTGCCATTCACTGCACGAAACCGCGTCGGTATCACGTCGGTATCCGGGTGGTATGACGACGTTGGAAATTTTCGCATGTCCCGAGGTTCATGCGCCGTACGGTGTGCAACAGTCGGGATGCTGCAAAAGTGGGAAAATAATCAACGTGCGGGCGTCGCGTTGACTGTGACGGCGCTCGGCAGGGCGAGGTTCCGGAACAGGTCCGGAACTCGACGAACATGAAAAACCGCCGCCGTCCCGGGGGGAGGCGGCGGCGTTTCCAAGCCTAGCTGTGATTGCGTAGCTCTTACGAGTTGCGCGCTTCCTCGACAGCTTCCATGCAGGCCTGCTCGTCACCGGCTTCGAGCGCGGCTTTCGCGGTTGCAATGGCATCCTTGGCCTCTTGCGACATCTCGGTGTCCGAGCCGCTCGTGGCGCTTTCGTCGCTCATGCCGTCCTGCTGATCGGCGGCGTCCTGTCCAGAGGTGGCGACGGAGGATGTATCGGCGTCGAGCGGTGCGGTATCGCCGTCCTTGACGATCTCGCCGTCGGCTTCCGCGGTGTCGCCCGAGGCATTGTCGTCGGAATTCATGTCCGAGGCGTTTGCCGAGAGGTCCGTGTCGGAACCGGTGTCGGACATTTCCATGTCCGAACTGCTGTCGGTGCCTTCCATGCTGTCCGAAGCATCGGCGCTTTCTTCCGAACCTTCGAGCGGGGCGAGGCTGCCGTCCTTGGAGATGCCATTTTCGGATGCCATCCCGGACTCGCCGGTCAGTTGTGCCAGTTCTTCCTGGCAGTCTGCCAGGGCGGGGCCGGAAAGTCCGGCAATGGTGCAAATTGCGAGCACGCTTGTCATCTTGCGGTTCATGGGGTGTCCTCCTCTTTCTCCATTGCCTTTCCAACGGGGGACGCCGTCGGTTCGTTCCAACCGGCGCCGTACGGAAAGCGGGATTGCGCCGATCCGATCTGGGTAAGCGGTTCGCGCCATGGGTGAAAATTCGTACGAATTTTCGTGGGGGATATTCTTTGTGCGAAGGAAATGGGACGGTCGCGGGCGCTAATCTTTATTGAGAAATGTTGTTGCGGGAGCGCCCGGTCGGTGTGACTGAAATCGTGGTGTATGGTTTCACGGTCGCCGTGTTAACCTTTTGTTAACGATTTTCGAGCGCGAGAGGGCGAGGGGAATGGGTGAGGTCGAACTGGCGGCATTGTTGTGTGCGTTCTTGGCGGGAAGTGCCGAGGAGCAGAGGCATTATTTCGATGTCGCGGGGATGAAGCGATACGTGCGTGTGGATTGTGAGACCGCGGATCATGTGATCGAGCTGGGCTTGGATGGCAGCCCCAGCGCGCGGGATTCCGTGCACCAGGCGCTGTTCGCGCAGCATCTGACGGGCAAGCAGCCTGTGGTGATCCTGATCGACCGGGACGGCTATGAAGGCCGGTTCGAGCACGAGATGCGCCATGTGAGCAAGGCGGCGGGCGTGCTGTACCTGCGGTGTTCGGAAGGGGCGATCCAGCGTTGGGCAGCTACGTCCGGAATGCGGCAGGAGGCAGCCGGGATGGATGACCTGCCGGGGCCGGGCGCCGTTGCGGCCAGTTGCGATTTGCAGGCGTTGCGGCGGGAGAGCGGCGCAGGCTCGTAGGCGGAGCGCGTGGGTTTTCATCCACCAAAGGTGGGTTTTCACCCACCCTACGCGGCGTTAGGCGGTGTGAATAAGTGTTAATGGGTTGGAACACAGTGTGAACATTGGCTTTTCCTCGGGGAGAGGCTTCGCTATTGTTTCGCCATGAGCAGTTTCGACGAATCCGATGCCTTCGAGCGTGCCTCGCTGGCCACCCGCGCGATGGCGGCCCGTCCGGCGCCGTACCTCGACGATCTGAACCCCGAGCAGCGCAAGGCGGTAGAGGCGCTGGAGGGGCCGGTCCTGATGCTGGCGGGTGCGGGCACGGGCAAGACCAAGGCGCTGACCACGCGCATGGTGCATCTTTTGAACACGAATACCGCTAGGCCGAACGAGATTCTGGCCGTGACCTTTACCAACAAGGCGGCGCGCGAAATGAAGATGCGCGTGGGACGGATGATGGGCGAAGCGGTCGAGGGGATGCCGTGGCTGGGCACGTTCCATTCGATCTGCGTGAAGCTCTTGCGCCGGCATGCGGAACTGGTGGAACTGAAATCGAACTTCACCATTCTGGACACCGACGACCAGCTGCGGCTGCTGAAGCAGCTGGTGGCGGCGGCGAATATCGATGACAAGCGCTGGCCCGCGCGGATGCTGGCAGGGATCATCGACCAGTGGAAAAACCGGGCGTGGACGCCCGAGCAGGTACCTGCCGCCGAGGCGAGCGCCTATGACGGCAAGGGCGTGGCGCTTTACCAGCAGTACCAGACCCGGCTGCGCGAATTGAACGCGGTGGATTTCGGTGATCTGCTGCTCCATATGGTCACGATTTTCCAGACCCATGACGACGTGCTGGAGCAGTACCGGCGCTGGTTCCGCTATATCCTGGTGGACGAGTATCAGGATACCAACGTGGCGCAGTATTTGTGGCTGCGGCTCTTGGCGGGCGGGCACAAGAACATCTGCTGCGTGGGCGATGACGACCAGTCGATCTATGGCTGGCGGGGCGCAGAGGTGGGCAACATCCTGCGGTTCGAGACGGATTTTCCGGGCGCGACGGTGGTGCGGCTGGAGCAGAATTACCGCTCGACGCCGCATATTCTGGCCGCCGCAGGGGGAGTCATTTCCGGCAACAAGGACCGGCTGGGCAAGGAGTTGTGGACGCAAGCCGAGGAGGGCGAGAAGGTGCGCCTGATCGGTCATTGGGACGGCGACGAGGAGGCGCGCTGGGTCGGCGAGGAGATCGAGGCGATGCAGCGGGGCACGCGGGGCATGGCGCCGATGAGCCTCGATCACATGGCGATCCTCGTGCGGGCGTCGCACCAGATGCGGGCCTTCGAGGATCGGTTTCTGACGATCGGGATGCCGTATCGCGTGATCGGCGGGCCGCGATTCTATGAGCGGATGGAGATCCGCGATGCCATGGCTTATTTCCGGCTGGTGGTCAGCCCCGCCGACGATCTGGCCTTCGAGCGGGTGGTGAACACGCCGAAGCGGGGCTTGGGCGACAAGGCGCAGCAGAAGATCCAGGTGACGGCGCGGGCGAACGGCGTGTCGTTGGTGGAAGGGGCTGCGATCCTCTTGGAAGAGAAGGGGCTGACCGGCAAGGGGGCTGCGGAGCTGGGCAAGCTGCTGGACGGTCTGCGGCGCTGGGGGCGGCTGGTGGGCGACAAGGATGTCAGCCATGTCGAATTGGCCGAGATGGTGCTCGACGAGTCCGGCTACACCGAGATGTGGCAGATGGACAAGACGCCCGAGGCACCGGGGCGGTTGGAAAACCTCAAGGAACTGGTGAAGGCTTTGGAAGGTTTCGAGAACCTGCAGGGGTTCCTGGAGCATGTCAGCCTGATCATGGACAACGAGAGCGAGGAGCAGGGCGAGAAGGTCAGCATCATGACCTTGCACGCCGCCAAGGGGCTGGAGTTTCCGGCCGTGTTCCTGCCGGGCTGGGAGGATGGGTTGTTCCCCAGCCAGCGGAGCATGGATGAAAGCGGGCTGAAGGGCCTGGAGGAGGAGCGCCGGCTGGCCTATGTGGGGATCACGCGGGCCGAGGAGGTGTGCACGATTTCCTTTGCGGGGAACCGGCGGGTTTACGGGCAATGGCAGAGCCAGATGCCCAGCCGGTTCATCGACGAGCTGCCGGAGGACCATGTGGAGGTGCTGACGCCGCCGGGGCTGTATGGCGGGGGCTATGGGGCTGCGGGCGGAGGCCTGGGGTCGATCGAGTCTCGGATGGCGGAGGCCAATGTCTATAACTCGCCCGGCTGGAAGCGGATGCAGGCGCGCAGCCAGCAGCGGCCGATGAGCCAGCCGCAGGAAGCGCGGGACATGGTGATCGATGCTCAGGCCGTGAGCGCGCACGAGATGGGCGAGCGGGTGTTTCACCAGAAGTTCGGCTATGGCGCGATCATCGGGATCGAGGGCGACAAGCTGGAGATCGATTTCGAGAAGGCCGGGGTCAAGAAGGTGGTGGCGCGGTTCGTGACCGGAACGGATGATATTCCGTTCTGACGGGGCGGGATTGCAGGGGTTCCGGTGACTTAAAGGAGCGCGTTTCACGCGCGCAGGATGTCTCGACACCGCCATGTGCGTCGTCTCGGGGCCGTTGGGGATGTGACGCGTCGTGCTTGGCGTGGCGTGCGTGGCAGGCCGGGGCCTCCGACGGGGATATTTTTTGGCCAGGGGAAGAGAGGGCGCGCCGGGATGTGCGCGGGGCGTCAGGCGGGGTCGAGCCGGTCGCGCAGGGCGAGGATCTCGTCGCGCAGGCGGGTGAGGTCATCCATGTCCATGCCGGTTTCGCGGGCGATGCAGTCCGGGATATGGGCGGCGTCGGCCTGAAGCGCGCGGCCCGGTTCAGTGAGATGCACACGAACCTGGCGTTCGTCGGCCGTATCGCGTTCGCGGCGCAGAAGACCGCGGGTTTCCAGGCGCTTGATCAGCGGGGTGAGCGTGTTGGATTCAAGCTGCAACTCGCGGCCCAGGGCGCCAACGGTGCGGGAATCCTCGGACCAGAGGGCGCTGAGCAGGAGGTATTGCGGGTAGGTCAGGCCAAGCGGGGCAAGGAGCGGCTTGTAGGTCTGCTGCATCCGGTGCGCGGTGGAATAGAGCGCGAAGCACAGCATGTCGGGTGGGGGAAGGGTGCTCATTGCGCCAAGCTATGTCGTGCGCGATTTGATCGCAAGCATTGACAGGTGCAGATATCGACATATGTATCGTGTACGATTTAATCTTGAGCGATGAAAGGAGTCCTCATGTCGACCGATATCAAGTACTGGACCGAGGCCCATGCCACCGGGGGTGGCCGCGAAGGGGTGGCGCGTCTGAAAGACGGCATGCTGACCTTCACGATGGACACGCCGGAGGCGCTGGGCGGTGCGGGCAAGGGGCACAACCCCGAAGAGTTGTTCGCGACGGGCTATGCCGCCTGTTACCTGGGCGCGATGCGCTTTGCCGCGCAGAGCGAGAAGCTGGGCGAGGTGCCGAAGGATGCATCCGTGGATGCCAAGGTCGGGATCGGGCCGCGTGACGATGGCGGGTTCGGGCTGAAGGTCGAGCTGAAAGTGAAGATGCCGGGCGTCGATGAGGACACCGCGAAGAAGATCATGGAGCGCGGGCATTTCATCTGTCCGTATTCCAACGCGACGCAGGGCAATATCGAGGTGAAAACCGAGCTGGCCTGACGGCCGGCGATACTGTCCGCGTAGGGCCCGGGCGAAGCAAGACCGTGAATCGCGCTTTGTCCGGGTCTTTTCGTGTGTGGGTCAGAGCGTTTCCGGGAAGACCTGCATCGTTTTTCGCTGCCTCTTCGAACGCCAAAAGCGATGCATGTTTCGGATTGACCCGGAAACGCTTTAGCCGAAGACTTGGGAAAAAGTCTTTTGCAGGGCTACGTCCACGTCGCCCATGGTGACCGGCAGGCCGAGATCGACGAGCGACGTGACGCCGTGGTCCGTGATGCCGCAGGGGACGATGCCGGTGAAATGGCTCAAGTCGGGTTCGACGTTGATCGAGATGCCGTGAAAGCTGACCCATTTGCGCAGGCGGATGCCGATGGCGGCGATCTTGTCCTCGGGCTTTTGCCCCGTGGCGGTGAGGGGCTTGTCGTCGCGCACGACCCAGACGCCGACGCGGCCCTCGCGGATTTCGCCGGTGACGTTGAACTGGTCGAGCGTGGCGATGACCCAGGTCTCCAGCTGCTGGACGAAGGCGCGCACGTCGCGGCCGCGCTGGCCCACATTCAGCATGACATAGACGACGCGCTGGCCGGGACCGTGATAGGTGTACTGCCCGCCGCGTTTCGTGGGGTAGACCGGGAAGCGGTCCGGATCGGTGAGGTCGGCGGGCTTGGCGGAGGTTCCGGCGGTGTACATCGGCGGATGCTCCAGCAGCCAGATCGCCTCGTTGGCGTCGCCCCGCGCGATGGCCTCGGCGCGGGCCTCCATCTCGGTGCAGGCGGTCTCGTAGTCGACGAGGCCGGGGGAGGTGATCCAGTCTACCATCGGCGTGCTTTGGCAGGTGGCGCGGATTTTGTCAAAGCCGTGGTTTTTGGCCTTCACAAGCCGGGCGCGATTGCCTATACGGCGGCTCACCAAGGCGATCCCACGGGGCGCCTTTCGGTCACGGGCGGTCGTGGCGGAATTGGTAGACGCGCAGCGTTGAGGTCGCTGTGAGCTAACACTCGTGGGGGTTCGAGTCCCCCCGACCGCACCATTCTCTTCAGGATCAAGGGCTTATTCGTTCTACCGTAAGGCAGAATACACCGATGGCCTGCACACTCCCCAAAGGGATCTTCAAGGGAGGCGATGTTTATGCCTTAAGGTTCTCGGTGCCGAGTGAGGTGCTTAATGATGAACTCGGTGGAAGCTTGTAGACATATTTTTCCTGTGAGCTGACTCGATGGTCTAGCAATGGCGGCTGGTCGCTTAGCGGCGACTGTCGCTCAAAACGGTAGATGCAGCTTAGGCAACAAGCTTGCGGTGACCACATACCAAATGGCGTTGGCCAGCAAGCTGACCAAAAGTGCTGTAATAACTTCGCGCATGGTAGCGCACTTATGGTAGAGGAACAGGACTCAGACGGTACAGATTGTGTTTCGTGGAGTCAACATCCGTGGCCGCTGGTGGCTCGAGGCCTTGGCGCGCCCCGCGCACCACTTCCACCTGGACCGGGATATGCCTTAGCGCAGGCCCTCGCGGGCGATAATGCGCGACAGGTCCAGCACCAGTTGGCCGCGGGCGCGGGCGAGGGCGGGCGTGCCGCCTTCGGGATCGTAAGGCACGGCAAGCTGGAAGAGGCCGGAGCGTTCACGGCGGCCATCGGGGACGCCGACGAAATACTGCCCCGCGCCGCGGAAATTGCCGTCGGCCCCTGCGACGAGGCTTTCGAAGCGGACTTCCAGCCGGGCGTCGGGCAGTTCCTCGAATGGCCAGGGTTCGGACGCGACGCGCGCGCCGGAGAGGCGGGCGAGGTTGCGGGCGATTTCGAGCGCGACGGCGCGTTCGGGCGAATCGGCCCAGCGGACATTGGCGTCGGTCACAAGCTTGCCGTCCTCGTCCTCGACCGCAATCTCGTCGGCGGCGGCATAGGCGGGCAGCGACACTTCGCGCACCTCGACGGTGCGGAAGGAGATGCGAATGGAGTCCGATACCTGCGGCGGCGCGACCGGGTAGAGATCGGCCGTAGGCCCGCCACAGGCGGCGGTCAGCAGGGTCGCGGCGATGATGGCGGGTGTGCGGAGCTTCATGGTCATCTTCCTCGGATTAGCGCGCTGGGATTGCGTTCCAGCATGCGGGCCAGAGACGTCAGGGCGTCCGCGGCCTGGGATATGTCGCGCAGGGCGCTTTGCGCCTCGCGGCTTAGCGTGTCGCCCTTGTTGTAGCCGGCGATGGTGACGCTGGCCTGGTTGAGCACGTTGCCGAGCCGTTCGACCAGCGCCGGCAGGTCCTCGGTCGAGGTGGCGACGGCGTCGGCGGCGCGGCGGGCGGAGCCGAGCGTGGCGTTGAGATTGGTGACCGCGCCGCCTTCGCGAAGCTCGGTCAGGGTGGCGTTGATCTCGTTGAGGGCCGCGCTCAGGTCGGCGGGCAGCTGGCGGGCGGCCTCGGTGTCGAGGATGCCTTCGGCTGCGGCGGCCAGCTCGGTCAGCTGGTTGGCCAGATCCTCGACCGGCAGGGCCTCGGCCTTGGCGGCGACGGCCTCGATCTGTTCGACGAGGGCCGGGATGCCCTCGACCGAGGTGGTCACACCTTCGGCAGCGTCGGCGGCGGCGTCGACGGCATTGACGAGGCGCGAGGCGAGCTCGGTTTCCTCGATCTCGGCGAGAAGGGACTCGAGGCGGGTGACGGACGCGTTGAGTGCCACGGGAATGTTCTGGACATCCTCCGAGGCGACGATCGTGCGGATCTCGGACAGGATAGCGCGGACCTCGCCGGGGGTTTCCTGAAGATCCTCGTTGGCCACGAGCGCCTGGGCGCTGTCGAGAAAGTCGATGGCGCTGCCCAGCAGTTCCTCGATCGGCAGGTTGTTGATGCGGTTGACCACGCCCTCGACCGTGGCGGCGGCATCGACGATGTCGCTTTCGGTGGTGGGGATGATCGGCAGGGCATCCTCGGGGGTTTCCAGCGTCTGTGGTTCGGCGTCGTCGACCTGCACCAGGTCGATCTTGAGCCCGCCGGTCAGAATGCTTGCATTGGTCAGCCGGGCGCGCAGGCCGCCTGCGACGCGGTCCGCGAGAAACTCGCGGGCGGTCTCTGGCGTGACGTCGTCCTGCAGGCCGAGGCGGGCCGGCTGGATCGCCAGCACGACGCTGAGGCGCACGCGGCTGTCGCCGAATTCTTCCTCGTCGATCACGCCGAGCACGCTTTGGACCTCGCCGATCTTGAGGCCGTTGATTTCCACCGGGGCGTCGACGGCGAGGCCCGAGACGTTCTCGTCGAACACGACGCGGGCTTCCAGCGTCTCGACATCGGCGGCCTGGAAGAGGCTGTTGCGGGCCTCTTCCTCTGTGGCATAGACCTCGAACACGGTGCCGTTGTCCACCGGCTCGCCGCCCGAGACGAAGGTGTCGAAGGTCAGCCCGCCGCTGACCAGCGTGGCGATCGAGGAAAAGTCGATTTCGGCGCCCTGCGGTCCGACGGAGAAGGTGAAGCCGGAGGTTTCCCAGAACCGGGTGCGGGAGGAGATGAGGCCGGTGTGTTGCTCGTAGATCAGCGCCTCGGCCACGGCATAGTTGCCCTGGGGGGAGATGCTGGCCTTGCCGACGCGGCCCACTTCGATGCCGCGGAAGGTGATCGGGCTGTCGTCGGTCATTGTGCCGTCGGGAGTGGTGCGCATGACGATTTCCAGACCGTTTCCTCCGGGACGGAAGAGCGGCGCATCGGTCAGTCCGTCGAAGCTGGTTTGCGGCGTGCCCGGCTTGCTGTCCCAGGTGCCTTCGATATAGACGCCCGACAGCACGGTATCGAGGCCGGTGATGCCGCGGGCCGTGACCTCGGGGCGGACGATCCAGAAGCTGGCGGAGACGTCGATGAACGCGGCCACGTCCTTGTCGACGCGCACGGCGGCGACCACGGAGGCGAGATCTTCGGAAAAGCGCACTTCCTCGACCACGCCGACGGCAACGTCGCGATAGCGAAGCTCGGTTTCGCGTTCGGCGATACCGGCACCGTTCTCGAACCTGATCTCTATCACGGGGCCCCGCTCGCTGTAGGTCTGCCAAGCGACGGCGAGGGCAATCACGATGGCGAGTACCGGGATGATCCAGACGATCGAGACACGGCTGAGGCGCGACTTGCGCTGGTGTTCGACCTGCAAGGGAGGAGGTGTGTCGCTCATGTGGCGGTCCGGTCCGACGTGGCGTTGCTGTCCGACGTGTCGGGCGCATCGGGGTTGCCGGATTGGACGTCCCAGATCATCCGGCTGTCGAAGGCTTGGGCAGAAAGCATGGTGAAGATAACCGATAGGGCAAAGAACAGGCTGGCGCGGCCGGGTGTGATCGCGGCCAGTGTATTCAACTGCACCAGCGACGACATGATAGCAACCACGAATATGTCGATCATGGACCAACGGCCAATGTATTCAACCACTTCGTAGAGAAGCTGGCGCTGGTGCATGGATATGCTGGAGACGCGCAAGACCGAGATGGCAAGAAAGGCGATGGCCAGGAACTTGGCCACGGGGATGGCGACGCTGGCGATGAGGATGATGAGCGCCACGCCGGGCGAGCCGTAGTGAAAAAGCTCGATCGCGCCGCCGACGATGGTGTCCTCCTGCACGGTCAGAAGCGTGCGGGTTTGCAGCATCGGGTACATGTTGGCGGGGATGTAGCAGAGGAAACCCACGATCCAGTAGGCCCAGACCCGTTGCAGGCTGGTGGTGTCGCGGGATTCCAGGTGCTTGCCGCAGCGGCCGCAGGTTTCGGTTCCGGCGGGCCAGACCTTGGTGCAGCGGGTGCAGGCGACGAGGCCCAGCTCGCGGGCGCTTTTTATGTTTTCGGTTTTTCCAGCGAGTTCCATACTGACCACCTGCACAGGAAATTGTCCTGAACCACAACAAGAAAGACCAAGGCGCAAAACATCCAGAAGGCGGGCCCGAAGCCGACATCGGCAAGGTCCGTGATCTTGACCAGGGCCACCGCGCAACCGATGGCGAAGATCTCGGCCATGGACCAGGGCCGCATCGCCTCGGACAGGCGGAACGCCTGCGTGGCGCCGCGCGCCGGGGGGCGGTCCAGCACGATGGGGACAAGCACGTAAATCGACAGAAGCACGCGCGCCAGCGGGATGAAGACGATCAGCGCCGCCGTGGCCAGCGACAGCGCGATGAGGGGGCCGTCGCTGAAGGCCAATGCCGCGTCGAGGATCGAGACGGAGTTCGACGTGCCCGCCGCCGTGATCGTCAGGAACGGAAATACGGTGGCCGCGACAATCAGGATCGCCACGGTGAGCGACAGCGCGATTATCTGGAGCCCGGCCTTGCGCCGGGGCGTGATCAGCGCCGTGCCGCAGCGCGCGCAGCGCGCCCGCTCGCCGACATCGGGCCGGCGCAGGCTGTAGGCCGCATCGCATTGCGGGCAGACGATCATGTCGTCGAGGGGTAGAGGGGTCTCGCGCATAGGTACGATACGTAGCTTAACTTGGCCTTTGGCAAGCTGCAAATCATCCGCGGAGCAGCCGATAATCGGTATACGCCATGCCGTCGCGCTGAATGGTCGCGCCGCGTTCGAGCGACAATGGCGCGGCAAAGCCGGGGGCATTGGCGACGAGCGTGTGGAATTCGCCGTTCTCGCCGCAGGGGTCGACGGTGTCGGGCAGGGCCGACAGGAAGGCGGCATCGAAGCGGGCGCCGCACAGCGTGGTGGGCAGGCGGGACGTGTCGGCGGCGACCACGAAGGCCTCGAGCCCGGCTGCCAGCATGTCCTGGGCAAGGCGGGCGGTGTCGTGGCCCCAGATCGGGTAGTGGCAGCTCACGCCGAGGGTCGCCATCTGCGCGGTGCGCCAGTCGCGGATGTCCTGAAGGAAGAGGTCGCCGAAGACCCAGTCGGTGACGCCCTCATCCGCAAATTGCGTTGCCACGTTGCCGGTGAGCGTCATGAAGGCGTCGTTGGGCGCGGGGTCGGGCAGGTCGATTTCCACCAGCGGCAGGCCGAGGGCCTCGGCCTGCGCGCGAACGATATTGCGCTGGCTGCCATGGGTTTTGACGCGGTCGTCGGCGGCGCTGAAATTGCTGACAAGGGCGACGATGTCGAGCGCACCCTGGGTGCGGGCGACATGGAGCGCCATGGCGGCGTCCTTGCCGGAACTCCAGGACAGGACGGCCTTGCGGCTCATGCCAGCGCCGCCACGATCGCGTCGAGCCCGTCGGTCAGTGCCGCGGGGCCGGGTTGCAGGATGAGGGGCGACTTGATCTCGAAGATGCGATTGTCCCGGACGGCCGGAATGGCGTCCCAGCCCGGGCGGGCGGCAATTTTCTCGGGGCGCACCTTCTTGCCGCACCACGAGCCGATGATGATGTCCGGCGCGGCGGCGATGACCTGATCGGAGGTGACGAAGCGGTCGCGGGCCTTGTCCTTGGTCGCCAGTTCGGGGAAGGCGTCTTGCCCGCCGGCGATCTCGATCAGGTCCGAGACCCAGCCGATGCCGGAGATCATCGGCTCGTCCCATTCCTCGAAATAGACGCGGGGGCGCGGCTTGCCGCTGGCGTTGGCGGCGATCTGTGCCAGCCGGTCGCGGTAGTGATCGACCAGTTGGGCGGCCTTGGCCTCTTGCCCGACGGTGGCGCCCAAGTGGCGGATCATGGCCAGGATGCCGTGCAGGTCACGCTGGTTGTAGCCCATGACGGCGATGCCTTCGCGCAGAAGCGCGGCGGCGATGTCGGCCTGAAGGTCGGAGAAGGTCAGAACGAGGTCCGGCTGGAGCGCGAGGATCTTGGGGATGTCGGCAGACGTGAAGGCCGAGACGCGGGGCTTTTCCTGCCGCACGCCCTTGGGGCGCACGGCATAGCCCGAAACGCCGACGATGCGGTCCTGTTCGCCCAGGAGGTAAAGGGTTTCGACGGTTTCCTCGGTCAGGCAGACGATGCGTTCGGGAGGGAAGGTCTTCATGGGCTGTGATCCGCGCGGTTGGGTCCGGGCACGGTGCTATCACAGATGGCGAGGGTGTCCATCCGGATCGCGGATCAGCCGTGCGAGGTATTGAGATCCTGGATCAGGCGGCCATGGCGGCGGGTCTCGGTGATGACTT
Organism: Roseovarius sp. MMSF_3298; assembly: GCF_030733705.1. Classification (NCBI taxonomy): domain Bacteria; kingdom Pseudomonadati; phylum Pseudomonadota; class Alphaproteobacteria; order Rhodobacterales; family Roseobacteraceae; genus Roseovarius; species Roseovarius sp. MMSF_3298. Next base: position 18,278 of record NZ_JASHIN010000039.1, read on the forward strand.
GCCCGAAGGTGGTCAGGCCCTTGCCCTGAAGCAGGGGGATGAGTTTCACCAACGCCTGTGCTGTTGCCTGGGCATCGCCAAGCGCGGTGTGGCGCATCTCGGGGGGGATGGTCACCCCGAGGCGGTCGCAGAGGGCGTCGAGGGAATGTTCGGCGGTGTTGCCAAAGACCACCGCCGACAACAGCACGGTGTCGAGCACGGGGTGATCCCACGCGACACCCATCCGGTCGGCGGAGCGGCGGAAGAAGGCGATGTCGAAGGGCGCGTTATGCGCCACCAGCACGGCGTCGCGGGCGAAATGGTGGAAATCGCGGCCCACGGTGCCAAAGTCTGGCGCGCCCTGCACGTGGTCATCGGTGATGCGGTGTATTTTCGTCGAGGCGGGCGGGATCGGGCGCCCCGGATCGACATAGGTGTCGATGACTTCGCCCTCGACGATGCGGCCGTTGAGGATGCGCACTGCGCCAAGCTGGATCACGCGGTCCTCGGTGGGCGACAGGCCCGTGGTTTCGGTGTCAAACGCGACGCAACACAGGGTGTCCAGCGGGGCGTCCAGGATATCGCAGGCCTGGGCAGTCTCCATCAGGGCGAAGTCATAGACCAGCGGGCGGGCCCTGGTGGGGTCGACCTCGGTTTCCTGCGTGTCGAGAAGCAGCATGTAGCCGCCTTCGCCAAGGGGTTTCAGGCGGACCTTGTAGCGTCGGGCGCCGGAATGGTCGTGCAACTCGGTCGAGGTTTCGGCCCCGGTCCGGGTCAGTTGGTCCTGCGCGGCGGCGAGGCTAGCCGCGTCGAAATAGTCCTTGAGCGGCGCCTTGAGGCGGGGCGGGGCGATCTGGGACAGGATGTCGGCGGCCTGCCCGTCATAGAGCACGATTTCCTGGGCCGGGTTCACGAGGATGGTGGCGACGGGGATTTCGGTCAGCAGAGAGGTGAGGCGCTTGGCCTCGGTGCGCAGGCGTTCGGTTTCGCGGGCGACCTGTGCGGCGGTGTCCATGACGCCCGCGCCGAGCGTGCGGGTGACGGCATCGGCGGCAGGGGCGAGATCACCGAGATATTTGGTGCTTTCGGGGCAGAGCTCCGTGTCGACGCCGGAATGGGCGCGCAGGCGGAGGTTGGCGGACAGCATCTCGATCGGCTTGGCGAAGTTTTCGTCGAAGAGCAGCCAGACGCCCACCAGAAGCGCGGTGTTGAGAAGCGCGAAGGCGATGAAGGCGGTGAGGAACGGTGCGGTCGGCAATGTGCCGCCGGCCCGCGACCAGCCGAACCAGAGCGCTGCGCCTGCCAGTGCCACCGCGCCCGCCGCCAGAAGGCAGAAAAAGAGGAAGTTGCGCAGGCGGAGGCTGAGCCGGGTGAACATGTCAGGTCTCGCAGACGATGCCGAGCAGCGGATCGTCCTCGGGCAGGGGTTGCCAGTCGGCGTCGCGGACGCTGCCATCCTCGGCGAAGTCCGCGCCGTCGATCAGCAGGGCCGAGCGGTTCTCGGTGCAGTCGAAGAGGACAGGTGCCTTGTTGACCGGCGCCCAGCGGCCGAAGAAGTAGATGTCGGCGATGGTCTGGCCGGGCTGGTTGGCATTGCGCCGGGCGTTGCCGGTATCGACGGCGGCGAAGCGTTCGGTATAGGGCCAGATCTGGGTCCAGGGGCGAATCCAGCTTTGCTCGTCGATCGTGACGGCGATTTGCATGCCTTCGGGCAGCGCTTCGGCGGTGCGGTCGTACCAGGTGTATTCGTTGGAAATGGTCGCGGCGATCATGCCGAGACCCGCCGCCACGGGCGTGAGCCAACGCGGCAGGCGACGGCCCAAGGCGATGTTGACGATCATCAACAGCCCTGCGGCGGCGACGCCCGCGAAGATGGTGGCGATGAGTTCTATGAACATACGTCTACCCTAACATGCCTTTGCCCGACGATACCGAGGATTGCATCGTCTTGACCACGACAAAGGCGTCGCGCAGGTGGCTGCGCTCGAAATCCGAGAGGGTGGAGGGGTCGAGGAAGTTGTCGGGCAGGTCGCCCGCCTTGACCTGTGCTGCCTGGTGGTCGAGCCGCATGGTGGCGATAAGGTCGTAGGCATCCAGCAGGTCGGCACCGCCCGAGGTGGAGAGGTGACCGGCGGCCTGGGCGGCCTCGAGCCGGGCGCGGGTGTTGACCTGCCGCAACTGGCCTTGCAGCGCATAGATGCGGCCGAGGTCGGTCACCGGCACGACGCCGTTATGCTTGAGGTCGATGCGACGGCGATGCTCGCCCGAGCGGATGGTGGCCAGCCCGCGCAGCAGGCCCAGCGGTGGTTGGTGCTTGATCGAATTCGAGATCATGTGCGCGGTGAAGATCGAGTTCTTCGCGGCCTTCGCGAGCGTGTTGGTTTGCAGCGATTCAAAGAGCGTGGTGTCGCCACCGATGGGGCGCAGGTCGAACATGACGCTGGCCAGCATCTGCGCCTCGGGGTTGGGGCGGGCGATCCAGTCGTCGAAATAGCTGCGCCAGACGCGCAAGGGTTGGCACCATCGCGGGTTGGTCGCCATCATGTCGCCGGGGCAGTAGAAGTAGCCGCAGGTATCCAGACCGTCGCTGACGAATTTGGCGAGGCTGTTGAAGTAAGGCATGTGGGCGTCGGTGGCGTCATCCGACAGGATCAGGCAGTTGTCCTGATCCGAAACGCCTCTCTGTTCCTGCCGGCCTTGAGAGCCGCAGGCGAGCCAGAGATAGGGCACGGGCGGGGGGCCGAGCTTTGCCTCGGCCAGGGTGAGCAGGCGGCGGGTGACGGTGTCCGCGATATCGGTGATGAGCCGCGTAACCACGTCATGGCGGTTGCCCGAGCCGACAAGCTGGGCCAGAAGTTGCGGGATCTCGGCGGTGACACGGGCCATGGCGGCGGCGTCGTCTGCGCGGGCGATGCGGCCCACGAGCGCGCCCGACGACAGCGCCTGCACGCGGGTGAGGTCGGTCTGGGTGACGATGCCGACCAGTTGCGTGCCGTCGGTGATGGGCACATGGCCGATGCCGCGTTCCATCATAAGGTGCAGCACATCGGTGCCGAGCGCATCGGGTTCCAGCGTCATGGGGCTTTGGGTCATGATGCCGGAGATGGGGGCGGCGGGATCGGTGCCTTGGGCCACGACCTTGCCGTTCACGTCACGCACGGTGAGAATGCCGCGCAGGTCGCCGCCTTCGGTGATGCAGATCGACGAGATATGGTGATCGTGCATTCGCGCCGCCGCGTCGCGGATCGGTGTGTCGGGCGTGCAAGTGAGCGGGTCGCGGGTCATCAACTCGGCCACGCGCAAGGTCGTGAGGTCCTTGCGGTCGCTGCGCGCCGGGCGGCGCCGGTCGAAGAACCGCGCGACCTTGGCGGAGGATTTGATGAGGGCGAAAAGGGCGTCCGCGGGCATCACGATCAGGGTGGCGTCGGAGCGGGCGGTGGCGGTGCGGCTGGCGACATCCTCGCGCAGAAGCGCGCGTTCGCCAAAGGAATTGCGGGGGCCGAGCAGGGACAGCTGGACGTCTGCCTCGTCCTTTATCTCGATTTCGCCGGTGACGACGATGTAAAGGCTGTCGACAGTGTCACCCAGGTTGAAGATGTCCGCGCCGGCGGCAAAATCGGCGGCGTCGCAGCGCGTGGACAGGTCATCGAGATCGCTGTCATCCAGGCTGTCATAAGGGTGAACGGAGCGCAGGAACTGAGTCAGATCGCTCGAAAGGGGCATGGTCGGAGCCTCTTGAGGGGGTGGTCGGGCCCACCTTGGCGCGGGCCGGACCGAAGTTGAAGCGAAAGCCCCGCCGTCACGTGTCGCGGCGGGGCCATCGTTGATCTTAGTGGCCTTCGACGGCGGCGCCGGCGCCACGGGGGACGCGGACGCTTTCGACGAGGTCCTTGATCTCCTGCGGGGTCTCCTTCGTGATGCTGGCGACGAAGAACGCCACCGCGAAGTTGACCGCAGCCCCGATTGCGCCGAAGGAGGTCGACTTGACCGGACCCAGAAGCGGATCGGCATCGGTGAAGATGTTGGTGTCGGGAATGAAGAACCAACCCTTGTGCAGGAAGATGTAGAGCAGCGTCACCGTGAGACCTGCCAGCATGCCTGCGACCGCGCCGGTGTTGTTGATGCGGGTCGAGAAGATCCCCATCATCAGCGCCGGGAAGATCGAGGCCGCCGCAAGCCCGAAGGCGAGCGCCACCGTCTGCGCGGCAAAGCCTGGCGGGTTGAGGCCCAGAAGGACCGCCACCACGATTGCCGCGGCCATCGAGACACGTGCCGCCATAAGCTCGGATCGTTCGGACATGTTCGGGGTCAGCTGACCCTTCAGCAGGTCGTGCGAGACGGCCGAGGAAATGGCCAGCAGCAGACCCGCCGCCGTGGAGAGCGCGGCGGCAAGGCCACCGGCAGCCACGAGGCCGATCACCCAGCCGGGCAGGTTGGCGATTTCCGGGTTGGCGAGCACCAGGATGTCCTGGTTGAAGTTCGTGAGCTCGTTACCCTGCCAACCGTTCGCCTCGGCCTTTTCCTGAAGCTCGGCATTGGCATCGTTGTAGTACTGGATCATGCCGTCGCCGTTCTTGTCTTCCCAGCCCAGGAGGCCGGTCGCCTCCCATGTGGCCATCCAGGCGTATTCGGGCGAGGATTCGATCTGCTCGACGCTGACGGCGGCGCCGTCGGTGCCGTTGGGCCACATCAGTTCCGAGATGTTGAGCCGCGCCATCGCGCCCACGGCCGGGGCCGTCAGGTAAAGCAGCGCGATGAAGACCAGCGTCCAGCCGGCGGACCAGCGGGCGTCGGACACGCGCGGCACGGTGAAGAAGCGCATGATGACGTGGGGCAGACCGGCGGTGCCGATCATCAGCGACAGGGTGAAGAGCACCATGTTGATGGTCGAGCCATGCGCCGCCGTGTATTCGGCAAAGCCGAGATCGGTCACGATCTGGTCCAGCTTGGCCAGCAGCGGCTCGCCATCCGACGTATCGCCGAAGAGGCCGAGCGCCGGGATCGGGTTGCCCGTCAGTTGCAGCGAGATGAACACGGCCGGGATCGTGTAGGCCAGGATCAGCACGCAGTATTGCGCCACCTGGGTGTAGGTCACGCCCTTCATGCCGCCGAACACGGCGTAGGCGAAGACCACGCAGGCCCCGATCATCAGACCCCAGAAGGCGTCGATTTCGAGGAAGCGGCCAAAGGCGATGCCCACGCCCTGCATCTGCCCGATCACGTATGTGATGGAGGCCACCAGCAGGCAGATCACGGCCACGAGGCGCGCGGTGGGCGAATAGAAGCGGTCGCCGATGAACTCGGACACGGTGAACTTGCCGAACTTGCGCAGGTAGGGAGCAAGCAGCAGGGCCAAGAGCACGTAGCCGCCCGTCCAGCCCATCAGGAAGGACGAGTTGTCATAGCCGGTGAACGCGATGAGGCCGGCCATCGAGATGAAGGACGCTGCCGACATCCAGTCGGCCGCGGTGGCCATCCCGTTGGTGACCGGGTGCACTCCGCGCCCGGCGGCGTAGAAATCCGCGGTCGAGCCCGCGCGGGCCCAGATCGCGATGCCGATATAGAGCGCGAAGGAGGCGCCCACGAACAGCAGGTTGAGAGTAAACTGATCCATGACTTACACCTCGTCCACGCCGTATTCACGGTCGAGCTTGTTCATCCGCCAGGCGTAGAAAAAGATCAGCGCCAGGAAAACGAGGATCGAGCCTTGCTGGGCGAACCAGAAGCCAAGGTCGGCGCCGCCGACCTCGATGCCCGAAATGAGCGGGCGCAGGACGATCCCAAACCCGAAAGAGACCAGCGCCCAGATGACGAGGCTGATCAGGATGAGACGCACATTGGCTTTCCAGTACTGTGCGCTTGTTTTGTCCAGAGACATTTTGGGGTCCCTCCTCCTAGTGAAATGGCCGGGCCGCGTCATGCGGCCCGACCGGCGTTTCGTCATGTCGCCCGTTGCGACAGGACGGTGTCCAGCTGGGCGGCGATCTCGTCGATCGGGCCCATTGCGGGCACGCGGGAAAGCGCGCCCTTGGATTGGTAATAGTCGATCAACGGCGCGGTCTGGGCGTGATACGCCTCCAGCCGTTGTGCGACGGTTTCGGCGTTGTCGTCGGCGCGGCGGATCATCTCCGTGCCGCCGCAATTGTTGCAGATGCCGGGCTTGGCCGTGGGCTTGAAGCTGTCGTGGTAGCCCTCGCCGCAGCCGCCGCAGGTAAAGCGACCCGAGATGCGGTCGACCATGGCGGCATCGTCCACTTCGAGGCTTATGGCGGCGTCGATCTTCTGGCCTGTCTCGGTCAGAAGGGTGTCGAGCGCCTCGGCCTGTACGGTGGTGCGCGGGAAGCCGTCCAGGATGACACCGGCGGCGCAATCAGGCTCGGCCAGGCGGTCGCGCAGGATGGCGATGACGATATCGTCGCTGACCAGATTGCCCGCTTCCATGACGGCCTTGGCCTCGCGGCCCGCCGGGGTGCCCGCGGCGACGGCGGCCCTGAGCAGGTCGCCGGTGGAAAGTTGCACGAAGCCATTCTTCTCTTCCAGAAGGCGGGCCTGTGTGCCCTTGCCGGCGCCCGGCGGCCCGAGCAGGATCAGGACCGGGGCGGTTTGGGGTCTCTTTGCGCCGTCCATGATCATTCCCCCTTGTTCATTCTGTTGTCGATGAGGTCGTCGACGACGGAGGGGTCTGCGAGTGTGGAGGTGTCGCCGAGGGCGCCGT